>JADHUC010000344.1 GCA_016784735.1 Pirellulaceae bacterium | reverse complement strand
GTTCGAGCGCCAGTGGATGCCGACTAGCCTACCGCAGGTGACGCGGTTAACCTTCCTCGACGACATTCATGCCCATCAAGTTGGCCATGTGCCGCACGTCCTGCATGTGGTCGCCGTAGAACACGACGCGGTGCAGCAGCGTCATGGCGTCCTCCGTTTCCAGTACGCTGCTCCAGTTTGCCGCCATCTTGGCCGCATCGCGGACCTCCGTGACGATTTGCGTGCGACAGCCGTGCACAGATTTTTCGGGCACGTCGATAATCTCGCCCGTAGAGACCAGGATCGTGTCCAGGTTGATCAACTTGGTACGGGTGATGACCTGGCCGATACGGTACTGGATCTCTGGCACACAGCCGCTACCGCCGACTTCGGAATGCCCGCGCAGCAGATAGGGAGCTTCTTTGCCGTCCGCGCCATCCATCTTTAGGGGCGCGGTGCAGTGGGCGGTCCACAGGGCGTTTCGCGACGTGTCGAAGGTCGCGTTGCCCTGGAAGCCGGGGCGGTCGATGGCGTACTGAAACAACATCATGGTCAGCAGCGAATCCATGTCGCCTTCACAGGCCGCCGGCACGCCTCGGTCACGAAGACGCGTGAACCCCAGGCAAGGAAACCCGCGCGGCAACCATCCCATGCAAGTTCCGATGGCCAATCCGTCGGCCTTCACCTCTTCCATGACGCGGTCCAGGACGACGCTAACACGAGCGGCCTTCTCGATGTCTTCTTTCGTCGGTTCAAGGATCTGTTTCGCGCCTTTGGTCCATGCATCGAGTTCGGCTTCGACAGCTTTTTCGTCCGCAGTCGTGAGCAACTCGTCCATGTCCTTCAGTTCCATGGTGACCACATCGGCGCCCAATCGCTTCTTGACTTCTTCCGGCGAGCAGGCCGGTTCGGTACCGCGGGCCGGAGGAAACAGGAGAATCCTGGTTTGCTTCATCATCGGAATCACGCGCAACAGACGCAAAGCGCGCTCCAGTTCGTCGTAGTCGCTGCTGGCCAGCAGCGTGGTGCGATGCCCCGCACGGTGCCATCGAGGCACATACATCCAATCGTGCCCGCTGGCCGGCAGCGAGAACACCGCCATTGGATGGCCCGCCTCCAAAACGGGATCAATCACACGCTTCATCGCGAAGTTCTGCACGTTGATCGCCAGGACTGGTGCTTCCGGCCCGGCCTTCTCCAAAAGCGCCGTCGTTTCCTGAGCGTTGCGCGATTCACCGACGATCAGCTCGACGTTTCCCAGCTTTTTTTCCGCCTCGGTGAGCCGAGCCCTCATTGCCTCGATCTGCGGCGCGTCGGCACCCCAATTGCGATCTTCCGGTTGAGGTGTGCCTGTGAAGATAACACAGATCCGCGACTTGCTGCGCGGCTGCGGAGGCGGTGCGTCAGCAGCCCGCGCATTCGTCCACGTTCCGCCCGCAAACAGCAACCCGCTTGCGGCGCCCATTCCCAAGAACCCTCTTCGCGTACAGTGTTCACACATCGCTTAGTCCTTCTGCAAAAGTGATCCTCACGTATTGTCCGCAGACCTCGAAGGCTTGCCGCGCCCACTTGGGCGATAACTCGACCACGATTGTCGCGGTGTCACGTTCGATTGTCAAGAAACCCGTTGTGGACAATCTGGCGGTCAACGGTCAAGCGATGGAAGCAACACGGGCTGTCCGTCCTTCCAGCCGATCGGTACCATCGAGAGATACCAGGTGCGGCCACGGTCGTTGTTGCCCTGGTAGAACAGGTAGTCTCGGCCATCCTCATCCTGAAAGAGGAACGGATGCCCCGACTCGCTGGAGTTCCAAGATCCCGCCGGGCCGTTGGGCAGAAACGGTTCTTCCGACAGACGCTTGAAGTGAACCCCGTCGTCGCTGACCGCCACGCCGACCTGTTGGGGCTCGTTGTTGTAGCCCCCGGCATAGAACATGTATAGTCGTCCCTCGCGTCTGGCCATCGCAGCCGCTTCGATGCAACGGCGTTCCCAAGGGAGTTCCGGCGTGAGAATGGGGCCGTCAGGGTTGAGTTGCGTCCATTTTTCGACGGCGAAATCGCTGTCCAACGGTGCCGCCGACACGCCTTGCATCTGAGTCTTGAATTCTGGGTCGCGAGTGGCCCAGTAAAGGAGCAAGCGATCGTCATGCTGGATCACGTCGGCATCAATCGCACGACCGCAGTTCCACTGGCCGGTTGGCCGGAAGATCGGGTTCGTTGAGTTCCGAGTGAAACCGATACCATCCTCTGACCAGGCGTGGCAAATCGCATCTCGCGGGCCGTTGCCGTACGTCTGATAGAACAGATGTACTTTGCCGTCCAGCACAATCGCCCCCGGCGCGCAGAAACCGTTCCGTTCGACCTCGCCCGTGTTTTTCAGCGCGCCGATTTTTCGCCAGTCGAACAGATTGTCGCTGGTGGCGATGCCGATGTTCCAGCCGTGGGTCGGCTTCCCTTCGTAGGGCGACAGCGAGTAATAGAGGAAATACTTGTCCTTGAACTTCACCACCGCTGGGTCTTTGGAGTAAGGTCTGCCCGAGACGGTATCGGCAAAGTACATCCGTGGCCGTTCCGGCTCGTCGGCGGCAAAAGTGATCGGCGGTAGGGTGAGCAACATGGTGGCGGCAACAGAAACACGCAGCATTGGTGGGATTCCTTTTGACATCTCTTGCGGTGAGATGTGCCCTTCGGTGTCACTCCCAGCATGACACGCGGCCATCGGTCGTCGTGACATACAACTTCTTTTGCGCAGCGATCAGTCCGTCAAAGGCCGGCGGCGCATCGAGTTCGTATTCTGCGATCTTCCTGCCGTCTGTCGTCGATACGGCCCATAACTGACCGCCCTTGCGTCCCTCGAAAGCTCCGTACGGGTCGTCCTTTTCGATGATGTCTGGCGGGCCGGCAAAGAACAGAATCTCGCCCGCCACGACCATGGCTCGGGCGCGGACTGGTATCTGCACGGACCATTTTGGAGGATGTGTGCGCGACATGGACCCTCTTTCGCGTCTGGCCTGGGCGTCGGGCAATACAGGTTCGTTGGCATTATCGTCCGCGAACAACTCATATCCGTCCGTACCGGGTGCGAAGTAAGGACTCCGGCTGAATTTCGTGGTGAAGGTATGCAGCCCGTAGGTGGTCGTCTCGTCGAACACCAGGATTTGCCCTGCCTTCGACGCGCCGGCGGCGACATACAGACCGGGCCAGCGCTGAGCGTACATCCAGAACAGCCGGTCGAACCCCGAGTCGTCGAGAAACCCGCCCGTGGCGACCAAATGCAGGTCCGTCTTCCTTGCACCCCACTTGGCGATCTTGGGTGCTTCGTGCTGTTTCAGTTCGAGATCGAAAACGTTCTGGGTCAGGAACAGTCTGTCACCGTTGCTGACAAGAATGTCATTCCTGCTTCCATCCATCTCGTGGGCGCGGCCGCATGGGATGCTCAGATCCGGTCTGGGACCGTCGAGATGCGCTCGGTGGCGAACCTCGCCCGTGGCGACGTCCAAACCGTACATATAGATCCCCCCGTCCAGGTATGACGATCGTCCCGCGGCGAAATAGACGATGTTCTTCTCGATCAGCACGCTCCCATGTACCGGCCACGCCGACTCGATACGGCCGTAGGACATGATTCGCCTATCAACGGGTGCGGCGCGGAATCGCCAGACGAGCTCTCCATCACTGGCCCGCAAACAATATACCGTTCCATTCGTGCAGCCAAACACGACGCGCCCACGGTGGATTGTCGGCGGCGAGTCGACTCGGCCACCCGCCGTATAGCTCCACAGCCGCGTTCCGTCGCGAGCGTCCAGACAAGTGACACTGTGCGCCTCGACCTCTGCAACGAACAGGTGATCGCCTACCACGACGGGTGGCGACACCTTGCCAGGCAACTCGGTCTGCCATGCGGGCTTCAACTGTGGCGGAACCTGCGTAGCCGCGCATCCGCTGCGAGCACTGTCATGGCGGTAGGTGGGCCAATCATGTGGATTGCCGATTGCCGATTGCCGATTTGCGATTCTTTCGTATGCAGGTCCGCATACCAAACGTAGGTCCGTGTCGATTTTCGACCTTTCGACTTTTCGACCTTTCGACTCTTTCCCGGCAGCCAGAGCGTTGAACCCCGTCAGCTTCACTCCCGGATAGCAGAAACAGGGATGGGGCGGCGCGTAGATCAGACCGTTCGCCGGGATGATGCCGTAGCGACACATTCCGCGCACCCAGTCATGCCGCATGTGGCCGTGCGACTTGAGGTCAACGAACTCGATGCCTCGTTTGGACCACAGCAGGTAGTCCTCCGTCGCCTTGCCACGGTAGCAGCGGACATGATGACCTCCGGTGTACAGGGGGCCGGGATCGATCTGCCGTGCCACTTGGCCGGTGAGCAAATCCAGGCCCGTCGTCGTGAGCGTGCCTAACCACGCCATTCCGCCAATGACGAACACGTCCGGCATTCCACGGAAGCTGGTATTTGTCTTCGCGCTCCATAGCAGCTTTCCATCGGCCGCACCGCGGGCTTCGACGCCGGACGGCCCGGCGAATACGACGGCATCCTTGGTCATCACCAGAGTGGCCGCGGTAGTCTCGCGTTTTGGTTTGGGTTTTGGTTGGGGTTGCCGTGGGTGTTCTGCCTGCCACAGTTGCTTTCCGGTGCGTAGATCCACTGCCACCAGCGTCCTGGTGTTGTGGAAGCACACGCGCCCATTCGAGACACCCAGCGTGAGATCAGCTACTCGTTTCGTATGCTCCCGCCACAGGATATTCCCGGACTCGATGTCGACCGCGACGATCGACTCGCCGCCATCGGTAGAAGCGGCATCGTTGCGAACGCGTGCCACAAGGATGTTCTGACTGAGGACGATCTCTTCGGCTGCATTCGTCTCGGGGAATTCGCGCAACGTCTTTCCGGTGCCCGCATCCAGTTCCGAAACGCATACGCGAAACCCGAGTGTCACGTAGATTCGATCTCCGGCGGCTACCAGTCGACGCGGCAAGGTGAGTGGCGACGACCAAAGCTGATCGCGTGTGCCCCATTTCCATCTGCTGCCATCCCAGGCCGCGCTGCCCCAACCGGGAATCGGCCGTTTCCAGAGGACGATGCCGTTGAAGGCGTCGCGTGCCACCAAGGAACACTTGTCAGGCAGTTGCCGTTTGGCCTGCGCCGTCTCGTGGATACCGATGGGCCCATCATCAAGGGTATGAAAGATGCGCCCGCCCGAGGTCACTGCCGCGGTTACACTCATGTCCGTTTCGTGACTTCGGCTCCATCGCGGCCCTCCATCCCACTGCAAACGCTGCGGCGGGCCCACGCGACGGTCGGTGGAAACCGCATTACCGCTCGCGTCATGAAGAAAGTGCGTCCATTCGTCGATATCATCCGGCCATGGCTTGCGGAAAGAGTCGAGAGTTGAGAGTTGAGAGTCGAGAGTAACGGCGACACCACCGGGGGCGAGCACACGCTGGATCTCTTCATCCCGTATCTCGTATCCCGCATCCCGCATCACAACCAGATTCACAAGATTGTCGGCATACGGCAGATACCTTCCATCGAAGACATCCACGGATACCTTACCGTACAGCCCAAGCGACCGGATGTACTCGCGGGCCGCCTCGGCGTTCTTCGCGT
This sequence comes from Pirellulaceae bacterium, assembly GCA_016784735.1. Taxonomy (GTDB): domain Bacteria; phylum Planctomycetota; class Planctomycetia; order Pirellulales; family Pirellulaceae; genus JADHUC01. The sequence goes on along the minus strand of JADHUC010000344.1, from coordinate 8,075 downwards.
CGGCATCCAGGCCGTGGACAACTGACTCGCCTCCCGTGTGCAGTGCTGCAGTCAGACGTCCGTCGCCACAGCCCAGGTGTACGATCAGTCCGCCGTTGAAATCGGTGCCAGCCAGGATCTTCTTCGCCTCCACGGCATATTGAGGGACCATGCGGGTCACGTCGGCGGCAAATGTTGCCGAAATCGCAAGAAACGTAAGCAACGAGCCCAGAATCGGCTGGAATACTCGGGACACGACGATTGTTGTTTGCACGGCGTCACCTCGGCGGACGGATTGAGTTGGATGGCAATGAACAAGGTGTCAGCATACCAGTTCACTCGCGCAATTTCACCGTGCTGACGGGGGCTTGGACGATATCAGGCAAATCCCGGCGAATAACCTACAACAAGGGCCTGTAGTGGTATTCTTCTTTGACGGCACCAGGGCAAAACGGTTAGAATCTGAATTCAGTGTACTGGGCGGCACCCTTGACAACTGCAGTTCCTCACCCTGTGACCGCTGGCCTCCCCGAAGCCATCGGTCGCCATGCAAATGCCGGGGAATTGGGAAGGAAGCGTTATGCTCAAGATCTACCAGATGGCAGTTCTCTCACTTGCGGCCATCCTGGCGCTGACAGCGCTGCCGGGTTGCACACCGAGCCAACCGGACTCCGTGCCTGAGATTGACCAGAGTCAAACAACCGAGACGTTCGGGAACGCCGAAAAGCCCCAGGAAGACGAACCCGACACGACAACCGAACAGACGCCCGGTACCGATAGCGACAGTGTGGCTTTGAGCGAGTCGCGGTTTGGCCGCGGCGTGAAGTTGATGGCTGCCGGAGAGCCAATTGACGTCGAGGTAGGACACCTTGTCCCTTGCGTCTCCGACTGGAACAGTGACGGGAAAAAGGATCTGCTCGTAGGGCAATTCAAGTCGGGAGCGATACGCCTTTATTTGAACCAAGGGACGGATACGGAGCCGGTTTTCCAGGATTTCTCCATGCTCAACGCCGGCGGAAAACCCATTCGACTGGACGCGGGGTGATGCATCGGCGCTTATCCACATGTTGTGGATTGGAACAATGACGGGGAAAAGGACTTACTCTCAGGCGACACGAGAGGGCAGATTTGGCTGTACCTGAACACCGGCACGCAAGAAGAACCAAAGCTCGCCACGGGTGTTCGCGTCGAGGCGGACGGTAAACCCATCGTCGGAATTCGGCGGAAAAGCGGTGTGACGCTGGATCCGGATGCGCTAATCGGCATCTATTCCAAGATCCATTTCGCGGACTGGAACGGTGACGGCCTCGGAGATCTTCTGGTTGGCCAAACGGGTCCCGGAGGTCACGATGTTCTTTTCTATCAGAACATTGGCACTGAAAACGAGCCGAAGTTCGGCAAACCGGAGCCGCTGGAGCTGCCGGGCCCTGGGATGTCTCGGCCGTCGCCCTATCTGGTCGACTGGGACGGTGATGGGAAGCTCGATATCGTGTTTGGGACAGAGAACCCGCCGCTCTACTTCTTCCGAAACGTAGGCACGGAGGAGAATCCGAAACTCGAGCCGGGCAAGAGAATCAACCTGGTCGCTGATGAATTCGGCAAGGGATCCCGATGTCGGATCGACCTGACGGATTGGAACAACGATGGCAAGCTCGACATGCTAGTTGGTAATTTCTACAGCTACAAGAGACCCATGGGTGGGAACGTCTGGCTGTTTCTAGGGAAGTAGGAGGACACACGGACCGGGGGGCCATTCTACAGGTTCAAGGGCGGTCCGTGGATTAGAAACCACAGACGCCCTGACCGTTTATCGTACGTTCAGGCCGCGCTGTTCGAGCTTTGCCTTCAGAGCCGCCTTGGCTTCTTCCTCGCCGTGCACCAGGACGATCTCTCCCGGCGGTTGCTCCATGCCCGTGACAAAATCCAACAGGTTCTGCTGGTCGGCGTGTGCGGAATACCCGCCGATGCGGTGAACTTTGGCGTGAATGGGGTAGCGTTTTCCGTCCAAGTCGACCCAGTCGCGGCGGTCCTGAATGGCGCGCCCCGGCGTGCCACGGCCCTGGTACCCGACGAACAGTACGTCGGTGTTCGGTCGATCGAGCAGGGCCTTGAGGTAATTGATGACTCGACCGCCAGTACACATGCCACTGCCCGCGATGACGATAGCCGGGATGCCACTTCTCGCGAGGTAGTCGAGCGTCGAACAGTGTTCGTCGTGGTCACCGATCGTTGTCAGGTTTTCGAACACAAGAGGCTGGTCGTCGTACTCCAGCAGCCGCTGACCCTCGGCATCCCAGTAAGACGTCAGATCCGCGTAGATATCGGTGAATTGTGACGCCAGCGGCGAATCGACAATCACGTCGACCGCCTTCAAAAGGCTCCGTCCCGTGTGCTTTTGTACTCGCTCGAAGATGAGGTTCATTTCGTAGAGCAGTTCCTGCGTACGGCCCAAGCTGAACGCGGGAATGATGGTCACCCCTTTGTCGTCAAGCGTGTGGCAGAGAATCTGCTCCAAACGCTGCAGCCGGGTTTCACGGTTTTCGTGCAGCTTGTCGCCGTACGTGGATTCCAGCACCAGCAAGTCGGCACGCTCCGGCGATTGCGGGTCTTTCAGGATCGGCGCATGCGTGGCTCCTACGTCTCCCGAGAACACAACTCGCCGGTCTTCCGCGTCGATCTCGACGACGGCCGACCCCAAAATATGCCCCGCAGGCGTCAGCCGGATTCGCGCATCGCCCGGCACTTCGGTCCAACTACCGTAGTCGACCGGCCGCAGCATGGCCTCGACCCGATCCACAAACGACGTAATCAGCCGCCGGTCCCGTGTGAAATTGATCTTCAAGGCGTCCTCGACCACCAGCGGCAGCAGCCTGGCCGTGGGCCGGCTACACCAGATACCGCCCTGGTATCCCGCCGCTATCAAGTAGGGCAGTCGACCGGCATGGTCGATGTGCACGTGCGTCAGGATCATGCACTCGACGCCGTCCAGTGGGAAGTCGATTTCCAGGTTTGGGTGGTCCCGTGCATCATCTCCTTGGAAAATCCCACAGTCAATCAGCAGCGACTTGCCATTGTCCAGCTTCAATTGATGGCAAGAACCGGTCACGCCCTCGTGGCCGCCGTGGTGGATCAACCGCATGGTTATACCTTCTCCGCGATATGCGGGCTCATGCCCTAGGGCTGACGATGGATGATTAGGCTCTGTCTGCGCATTTACTGGTTCCCGAAACCGTTCTGGTCACCGCAGTCCGGACATTGCCAACTGATATTGTTGCAGGACATACCCCACAGGTTCTCCTGCATGCAAGCCTGGCAGATCAGAAAGCCGCAACGGCAACTCCAGCAAAAGGGAACTTCCCTTGAACAACAGTGGCACGTCTTTGGCCCTTTCTGACGTCGCCTGGACGGGCGGATTGGTCGGCTTGTGAAGTCGTTCATTGTTTATCGGACACCGGCTGAGGATTTGGCGTTTCAGGCCAAGCGGACCTCGAATTGTTGGCAGACTACCTGTGGACAGAAACATCATAGCGGCGTCGCGGTCCCAAGTCATGGGTTTCACTCATTGTTGCATCACCTCCAACGGCCGCCTAGCTCCATCCACACCGCGATGTACTGTCAGATCACCACGAGCAGCACCGTCGCCAGCCTCGGCGTTTCGGCCATGGCCCAGGAGCGACCGCCCTCGACGATTGCTGCCGGCCCGGACGGATTCCTCGATGGTTTCCTCTAAGGCCACGTCATCCCGCTCCGGGGAGAAGATCTTCATCCTGCCCACGATGCAACAAGTGACAGACTACTCCGCCGGGTGTGACATGTTTCGTGCGAGGCATGGCAACCGCCTTGCCATATTCTGCAGATTGTCCAGTATATGCTCCTCCCCTCTATTCTTGATCCAACCACGTCAGTTGCCGGACGAGCCCTTCGACGTCCGCTGATCGAAATCCATGCTTCCGACGAGGACCAAGCGAATCTAATGGCGGCCCCCACGTGTTGAGCGATTTGCGGTACAATGACAAGCAGTTTCCGTCGTACGTGTCGGCGGCAGTCCATTCAGTGTGCAATGACGACCAATTGAAGGAACTGCTGCGATCGGCTGCGGCCTGCCCCGATCTGGCATGGTTCCGTCGCCGGTTCGCAACGAGGTGATCGGGCTTTCGGCCGAGGTGTCCCTTGTTACCCAATTGTCTGCTGGCAGCGGTGGTGCTGGTCACGGCGTTATCCGGCACATTCTGCTTCTATAGTGTCGTGGCGACATGGGCTGGGATTTCGCCCCGTCACTGGTTCCAGCGGTCGATTGTTGTGGTCGCGGCGTTGATGTTGCTGCTGCCCATCCGGGCCTACGAAGCACTCGTATTCTTTTCCATCCTCAGTGCGACCGTGGCCGTTGGCGTGAGGTCCGCCCGCAAACGTCCCGCCCCCGGAGACGCCGCGGGCGATCGCTCTGACTTGCCTTCCGCTCGGCATTGGCTGCAATTTCGGCTGATCGACTTGTTCCTGGTTGTGCTGCTGGCAGGAATCATCACGGCGGCCGTGGTCCATGTCTTCCGCGAGACGTTGTGGTGTTCGTGGTGGGATATGGTGTTGACTAGCGTGTCGAGCGCCTTTGCCGCGTTGGCGGCCGTGTGGTTTGTCTTTGGACAAAGGCGGCTGGTATGGCGCTGCGTGCTGATCATCGGTTCCACCGCGGCGATGGCAGCGAGTTGGACCGTTGGAGATTGGCTGGGCGTGGCCGATTGGCTGCCTGTTGATAGAGACCTGGGTCTGCTGTACGTTCCATGTAGCTTGTGGCTCGTTATCTGGCTCCTGCTTCGGTTTGGCTGTGTTTCGCCCGTGAACTGGCCCACGTCTGCCAAGAGCAAGCCCGCCAAACCATGGAGCCGCTGGACATCGCGGATCCTGTTGCCCACATTTACGGTTCTCACCGGCTGTCCAATCGGATGGATATATGTTCAACTCGCCCGTCCCCTACCCACGAAAGTCTTGGTAACGGCCGATCCCAACGGCTTCGACGATTTGATGCGTGCGGGAACGTCTTTGGTCAACACGCAGGTCCCCGATGCCGAGACGGCAACCACGGAGACGCTCGAAGCCTTCATCGCTGGGCATCAAGGCGAGCTTTCCCGAATGCGGACGGCGCTGCGAAAGCCCTGTCAGGTGCCGCTCGACTACAGCCCTTCGGCGATGATTCTCCCCCGTGTTCAACGGTTGCGAAGCCTGGCGCGGTTGCTCGAAGCGGACAGCGTCCTCGCCCGTCGTCAAATGAGATTCCACGATGCAGCGCGAATCGGTGTCGAGTGCTCACGACTCGCCGACCAGGGCTCACGGGGCGGCATCATACTCGACTGGCTCGTAGCCCACGCCATCGAAGACGTCGCATTGAGATGCATTGCCGAAAACCGGCATGATCTGACCGCGGACGTTTGTCGCGAGGTGATTTCGGATCTGGAACAAATCGCATGCGAACGGGAACCCCTGGACCAATACAGGCAACGGGACGAAGATTGGGAACGTATCGCGTTGGGCTGGCGACATGATTTCTGGACGGTAATCTTAGGCGCAGCCTATGGGCTGTCGAACGACGGCGTCCCGTACGCGTCGATGCGCATGCAGCGCGAGGCGGCGCGAAACTTGCTACTGGCCGAATTGGCAGTTCGGGCCTATCGTCTGGAGCACGGCGAATGCCCGCCGGATCTGAATTCGCTCGTACCAGACTACCTGGCCGATTCGCCCGTTGATCCTTTCGCCCAGCAACCGCTGCGGTTTCGCGTGCAAGACGGCGAGCCCCTGCTATACAGCGTCGGAACAAACGGTGTGGACGACGGCGGCCAGCGAACTGCTTGGCAGACAATGCTCGGCGGCGAGGGTGACTTTTTCCTCGACGCCGCCTTGGAGTAGCGGTGACCGGCACGATCGGCTCCGGTTCGAATCGAATGGGCGGAAGACACGTCCAATTTCCCCGAGCGGTGTGGAGGGTGCTTCGCACAAATTGGACCTGGCTGTTTCTCCGTTGGAATCAGAGCCTATCCAAAAACCGGCGTCGGCTCAGGAGAGCCCACCTACAGCACCGGTTTTTGGATAGGCTTTAGCACTTCCCAACCAGTCATGGCTGTTTCGGGCCGATACAGTACAAGTTTTCTTTGCCGCGGATGAATATGGCGTCGCCGGCGAAGGCCGGTGTTGCCAGCGGTTCTTCGCCCAGTTTTGAATCAGCGACGGAGACGAACGTCTTCGATGCCTGGAACACATGCATCGTGCCGCCGTTGTGCATGGCGAAGATGTGGCCGGCCGCGAGTATCGGTGAAGGATAGAACGACTCGTCGAACTCATGGGTCCATAGCTTTCGCCCCGTGCCGATGTCGTAACAGTTCACCATGCCGTACGCGTCCGTGGTGAATACGAAGTCCTCCGTCGCCAGGGGGCTTGCGACGTTCGGAAGGTCGTCCTCGCCGCTCCATGCAACCGTGCCCGTGGCCAGCGATATCGCCGAGAGTTTTGCGTGTTCATTGGCTACGATGATGGTGCCCCTCGCGTAGGCTGGCGACGGTGCCACTTCACCTTCGAGGCATTCCGTGGAGAGAACCACCGCGCCGGTGTTCACGTCGTAGGCAGTCGCCGTCGGATTCTCGGCAAGCACGACCATCTCGCGATCGCCGGAAATGGCGATGATGGGCGACGCCCATGATTCCCTGACCTTTCGCTGCTTCTGCCAGACCGTCTTGCCGGTGGCAGGGTCGAGCGCGTAGAGAACCGCGCTGTTGCTGTCGTCGATCTGCACGAACAGGTGCTTGTAGGCGATCAGCGACGAGACGTAGCCATAGGTGCTCTTGGGAGTGCCGAAGGCGCGCGTCCATGCAACCGCACCCTTCATGTCGACCGCCACCAGATCGCCGGTCGAGAAGATCGCAAAGAACAGCTTCCCATCGGTCGCTCCCGTCGAAGCCGCATGGTTGTGTTCATCGGAGACCTTTGGTACATCGGCCGGCTGCTTGGCCGACTGCCGCCAGAGCATTTTCCCGTTGGCCGCGTCGAAGCAGTAGATCTCGCGAGCGCTCTCATCGGCGGCGGTCAAAAACACTCGCCCGTCCCATACGACCGGTGAACTTGCGCCCGGTTTCGGGATGGGCGTCTTCCACCGTATATTCCTCCCGGTCGCGGCATCGAACTCGACCGGCGGTGTGACGCTATAGGCGATGCCCTGGCCGAACGGCCCGCGCAGATTCGGCCAGTTTCTCATGATCGCGTCTCTGAGGGGCGTGGACACGACGGCCGCCTGCGGCATGGAGCGAACAGTATCCGGACGGGCCGCCGCCGCGGGGACATCCGTGCCGCCTAGTTGCCGGTCCCCCTTGTCGCAGATGGCCCAAAGGCGTTTGCCGATCACGGCAAACACCACCCCGTTGGCAACACAATGGGTGCTGTAGACGGTGTTATGATCGTTCTTGATGCCAGGGTGCAACTGGAAGTTTTTGCTCGCCGACAGGATGGCTTTCCCGAGATACACCTTGCCATCGGTCACCAGCGGCGAACTAAAGCACGTCGCACCTTTTCGAGTGGAGTACTTCCAGTAACAGACGCCGCTGTCTGCATCGAGGCAATGGAGCATGTGCGCAGCGTCCGCAACGAATACCAAGCCGTCCACCACCGCCACGGTGGAGACGCTTTGATTCAGGTCGTTGTATGTCCAGATCTTGCCCTTCTTCGTGAGGTCGCCGGTCTGGGTTGCGTCGATACAGACGATACTCCCCTTGTTGTCTCTTCCACCGTGATTCGGATCGCCGCCGATCGCCACGTACACGCGGTTGTTCCAGCAGACCGGAGTGCCGATGATGTCGCATGGATGTCCGCGGCCATCTCCATGGCCCTCCCGCGGGTAGAACGGGAGCTTCATGTAATCCGCCGGAATGCAATCGCACCACCAGATCTTCTTCAGCAGTGGCACGTCCGGGACGGTCGCCGTCGGAATGGTATCGACGGGCGTCATGGTCGGCAGTTTTCGCGAGAAGCGAAACTCCAGGGGAAGAGCGGGCTTGGGCAAGTCCGAAAGGAGATTGATGGAACGAGCATATTCCGATGGCCAAAGCCCGCCGGTGTCCTTT
>JADHUC010000023.1 GCA_016784735.1 Pirellulaceae bacterium | reverse complement strand
GTTTCAATAACAAGTTAAAACTGATCACCAGAAGATCCTATGGTTTTCGAACTCAAACAGCCTACGAAACCGCACTATATCACAACCTTGGCAGCCTACCACAGCTAGAATTCGCCCACAAATTCGCCTGAACAGGCGAGAAAGGAAGCTGAAAAGATTTCGGTATGTTTCCTTTTCCTCGCCCGAGCAGGCAGCGTGCAATCGCTCGGCGTAGTCGTAGTCACGGGACGAAAAAGGTGTGAGCTGGGCAAACCGGCAATGGTTGTCCGGCCCGCAGTCTCCGAAGTTGGGAACATGGCCCGCAACGTTCATGACCAGATCGGGAAGGCAGTAGAAGCTGCGCATTCTCGCATCGTCTAGCAGGTTGACTCCCTCCGGATACTTCTCGCAGCGCCAATGCTCCAGCGGCTCGACGAACGTAAGGTACAACTCGCGTGCGTGCATGGCGTAGCCGAGGGCCGTCTCGTAGTAGCGGCCATCGCGGTCGCAGTTGTTGAGGACCATCGCGTAGATCGAAAACGGGCTTTCGACGGCGTTGTACACGTATTCGGGGATGCCGAGCAGGACGCCCACGGCCAACGCGCCGCGCATATAGTCGGCGTGACCGTTGTGAAGCTTCCCGCTGAAGGTGTGCTTGTAACAGTAATACGCCGCGTCCTGCATCATGTTGATGTCAACGTTCTCACGGCGGGTCATATCAGCCCAGGATTGCCCTTTCGCGTCGCTGGTGCCCACGGACCGCTGTTGCGCTGAAGGACCATCCGGAAGAGTATCGTGCAGGCGGGGCCTCAACGACGGCTTGTCCAATGCCTTGCTGTTGTAGATCAGATCGTAGGCATCGACATACACCACCAGATTCCGGGCAACCTGATACCAGGGGCGCGCGAAACGGCCGCTCGGGGGCCGGCTGGGATAGTCCCATGAGCCTGACGTTGATTCCGGGTAGATGCTGGCCAGCGCGTCGATGAACAGGGCTGCGCGCTCGGCGTATTTCTCGTCACCCGTTAATGCGTAAGCGTGCGCGAGGCTGGGCAGCGCATTCCGTGTCCATTGTTCCGTGACCCAAGCGTTCCACGTGCCGATGATGTAGTGGATGCGTTTGTCTTGGGCAACGTATCCGGTGCCGTCGTCGGGATGTCCTTCGTCGGGCAGACTGTGTCCTTTGGCGCAGACAACCGTCCTTGGGCGATCCCATGTGCATCGTGCGCCGCCCCACGTGCCGCACGGCGAGCCGCAGATCGGGCATCCGGTGAATCCATATGCATAGCACGCGCCGGATTCAGGCAAGAACTGCAGCCAGTAATTCTCGTCGTGCTCGAGCCATTTTGCGGCTGCCGCCAGAATGCTCGCCTTCTCGGCCTTCCCCCATACGGTCGTCTCGGCGTTGCGACGAGCCCGGGCGAGGTCTTCGGCAGTCGCATAGACGACCGGATGCGAAGGACTGCCCCGGACCGTCAATTCCTCGCGCCGCTTCGCCCGGACCATTTCTCTGGGCGGCCCGATAAGTCGTCGCGGATCAAGGAACACACCAATCTCGTTGATGCCGAGGTATGTCTTCCTCTCGTATACCGCCAAAACCCGGAGGGTCACCGAAGTGGTCGTTACGGGCTCGTCAAACCGGAATGCGGCCCATCCCGATTCCCCGGGCCCGAATTTCACGGTGGTCTTCGATCCGTCGCTCAGTTCGACCTCGGCCTCTCTCCAAAAGGCATACAGATTCGCACCCTGCCGGGCGAAGATATCGACAACCACGGTATCGATGGCAACGGATTCCTTCCATTCGAGTTTCACCCAATGGGGAAGCTCATAGGCAGAGCCGCTGGCCCAGTGTGTCGCGTCTTCTCCGTCCAGCAGTCTGAGGACCCCGTATTTGCCATCAGACGCCGTCGATGCGCTCATCGCCGAAGGGGTAGCGCGACGGGCTAGATTATCCGGTTTTTGTGCCGCGGAAACCGAGAAGCAGAAACCACCGGCAGTCAACGCGATCAGAAAAATCGCAGTTCTATCCATAACAAGTCCTTCTGAGTCACTATCACCATCAGAGGCGATTGCCTGTCGGCGGACGCTGGCCTCAGTGGGAATACGCAGCGTCAGGTCGGAAGAACTTATTGTAAGCGATCACACTCGGCGGGATACAGTGATGCTCATGCTTCGGCTGTCGCGGGGGGCGTTTGATGGTGCAGCGTCTCTTGCAGTTCCTCTTCGGTGTACCGAGCATAGGGTAGGCGGCGAAACCAGAGGAGAAGCGCAAGAGCCATCGCCCCGCTGACCAGAACCAGTGGCCCGTGGTAGGTGTACGTCAGCACGTAACTATCGGTGGGTTGGTACAGCAAGCCCAACAGCGGATACTGTCCGACCAATTCGGCGGTGACGCGCCCGGAAAGCAGGGACACGCTGTTGTGCGTGAAGTGGAAAACCATGCCGGGCACTAAACTGCCGGTCTGAACGGCAATATAGCCGATCACGATTCCCACGGGGATGGCGGCCAGCGATTGCTGCAACAGCCCGTGCGTCAAGCCGAAAAAGACGCTGCTGATCACGATGGCGCCCCACTTACTGCCCGTGTGACGCAGGCCGGAGAGGATGAACCCGCGAAATGCCAGCTCTTCGCAAACGGCCGGTACCAAAGCGATGACCAGAATCACGGACAACAGCGGTGCCTCGCGCATGGCCGTCATCAACGGCGCCAATGCCTGCAACGTCTCCTCGCCCATCGGATACAATGCCTGGATGCCGTGGCCAAGTAGCACGACCAATGGATGCAAGGCCACGGCCAACAGCAAGGCAGCAGGCACGGACATTGGCCGCGGAACGCGAAGTAACAGTGTCGCGCGCGCGCTGCGCGTCAGTATGGCTGCCATGATCAGGACCGGGCCAGCGATCAGGGCGATTTGCGTTATCAAAACCGTCTTGACGAAGGTAAGCCATGTGTCGGGTGGTACCGCCCGCAGACTGGCAAAGAACGTCACCAGCAGCAATAGCACCCCGCACATCAGCGCCTCGGTCACCGAAGGCGTTTCGCCGCGGTCTCGCACCATCTGACGGACCCACAGCCCCAATCCGAATCGTTCGCTCTCGCGGAACAGCACCGTCTCGTCCTCGAACTGACGCACCGCCCAACGGATCGCCAGCAGACAGCACGCAATCGTGACGCCCAGCACGGGCATGGCGTATCGCGCGGCCTCCACGTACTCGCCTTCGATCAGGGCACGCAGCCACAGCATCATGCCCGTGACCGGAATCACGCTTGTACCCAGTTCCAATTCCACCGTGGGCAACATGGGCAACGTCATCAATGGAAGCGTGATCAGCAGCAGCGGCATCAGGTAGTATTGGCCTTCCTTCGAACTGCGCGCGAACGCGGCAATGGCCAACGCCAGAGCGCTGAACAACGCCGCAATCGGCACGGTGGCCAATAGCAACCAGCCGATGGCCGCTAACGACGGCGGACCGAGGTCCACACCGAGCCCCACGTCCGTCATGCGCTCGATTTGCTGCATGATGAACGCTCCCGTGATTCCCATGCTGATCAGGTTCAACAGCGCGGTAGCCACGCTGAAGACGATTACCGTCAGCAGCTTGCCCCAAACGATCTCGCTTCGCCGCGCCGGGCTCGTAAGCAGCGTCTCCAGCGTGCCTCGTTCCTTTTCGCCGGCACACAGGTCGATGGCCGGATAGAATGCCCCGGTCAAGGCCCAGATCAGAACGATGAACGGCAGGACCTTCGACCACACGGCCGCCCGGCGCGTCTCTTCTTCGGAGACGTCCGTCTCGGCCACCTCGAACGGTTCGGTGGCCGCCACAGGCACGTTGCTGGTTCGCAGGTTCTGATGAATGATCTCTCGACGCCAGCGGTCCAGCACGCGATCAACGCGATCGTACGCCATACGCGATTTGTCGCTGGCCAAATTGACGAAGATCTCCGGCTGGGGAACCTGTAACTGAAGGTCCAGAGCGGGCGGGTGTGAACCTCCCGCTCGGCTTTCCAACTGCGAGCGAAACTGCGCCAGCCGTTCGGCAAAGTTGGGCGGAAAATACACGACCGCGTCGAAATGGCCGCTCCGGATTTCCCTCTGAGCCACGTGACGAGGCTCGACGGTATCGAATCGGTCCGGCATGCTGTCCACAAAAGTCATGTCCAGCAGTCTTGCCTCCTCGGGCAGACAGAACCCCTCCGAAAAGTGATCGCCGTCCAGAAGGGGCGGATCTTCGGGAAGGGCCGCGGAGCCGATCAGCCAGACTCGCGTCTGGTGCTCCTTCATGAACTGGGTGATCTGAAGGAACGTCATCCCCAACAAGGGATAGAGCAAGAGCGGTAGCACGGCGATCGTGAAGATCGTCCGGCGATCGCGCAATTGATCCCGAACTTCGCGAGCCCAGATCAGTTTGACGTTGGTCCAGTTCATGGGGCGGCTGTCGGGTGTCAGGTGTCGGATGTCGGGTGTCGAGTGTCGGGTGTCGGATGTCGGATGTCGGGTGTCGGGTGTCGGATGTCGGGTGTCGGATGTCGGGTGTCGGGTGTCGGGTGTCGGATGTCGGATGTCGGATGTCGGGTGTCGGGTGTCGGGTGTCAGGATGTGCGGGTCCGTGTATTCGGTGCTCTCTGCCCGACACCTGAAACCTGACACCCGTCTCCTTACTTTCGAACGACTTTGCCTTCGCAATCGACCTCACTTTCCTTCTTCGACTCCTCCTCTTGTTGCGAAATGAGCCTGAAGAACAACTCCTCCAAGTCTTGTTCGTCGTGAGTCTCCCGCAGCTTGCCCAGTGTGCCCTCGGCTAGGATGTGGCCGTGGTGCATGATCGCAATCCGGTCACATAACCGTTCGGCTTCGCGCATGATGTGAGTTGAGAAAATGATGCACTTGCCATGTTCGCGCAACTCTACCACCGTGTCCAACAACGCTCGAGCCACCAGGACGTCCAGGCCGGCGGTGGCCTCGTCGAAAATCAACACGGGCGGATCGTGAACGATGGCTCGAGCAATCGATACCTTCTGTTTCATGCCGGTCGACATTTTTGCGCCCAGCACGTCGCGCACTCCATTCATTTGCAGCCGCGCGAAAACCGCTTCCATTCGCTCGCGCAGCGGTTCGGGATTCATACCGTACAGACGGCCGAAATGCTCGACCATCTCCCAGCCGGTCATGCGGTCGTAGACCGCCGTACTGCTGGAGACAAAGCCGATCTGCCGCCTAACCATATCCGGTTGCTTCACGACGTCGAAACCGTTCACCGTTGCTGTTCCGCTGATCGGGCGCAGCATCGTGCTCAGGATTCTAAGCGCCGTGGTCTTACCCGCACCGTTCGGCCCCAGTAAACCGTAGATCTGCCCCGGCAGCGCATCAAAGGAGATACCGGCCAGCGCAACGATTCTGCCCTGCCGCAGGTCCGCGTAATGTTTCGTAAGTTCTCGAACGTGAATCATGGGAGCCCTATAGAGAGAGCCTAGCATGTACGGAGGAGGCCGGTCGGAGATATCTAGACGGTCGGCGCGGATTGTAGCGGTTAGTCCATTGTCGCGGCGAAAACGCGAATCCTCACTGGGATTTCTTGCTGCCAGCCGGAAGCCACGGGACGTTCACCATTCGAGCCGAACGCACCTGACGAACTGAAGCAATGATACCCGTCGCTCGGCGTTGGGTAAGGGGCTGGTGCTTTGTCAATCCTTAGATTTCGGGTCAGCGCCTTCGTGGCGTAAGCTTCCAGCTTGCGATGGATAGCGTCGACTACTCGGCAAGCAGGATGCTCACCCCACTTTTTAGAATTGACAGAGCACTAGGCAGGATTCCCCGACAAGAGGCCGTCCAATGCCGTTTCTTCGTCCTCGACAATCTCGAACAACGTATCCAGCTTTGTCGAGACGAAGGTTTCCCGGACAAGTTCTTGCAGTCCGCACAAGACAAGTTTGCCTCTGGCACGCTGAATGCACCGGTTTAGAACGATCAGCTTGGCCAGTAATAAACTGTTGATTCGATCGAGTTGGGACAACTCGACAATGATGCGCGGAACATCACACGAGCCTGCCAGCGAATCGGCAAGTCTCTCGATGTCGCCCTGTTCCGGGGTCCTATCAGGCAGGACATCAAGAACCAGGACTTCTTCGACCCTCCTGCTGCAACACCAAACCGTATATCCGCAGTCCGGGCAGGGTACGGAAACGGACGGCAACAACAGGTGGGGTCCGAGCGTCGCCCCGCATCCCGGACAGCGGCACGGAGACGGTCTGCCTTCTTCAGACTGAATATCCATTGCTTGCCACTCCCCCATAAATGACCGAAAACAGTTCTCGCGATGGTCAGGTCGGCTCGTGGGCGGTCGGGCGGCGAGATCTCCCGGCGGCCGTCTTTCTCAATAATCGTATTTCGGCTGGGAATCCGGACATAACAAATCCCGCAACGGCCGGAAAATTCAGAAATCGTGAACAGGCCGCCAGTCGCTGGATTCGCAAGACTTCAGCGCGCTGAGCTTCTGCAAACTCAGCTACAAATCGTTCGCACGCCCTCTTTTCCGCTTGCCCAACCACTTCACACAGCACGCAACGACTTGGGCAATGGAAAGCGAATATCCTCCTCGCGAATGGTCCGCAACTCGATGGTTGCCCCGAAACGATCCTTCAGATAGCTGATGCATTCGTCCACGACGGACTCCGGCGCACTGGCGCCGGCGGTGACCAGGACCGTCTCCACGCCGTCGAACCATCGCGGGGCGATGTCGGAGGCCCCGTCGATCAAATGGGCCTCGACATTCTGTTCGGACGCGATTTCACGAAGACGCTGGCTGTTCGAGCTGTTTTGGCTGCCCAGCACCAGGGCCAAGTCCGCCTCGGTGGAAAGCAGACGCACGGCCTCCTGACGGTTCTGCGTCGCGTAGCAAATGTCTTCTTTGCGGGGACCGACCAGTTGGGGGAACCGAGCCGTTAATCGTCCAATGATTCGTTCGGCGTCGTCAACCGAAAGCGTCGTCTGCGTTAGATAGGCGACTTTGGCATCGGATGGCAACGCCACCGCTTCGGCGTCTTCGACGGATTGGACCAGGACGATGGACTTGCGGGCCTCGCCCATCGTTCCGGCGACCTCGTCGTGTCCCTTATGGCCGATCAGCAGGATCGTATATCCCTCTTTGGCGAAACGGATCGCCTCCAGGTGGACTTTGGTGACCAGCGGGCAAGTGGCGTCGATGGCGTTCAAACGTCGCTCGTCTGCGATTTGCCGTACGTCGGGCGAGACGCCATGGGCCGAAAACAGCAAATTCGAGCCCTCCGGCACTTCGGCCAGGTCGTCCACGAAAACAGCCCCCTTGCCACGGAACGACTCGACAACGAACTTGTTGTGGACTATCTCGTGATATACATACACCGGCGTTCCAAGAGTCTTAATCGCCAGTTCCAGGCTTTGGATTGCCATATTGACGCCGGCGCAAAAACCGCGTGGCGCTGCGAGAATCACTTTCATAGCGTTTTCCACATTCAGAAGGCCGATCGAGACCATTATTGCACAAATGGGCACGTCGCGCACATGCGGTGCTAGCTGCATCGCAAGGAGCAGTATTGAGTTGGCGTGTCCTTTCGCGTAGTATCCCTCAGCTTTTCTTTGAAGATCCCGACAGCCGGGTGGGCCGCGTCCACCCGAGACACCAGCAGTACGCTGATTGCTTTACGCTATTCCGTAAGCTCGTACATGAAAAATGCTTGATTTTGAAATCCAGCGTTGCACGCGCCGATGCGCGAAAACGGATCGCGACTTCCAGCCGGGCGAAGCGTTCTACTCGGTTTTGCGTGCCGAGGGCTCGGAGGTTGTGCGCTACGACTACTGCGAACAAGCGTGGGAGGGGCCTCCGGACGACGCCATTGGCTCGTGGAAGTCCCAGATGGCGGAGCCAAACGCGAAGAAGGTCAACTGGGCACCGAACGACGTGATGCTGCATTACTTCCAAGAGTTGGAAGGACAGGCCGGCAGGGAGGACGTGCGATACATATTGGCGTTGCTGATGATCCGCCGCCGCATTCTTCGACTGGAGGAGACGGAGAACGACGAGACGGGCCGCGAGTTGCTGATTGTCTTCTGCGGCCGCAACGAGACCGAATACCGAGTGCCCGTAGTGCCACCGGACGAACCGCGGTCACAGGAAATCCAAGAGGAATTGGCTCAGCTTCTGTTCGCCGATGCAGAATGAGCCCAAAGCAAGGATGCTGATTTGAACCGACGCGCTTTGGCCTACCTCCTCATGGCGCTGCTGCTGTTTGCGGCGGGCGGGGCGACTTGTCCCCGGCGCAACCAGTTAGTCCAGCCCGCACCGATCGCCTTCTCGGCTCCGCCAACGCTCGAAGACGTGATTCGCGTCGTCAACGCGAACAGCGGAGCGATTCAACAGGTACAGACCGGCAACGCGAAACTGTCGATTCAAGGGCTTCCGCCGCTTCGAGCCAACATTGCCATCGAGCGTCCGCGCAACTTCCGTCTGCGAGCCGACTTCTTCGGCGTTGGGCAAGTCTTGGATTTGGGAAGCAATCACGAGGTGTTTTGGGCCTTGGTGGACGTACCGCAAATCGCGTCCGGAATTCCCCGAGCGATCTACTACGCCCGCCACGATCAGTACCGAAGAAGCGCGGCTCGCCAAATCATGCCAATCGAACCGCATTGGCTAGTCGACGCGTTTGGCCTGGCGTATCTGGACCCTTCGCTTGTGCACGAGGGGCCGTACGCTCGTGGCCCCGATCAGTTGGTGATTCGATCGCGCATCCCGTCGCCCGATGGGGATTTGACGAAGATCACCGTTGTACACGCAAGTTATGGCTGGATACTCGAACAACACCTGTACGATGCCCGATCGCAACTGATCGGTTCCGTACTCGCGTCCAATCACCGTCACTATCCCGTCCCGGGGGTGACGCTGCCGCATCGCATCCAGGTGCAACTGCCGCCACCGGCCCAGCCGCTGTTGATCGAAGTGGAAAGCTACACCATCAACCAGCCATCCGGAAACCCGACCCAACTGTGGGCCATGCCGACCTATGAGGGATATTCGCTGGTGAACTTGGCCACTCCAGCGGAACAACCCGCATCTCCGTATCCGTCGCCCGAGCGCACCGTCCCGGCCGCCAGCCCCGTCAACGGCTATCCCACGACCGGTTATCCCTCAACCGGCTATCGGCCGCACTACCGCGGCTACTCACCATCAAGGCACTAAGCGGGTGACACGCTGGTCAGCGGAGGGCGTCGACGTCATAATGGACTGGTGAGCTGAACCTGTTGGGCATCGCGAGTGGCTTTATGCTGTCAAACGTCCATATCTTCTGCTTTGCGGCCAGTTATTCGGTGGCCCTTCTGCTGGAAGTTTCCAGGCTGTTCTTCCGCGCGCCGATTCGGCTGCTTGTGATCGTGGGTTTTTCGGCCGCCGGCCTGCTGGCACACACCGTCTACGTGGTGATGCGTGCCAACCCGGATCCTCAACGGCCGCCGCCGCTATCGAGTTGGCACGATTGGCTGTTGTTGCTCGCCTGGGGCGTGGTCGTGATCTATCTGTTCACGATGCTGCGTCGACCCAAAGCGGCCGTCGGGATCTTTATGCTGCCAGTGGTGTTACTGTTGATCGGCGTGGCATCGCTGTTTCGCGATACCGCTCCCTTTCCCCGCGATGAGGCATTGGACGTATGGGGGATGATTCACGGCGTGGCGCTGCTGATGGGGGCGGTAAGCGTCATGTTTGGATTCGTTGCGGGCATCATGTACCTGGTGCAGTCCTATCGTTTGAAACACAAGCTGCCGCCTCGCCTGGGACTGCGTTTGCCTAGCCTCGAATGGCTCCAAAGCGCGAACAGACTGTCCCTGGTCGCCTCGTCGTGCCTCTTGGCTGCTGGGCTGCTGGCCGGCGTCGTATTGAATCTCGTCAAACGATCGCCAGGCATGCCCTGGTCGGATCCCGTGGTTTGGACGTCTGGCGGCTTGTTCCTCTGGCTTCTTGCGGTCGTACTTTTCGAATCGCTCTACAAGCCCGCTCGTCAGGGCCGAAAAGTGGCCTATTTGACGTTAGCCAGCTTCGTGTTTCTTGGACTGGTGCTGGGCATCGTGCTGTTCAGCCCATCGAAACACGCCACGCCTACGAATCCCACCGAGCCCGCTGACGAATCCGCTCTCGCGCCCGTGGCCACGGACGGAGGCGTGCGATGAAGCTGCAGATGGTCGGCTGTAGCCATCACAACGCCTCGGTCGAAGTGCGCGAGCGTCTCGCGTTCTCGCCGGAACAGGCGTTAGCCGCGCTTGCCCAACTCCGCACGCAGTTTCCAGATACCGAGTCGGTTTTGATTTCCACCTGTAATCGCGTCGAAGTCTATACGGCTGCGGAGGCTCCGGCGACCTGTCCGACACGCCATCAGGTGGTGGACTTCCTCGCGGAATTCCACGGTCTGGAACCGGGCGAGGTTCTTGATGCGCTGCTAGAACGATCCGGCGAACATGCAATTCGTCATCTGTTCACGGTTGCTTCGAGCCTGGATAGCATGGTTGTCGGCGAAGCGCAGATTTTGGGCCAAGTCAAACAGGCCTACGAAATGGCCCGCGAAGCCGACAACGCCGGTCCGCTGACCAACGCGGCCTTCCAGACCGCCTTACGTGTCGCCAAGTGCGTGGCCAGCGAAACGACAATCAACGAGCGGCGGGTGAGCATTCCCAGCGTGGCAGTGGCCGATTTCGCCAGCCAGATATTCGAACGGTTCGACGACAAGAAGGTCCTGATCATTGGCGCCGGCGAAATGGGCGAGGAGACGTTGCGTTACTTGATGGACGAGGGAGTTCGCGAGATCACTGTGGCAAATCGCAGTCTGGAACGAGCCCACAGCTTGGCTGCCCGAGTCGGCGGCGTCCCCCGGCCTTGGGAGGACTTGTCGGATGCCATGGTTGAAGCAGATTTGGTGATCAGCACCACCGGTGCCAGCGAGCCGGTCGTCACATCCAGTGAATTCCAGCAGATTCATCACTCGCGTAATCAGCGACCCTTGTTTGTGCTTGATCTTGCCGTGCCTCGCGATTTCGAACCAGCGGTTGGAGATTTTCTCGGCGTCTATCTGTACTCGATTGACGACTTGGAAAAGGCTTGTGAGGCCAACCGGCGAGCACGGCAGAAAGAATGGCCAAAGGCGGAAAGGATCATCGAAGCCGAGACCGCCCGTTTCATGGCCGACCTGCATCATCGAGCCACGGGGCCGACTATCCGGCGGCTCAAGGCGCAGGCGGACCAGTTGAAAGAAGACGAACTGACGAGACTGTACAACAAACTGGGCGAACTGGACGAACGAGCACGCGCCGAAGTGGAACGCTCGTTCGATCGGCTCATCAACAAACTACTGCATCCGCCACTAGAGTCGCTCCGAGACGAAGCGCAAAGCGGTTCGCCACACGGACTGCTCGACGCGCTGAAACGACTGTTCCAATTGAAGGACTGACAACGCCGAGGCGGAAGAAAGAGGTGTCAGGTTTCGGGTGTCGGGGCACGAGGTACGGGACCTTCCGCTTTGCGCACTCGGTCCCCTCCCTCCAACTGCCTGACACCTGACACCCGACACCCGACACCCGACACCTGACACCCGACATGAAACACATCCTAATCACCGGCGGCGCCGGCTTTATTGGATCGCATCTGACCGAGGCCGTTCTGACTCGCGGCGACCACGTGACGGTGGTCGATGACGAATCGACCGGATCGTTCGAGAACTTGGCTGCGGTCTCGAATCATCCGCAACTGGAATACATTCGCGGAGATATCGGCGATCCGGAATTGGCCGCTCGCGTAGCAGCCTCAGTAGACGAGGTGTATCACTTGGCGGCGGCCGTCGGCGTTGCCTTGATTGCTCGCCAACCCATGGAGACGATCCAGCGGAATATCCATCCCACGGAGCTTCTGTTAGAGCTCTTGGTGAAACGGTGGAATGCAGGCGAGCCCGTCAAGTTCTTCCTGGCCAGCACCAGCGAAGTCTACGGCAAGAATCCCAAGTCGAACTGGACCGAGGAAGAGGACCTTGTGTTCGGCGCGACCACCAAGGCGCGCTGGTCGTACGGTGCGTCGAAGGCGATCGACGAATTCCTGGCCCTGGCCTGCCATCGAGAATACAACTTGCCGGTGGTCATCGGCCGTTTCTTCAACGTTGTCGGGCCGCGTCAGTCGGGTGCCTACGGGATGGTCCTCCCGCGTTTTGTCGACGCAGCGTTGGAGGGCGAACCCCTGGTGGTCCACGACGATGGCCAGCAGGTTCGGTGCTTTGCTCACGTCGACGATGTGCTCGCCTCGGTACTCGAACTGATGCGCGAGGATGCAGCATTGGGCCGAGTTTTCAATATCGGCAGCGACCAGCCGATTTCGATTCTGGACCTGGCCCACAAAGTCGTCGATGCCGTCGGCTCCCAATCGCCGATCGAATTCCAGAGCTACGCCGACGCATACGACAAGGATTTCGAGGACGTTCGACGACGCGTCCCCGACCTAACTCGTCTGCATGAAACCATCACGCACCGCATCCGATACGATCTGGACGCGACCGTCCGTTCGGCGATCGAATGGAAGCAAGCCGGCCGCTCCGAGTGACGCCCGAAGGCCATCCAGCACCGGACCGCAATCTAGCCCAGCAAGTCCTTGACCATGCTCACCAGTTGCTCGAAGTCCACGGGCTTGCTGATATAGCCTTCAGGCGGGGGGACTTGGCGGCGAGTGGAAATGAATTTCTTGAAGTCGTCTGAAATGCCAGTGATGATGATCACGGGTATGCTCTTGAGTTGTTCGTCTTCTTTCAGCGACCGGTAGACGGCCACACCGGACTTCTCGGGCATGGCGATGTCCAAGGCGATCAAATCGGGCTGGTTCTCTCCGATCTTCGTGAGCGCCTCGGTCCCGTCTTTGGCCGACGCGGTGGCAAAGCCGTTGTCCTCCAGGACCGTGGTCAAATACGTTCGTGTGTCCGGATCGTCGTCCACCACAAGGATAGTCTTCGCGTTGTCAGCCATGGGCGTTCTCCTTTTCGCAATTGGATAGATCCGTGGACTCCTGTGGAGGCCGTTTCCGAAGCAGTTGGACGACAAACGTTGTGCCCACACCGACCTCGGACTCCACATCGATGGTGCCGCCATGTGCCCGTGCGATGCGGTTGGCAACGAACAAACCTAGACCGGTCCCTTCCGTGCCTTTGGACGAGAAAAACAGGCTGAAGACCTTTTCGCGGGTCTCCCGATCCATACCGATGCCGTTGTCCTGCACCTCGAACCGAACGTGTTCCGGAAGCCCCTTCACTCGAAGCGTAACTTCGTGCTCGGCCGTCTGGTCGTCCAAACGGCACGCGTCCAAGGAGTTCTCCACAAGGTTCACCAGCAGCGATCGTACGGCCCGAGGATCAGCCTCGAAATCACCGGTCGCCTGCTCCGGAACGCTGGCAAGTTTCGCGCCCAGTTCCGCCGCGCGGGACTGCATCAGACTACAAACTTCGTCCGCAACTTCTGCAGCCGAAACGGTTTCCCAAATGGGCTCGCGATCCTTCGCATAGTAGAGGATATCCGAAACCATTCCTTTGATGCGCTCGACGTTGCGTTTGACAATCTCCCAGCCTTTATGGACTCGATCCGGTTTGTCTTTCGTGAAACCGGTTTCGACCAGATACATGCCGCCGGCCAACCCGTTCAACAGGCCCTTCAACGCATGTGACACCGACCCGATCAGCAATCCCAATGACGTGAGGTGGGACTCGAGTTCTCGGACTGCCGTGATGTTGGTACTCATTTCCATAACGCTGACGATTCGACCCTGGTCGTCCGGGATGGGCGCGGTCGTAACCAGCACGTTCATTTGCTCGCCCTGAAGGGACGTGACCACCTCTTCGCGCGTGTGGATCTCGCCGTCCTCGAAGGTCTCGCGGACCGGGCAGGGCAAGCATTCCTCGGTTCGGTGTTTATACACTTCATAGCACTTGCATCCTAGGGCCCCAAGAGCCGAGCCGAAATCCTCCTGAAAAGCTCGGTTCATCTCGATCATGCGAAGGTCGGGGCCCTGAATCGAGATGTAACAAGGGACCTCCTCGAACAAAAGCTGGTAACGTTGCTGGCTTTGACGAAGCTGCTCTTCCAGGCGTTTGATGTGCGTCACGTCGGTCGACATTTCGATGACCGACGTGATCTTACCATCATCGTCGTAGATGGGCGTAGTCTCGACCAACACCGAGACCTCTCTGCCGTCCAGGGAACAAACCCGCTCTTCGCGTCGGTGGCACTGCCCGTCCCAGAACGTCTGTTCGACGGGACAGACCTCGCACTTTTCCGAGCGTTGCTTGTAAACCTGATAACAGTATCGGCCGTCGATGTCGCCGAAATCCTTCCGGAACCGCTCGTTCGCGTGAAGGACTCGGAACTCACGATCTTGGACCGTGAGATAGCACGGCAATCGGTCAAAGTACTGCTGATAGAGGTCTCCCATCACGCGCCTCACCCGTCATCGTGCGACAACTCTAGGACCTTGCGGACATTCAGCATCAGTGACTCTTCGGTCACAGGCTTATCCAAGTATCCCTCGGGCGGCGCCACAGAGCGATCGTAGATCGTTTTGCGCAGTTCGGGCCGCCCAGTGACGATGCAAACCTTCAAATGATCCAACTCGGGGTCTTTCCGGATCATCTCGAATACTTCGCCTGCTTCTTTACCCGGCATGGCAAGGTCCAGGGTCAGTAGGTCCGGCTTGTGAGCGCGAGCCAATTCCAGAGCTTCGTCGCCGTTGGTGGCTGCGAAGACTGTGGCGCCATGGTCTTCGAAGACCGTGCTGAGCAACAGCACCTGGTCCGGCTCGTCGTCCGCAACGACGATCGTCCGACCGGCCAGGGCAGGCGCCTTTTCCGGAGCCACTTCGACCGGCGCCTCGGCAGGTACGGACACCTTTTCATCGACAACCAGGGCTTTGGCCACCAGGTTCACTAGCTGCGTGACCTCCATATCCAACTCGTAGTGGCGAATCAAGTCGGCCAGGCCGTCGACGCAATTATGGCAAGAGGTGACGACCACTTTGGCACCGGTGGCTTTGAGCTGGTCTGCCTTGATCTTTGCAGACTTGAGCCGTCGCGGAGTGTATTCGGACATGCTCATAGCCCCGCCGCCGCCCGTGCAGCAATAGTTCTCTGCACGGTTCGGGTACATTTCGCGGAAATCGGTCGCCACGAGGTTCAGCAGTTCGCGCGGCTCCTCGGTCAGACCGCAACTTCGGGCGTTGTTGCACGAATCATGGAAGGTCATCGGCTCGGTGTTCCGCGTCTTGTCCACCTTAATACGACCTTCCTTGACGTACCGCAGCATGGTGAGGACCGAACTTTCCATCTCGAACGGTACATCGTACTGGCCCCAATTCGGCCCCTCGCAGCGGGTGGATCGATAACCGTGGCCGCATTCGGAGATGACCAGCTTCTTGCCCCGAAGATCCTCGGCCTTCTCGTACAACCGCCGCGCGACCGAGCCGCCGAGATCGTCGTCGCCGGAAAAGAGCCCAAAGTTCGTCATGTCCCAGCATTCACTGGGCATGGTCCAGCTCTCGCCGGCAAAGTGGAAAATCTTGGCCGCGTCGGCGATGCTTCGCGGATCGTACTTAACCTCGCGCGGGTTGATGGAATACACGACCTCACAATCCGTTTCGTCGACGGGAATCTTTATGTTGGGGTCGTCCAGGTCGTCTTGCAGCTCTTCCTCCATCCACTCCAGCGTTTCGAGATAATCCTCCTTGAGAACGCCCATTTGGTTGCCGAGTTCCCATTGGTCCTTGCTGACCACCGACACGCCCTCGGGCATGACCCCCACCGAGACCAACAGTCCTCGGGCCATACGGTTGAACGTTGCCAAATCAACACCCATCGGGCAGTTCATCGAGCAGCGGCGGCAGTTGGTACACTTGCCGAAAACCGTGTCCTTCAGTTCCTCCAATTCCTCGTCGGTAAACACGCTTCCGGCTTTCACCCACCAGGGCAAAACCCTGCCGGTCCAGTCGAAATGGCGTTTGAACAGCTTGCGTATCTTGTCGCCCTTGTAAGCCGGCGCATAAGTTGGATCGTCGGGATTGGCCAAGACGTAGTGGCACGAATCGGTACACATGCCGCAATGCACACAGGCGACCATCGAACCTGCAATCTGCCGGTTCAGTTTCTTTCCCATTCGTTCCAGAACCTTCTGGGCCTTATAGGATCTGGGTTTACTCTCGCTCATCAGCTTCCTCCACCGTCGGATGGTTTGCAGACTTGATATGTATGAAAGACCGGCCTCAATCGGTTGTGCTGTGCCGGACCGGATAGACCCCTCGATACCCCATCGTCTTGCCGAAGTAGTACCGCGTGAAGGGATAGTACAAGTAGTGTGATATCTTGCTGAACGGCACGTAGACCAGGAAGAAGTTGGCCGTCGTGAAGAACGCCAGTCGTAGTCCCATTCCCGATCCCGCAAGATTCTCGATTTCCAGAGCCCCGTAGGGAGCCGCCAACGCGGCAGAAAGCAACCACACCGTCAGCAGCACCAAGGAGAAATAGTCGTCCGGCGAGCTGATGGCTCGCATGTGCGGGCTGCCGATTCGCCGTACCATGCGAATCAGCCCTACCGCACACGCGGCACCTGTGATCGCCTGAAAAGCCAGCACAATCATTTGGCTCTCAAGCACACCGGGGAGGTGCGGAATAATGAACAACATCAAGATCGCTGCCGTCACACCCAAATGAAAGATCACAAATTGGAGGTACAAAAGGAACTTCGTCCGTGTACTCTCCATGACCCAAGGCATGGCAATGTTCGCCCAGGAATAGACGATGCTTCTGGTCGGCATGACGCTTCCGGTTCCTGTCGGGCCTTGGCGTTCGCGACCGGCTTTGAACCGCAGGAACCAAAAGATGCGTATGGTGTACACCAGCGCCATGAACGCCAACGCTGCATTATGAAGTGTGTGTTCGGTGAGTTGAAGAAAATCGTGCATAGTGAGTGTCTCTTCTTCTTTATCAGTTTAGTGATGCAAGCCGCGCCTCGAACGGCGTGAACTCGCGCCGGTCGATGACGCAGATTATGACCTCTTGGATCTCTGTCTCGCCTTCGAGATAGCTCTTGATCGCGTCGAGCGTGACCCGAGCGCACAGATCTAACGGGACGCCGTAGAAGCCCGCGCCCATGGCAGGTAACGCAATCCGTTTCACGCCTACCTCCTCGGCCGCTTTCAATGAATTCGCGACCGTCGTCCGTAGCTTGCCCTCGATGTCCGCTTCGTTGAATCTTGGACCGACTGCATGGACGATGTGGGACGCGTTCAGTTTTCCCGCCGCGCTGACCACGGCTTGTCCGGTATCGAGCGGGCCAAGCTCGTCCAGTTCTTTTTGAATGCTGGGCCCCCCGCGCACGGAAATGGCGCCGCCAAAGCCCGAACCTAACGCTAGATCGGGCTGGGCGTAAAACACAAAGGCGTCAACTTCAAGTTCGGTGATGTCTGCCTTGATCAACCGCACGATGCTGCGATTGACCTGGACATCTTCCAATACGGCTTCCGGCATACTAACCCTCCTGCCTAGTTTCTCTAAGTCGCTGTAGAAGTTCTCGGATGGCCGCGCCTGCACTCTGGATATCGTTCTGGTCGTGCAACAGACGCTTGACATCTTCTGTGCACAACGAGCCGAATCGGTAGACCGCACATCGCCGACATTCGTTCCCCTGGGGGGCGCAATTGAGCCCCTTGATCATCCAGCACGGTCGAGTGTTGTCTTTGTACGCGGGACAACTCTTACGGGTGTCTCCATTACAAGGAAGCAGGTCCCAACACGGCAGGAGTGCTTGCATCCTGCGTATCCCTTCCGTGTTCAGACCCAAATCCTGAATCATGTGCTGGATATTTCGGACCCGGCTGACATCTTCGTGCGAGAAAAGACGGTGTCCCGAGGCCGTTCGATGCGCGATAACGAGTCCCTCGTTTTCGTACTTCCGGACGGCCGAGACGGACAATCCCACCTTTTGCGCGAGAACGCCAATTGAGATGACCGGATCGTCGAACTCGTTTTGGGTTTGGGTGTCAGCCATAATGTCTTGTGCGATAGGGCTTTTCGAGGCCAAACTATCCTGCAAAGGAATCCTACACTTTTCTGTACAGCATACCTATACTGCCGTCAAGACGTTCGGACATAAAAATCTTGTGCCCCAAATAGCCGACAGGACCAGATTCGGTCACAGGCAGCGACGTTGACGCGCAGGCGGATTTGCCCCATACTTCCTGATGGAATTCCCAAACCGTTTCGCAGACACGATTTAACGGCAGTCGATGGATGCGAAACAAAGGGTGAGGACAGGGGCGGATGACAAGTGTTGACGGCCAGGATTTACGCGAATACTGCCGAGAAATGGCAAAGAGCGCAAAGATGGCAGCCGCCGAGTTGGCTCTGGTCGGTGGCGCCCAAAAGGACAATTGGCTACGTCATTCGGCGGCTCTGTTACGTGAGCGGATCGACACGATCCAGGCTGCCAACGAGAAGGATATCGCCGCTGCACCCGACTTCGGGCTGACGGATGCTCAAATAGACCGGTTGCGTTTGACCGATGACCGGGTCCAAGGCATCGCTGCAGCCATGGAAGAAATCGCCATGCTGCGAGACCCGGTCGGCGAAGTGATCGAATCGTCCGTCCGACCCAATGGCCTGGAGGTATCCAAAGTCCGCGTGCCGCTGGGCGTGGTGTTCTTTGTTTACGAGTCGCGACCTAACGTCACGGCCGACGCAGCGGCAATCTGCGTCAAGAGCGGAAACGCGGTAATCTTGCGAGGCGGGAAGGAAGCAGCACACTCGAGCCGCGCCATCGTCGACATCCTGGCCGAAGCGGCCCAAGCGAATGGCATTCCTACGGACGCCGTCCAGTTGGTCGGCACGACGGATCGTGAAGCCGTGGGGCATTTTCTTGCGTTGGATGAGTATATCGACGTGGCCATCCCTCGCGGCGGGGAAGGGCTTATTCGCCGCGTTGCGGCCGAAGCCAAGATGCCGGTGATCAAGCATTTTGCCGGCAACTGCCACGTGTACGTCGACCGGCGCGTGGATTTGGACATGGCCGAACGCTTGACGATCAATGCGAAATGCCAGCGTATGGGCGTCTGTAACGCCTGCGAATCGCTGCTGGTCCACAAGGATGTAGCGTCCGACTTCCTGCCCCGCATCGCCAAGTCGCTGGCGGAAAACGGCGTCGAGATCCGCGGTGACGCAGCGACATGTCACATCCTCGGCGACGCAAGACTGGCAACGGAAGAAGATTACTATGCCGAATTCCTTGGCCCGGTGATCTCGGTCAACATCGTCGATTCTTTGGAGGAAGCGATTTATCGCATTGAGAAGTACGGGTCGCACCACACAGACGCGATTGTCACAACGGACTTGGCGGCGGCTCGGCAGTTCACCAAATGCGTGGACAGTTCCGCAGTGATGGTGAACGCAAGCACGCGGTTCAACGATGGTGGCGAGTTCGGCTTGGGGGCCGAAATCGGCATCAGCACCGATCGTTTTCACGCCCGCGGTCCGTGCGGCCTGAAGGAACTGACCAGCTACAAATACATCGCCTACGGAGACGGATTGGTTCGTACATAGGGTCGAAGCTGGCCACGTAGTGAATGGAGTGAACCATGGGCAAGGAAACGCTTAGCCAGGAAGAGATCGCCTGTTTGCTGCAGGGTGAATCCAGCGACGAACATCGAGTGATCGAAGAAACGCTAACGCCCGACTCAAGGGAACCAGCGGGCCAGCGGGCCGTTACTGACATCGCAAGTCCCGGCGAGGAAGAAGAGCAAATCGCTCAACTCCGCGAACTCTTGGAGTTTTTTGCGCACAACTTGTCCGAGGCCCTCTCCGAATTGTTGCGGGCAGCGACTCGGGTTGAAGTCGGCTGCATTGATCGCGCAGCCTATGGCGAATTTTTGATGCGTCTGGACGCGCCCACGTGCTTGGTCTCATTCTGCGCAAACGACGAGCATGCCCCGTTCGCTTTGAACGTCGAGCTTTCGATCCTGTTCCCCATGATCGAACGCATGCTGGGTGGCGATTTGGATACCGCGGCGACTCAACAGCGACCGTTGACTGAAATCGAGAAGCGATTGGCCACTCGGATCGTGGAGATGTTCCTTGACGAGCTGAAGGGCGTCTGGAGACAAGTCGACGCACTCGGCCTAGAGATTGCTTCCTTGGAAAGCAACCCGTGCCTCCCGGGCGCTCAGGCGTGCGCGGAGCCGGTAGCACACATTCAGTTCGAATTGTCGCTCGGTCAGGCACGCGGGACGATGTCGCTGGCCATTCCCCGTAGCATGGCCGACAACTGCGAGCCGGCGTCCGGTGGCGCGAGGACCCGCCAAACGCCATCTCGCGACGGTCAATCTAAGGGTGCGGTGCGCGTGGCAGCAGTTCTCGCAGAAACGAAGCTCGCTGCGACCGATGTAAAGGATCTGCAGGTCGGCGACGTAATCGACACCGAGAAAGGCACCGACGACTTGCTGAGCGTCACAATGGATGGCGAGCCACGGTTCGAGGCAAAACCGGGCATTCTGGATGGCCACAAAGCACTGCGGATCGAACAGCCGTCAGTCCACGAAACGAAGTAGCGCATATCGCTTCTTGCCGGCTCGCAAGACGATCACGCTCTCGCTGGCCAAGTCATTGGCCGTCAGCCTCGCTTCCACGTCGGTTACACGGCGGTTGTTCACATACGCGCCACCTTGCTTGATCGTGCGGCGGGCTTCACTTTTCGACTTGGCCAGGCCCGCCAGAACCAGTGCATCGACCAGCGGCAAACCATCGCCGGCAAGTTGATCTTTGGGGAACTGCTTGCTGGGCACGTCGGCGAAGATCTCCACTAACTGTGCGTCGTTCAAGTCGTCGATTTCGGCGCCGAAGAAGATGTTCGTTGCCCCCTGTGCGGTAGCCAAGCCCTCTTCCCCGTGCAATAGTCGCGTCAGTTCCTCTGCCAAACGCTTTTGGCTCTGTCGCTGGTGCGGTTCCTGCTCGCGCGAGCTGTCCAATGCCTCGATCTCCTCGCGCTCCAACTCGGTCAGGAAGCGCAAACACATGCCGGCATCGCTGTCGGCCACGTTGATCCAGTACTGATAAAAGGCGTACGGGCTGGTCCGGGCGGTCGAGAGCCAAATGGCGCCTTGTTCCGTCTTGCCCATCTTCGTTCCGTCCGACGTGGTCAACAACGGACAAGTGAGACCATAGAGTTGGACGCCGCGCATGCGCCGTCCGAGGTCGATTCCTGCGGTAATGTTGCCCCACTGGTCGCTGCCGCCAGCCTGCAGTTCGCAGCCGTAGTGCTCGTTCAGATAGACGAAGTCGTATGCCTGCAGCAGCATGTAGCTGAACTCGGTGAAACTCAGGCCGCTGTCCGTCCGCTCCAACCGGCCCTTTACCGAGTCCTTGGCAAGCATGACATTCACCGGGAAGTTCTTGCCGATGTCGCGAAGGAACTCCAGGAAGCTGAAACCTTGCATCCAATCGAAGTTATTGACCAGAAGGGCGGACGTGTCGCCGCAATCGAAATCCAGTAGCCTGCGCATTTGGCGTTCCAGCCCCGCAACATTCGCTCGCAGCGTCTCGACCGACAACAGATTCCGTTCTTCGCTCTTGCCGCTGGGATCGCCGATCATCCCCGTGGCTCCGCCGACCAGGGCGATCGGCCGGTGCCCCGCACGCTGAAAACGGCGTAACGTCAAAAGCGGTAGCAAACTGCCCACGTGCAGGCTGTCGGCCGTGGGATCGAACCCGATGTAGACGGTGCGAGAAGCAGCCTGAAGCCATGCGGGCAACTGTTGATCGTCTGTCACTTGGTGTATGAGTCCTCGCCATGCGAGGTCGGCGAAAATGTCGGTCATGCCTATTGAGTTTCCTCTAAGAAAGGGGCGGCATCTACGAAATACCGGACGGTCGTGGAAAGACGCGGGCAAGCTGCCCTAGTCACGAAAGAGTATGCCGGGAACGCGTTTGGCTTGCAACCGATCGTGGTCCAATGCTTTCAATTTGCCGCCATTGGAGCGAGAATAGGCGGTAACGGGCCAGGTCGTAATTCATTCGACCACAACACCTCTCTGCTCGCCGCGAAGGAAAAATCAATGAACGGGGAACCACAGCCGCCCAAACGCGCACCCAAACGTCTCAGTGTGGGAGGCTGCCTACTGATTGGACTGGGGGTGATGGCGTTGCTGATGCTGGTAAGTTGTCTGGGCATAGTCGGTTGGCGATCAGCGGCGGCTCGCCGAGCGGAAAACATGCTGGCCGAAATCAGTGAACGCGGCGAGCCCGTATCTGCGGCGGAATTGGATGCCTACTACGCGTTGCCGGACGGAGCGGTCGATACGACCGAGCTTTGGGTGGCTGCGATGGCCCCGCTGGACGGTGCCGCCTTTAGCGCCGACGCCGGTGATCTGCCTGTCGTAGGCACCAGTAACGCCGAGATCCCTCCGCCCGGTCAGCCATGGGCGGAATTGGAAGACGTGGAGGCCCTATTGGCAAAGTACGCCGAGACGATGGAGCGGCTCCATCGGGCCGCCGAACAAGGCAGTGCGGCACGGTACGACCTGAACTTCGAGGATGGCTTTGCCATGTTGCTGGAACACGTCCAGACCTTGCGCGGCGCCGCCCGAATGCTGTCGCTGGAGGCTCACGTGCGAGCCCACCGCGGCGACGCGCACGGCGCTGCCGAATCGGTCCACGCGATAAACATGCTCGGCAAGAGCTTGGAGCGCGAACCGGTCATGGTCTCGCAATTGGTCAGAATCGCCGTCGGCGGCGTGTCTACCGATCTGTTCCGCCGCCTGTTGCCGCATGTGGAATTCTCAGACGCCGATCTGCAGCGATTGTCCAAGGATTACCGCACCGCCCGCTACAACGAAGGGTTCCGCCGTTCGCTGCTGGGCGAACGCACAATCGGCATCCAGGCGTTCCTGAATCCGGCAGGGGATGAGGCGCTCGGTGGTGAATTGGGGCCAGCCGCAGGCCACATGCTACACCTCAATCGTCATGAGGATCTCTGTCAATACTTGGCTCTCATGGAGAAGATGCTCGCTGCCGCCCAGAAGCCGACGCCACAGGCCCGCAAGGAGTTGGCTCAAGTCAAACAGGACTTAGCCGCTGTAACGAGTTCGCCGCTAAACAGAGTCCGCTACCCATTGTCGACACTCCTGCTTCCGGCTCTCGACGCCGCACTGGAGGCCGCAGCGCGAGCAAACGGGCTGAACGATTCAGCGATGACGGCTATCGCGATCGAACGGTATCGACGCGATCGAGGCCGAATCCCCGACGACTTGCAGCAACTGGTACCCGATTTCCTACCGGCGGTCCCCACCGATCCGTACGACGGCAAACCCATACGTTACGTCGTAAAAGAAGACGAATACCTGATCTACTGCATCGGCCGCGACGACGTGGACGACGGCGGTCAGGGCGAGTATGACCCGGACGTCGTTTTCAAAGTGAAACGGAGATAGACGAATCACCGTTCGTAGTCCCGCCTTCAGGCGGTTTCCCGTTGCGATTGGATCACCGAATCGTTCTTGCGATCACCGCCACGTCTGTGGACAATAGGAACCGGGCCTTGTCCTTTGCCCAGATATCAAGCCGCTGGCTTCACGCCAGCGGTGCCTGACGTTCGACCTAACGAATACGCAACAAATGGCAGTTGGCAAATGCCACTGAACTTGTTTCGGTGGATTATCACCTCCCAACAGCGAGGTGAAACACCCCTGAGATGAACTCAGGGGCATCCAGGAATGGCGGGCTGCTGTTGGCTCTAGGCTGAAAGTCACACACCGCCGGCATGAAGTCCGGCGGCTTGGGTCCGCGATGATCAAGAAAAAGGAGAAACGAGCTATGCGGCGGTTTGAAGGAAAGCTGGCATGTGTACTTGTCGCTGTTTCTGCCGTGTCAACTTCAAGCGGCTTGGCTGATGATGCAACCGCAACCCGAGGCAATGGTGCCGTCAAGCCGCTTGAGATGGACAAGCCTTTGATTGCCTATTGGGACTTTGACGAGCAATTCGGCGCGGCTTGCTTTGATTCCAGCGAGAAAGCCCACCATGCGTCGCCTGAAAACGCACAAATGCCGGGGTTTCAGCGAGCGCAAGGCTTGTTCGGAGGCGCGATCCAATTCGCGGAGCGGCACAAACTGCGCGTGCCCGGAAAGCCGGATTTCAACGGGCTCGGGAAAATCTCGCTGTCCGCTTGGACGATGCCGACCGACCTGGACGTGTACCGCGAGATCTTTCGCAAGGAAGATGGCGACAACCGTGTGCTGTTCTCGTTCCAGCACGACGGCACCATACTTTCGTTGGGCCTTAACATCGGCGGCTACATCGAGTGCGATGCCAAGATCGAACCGGAACAAGTATTGGACGGCGGCTGGCACCATTGCGCGGCCACCTTCGACGGGCAGTTCATGCGCGTTTATCTGGATGGGCGCGAGGTTGGTTCGCTTGAGCGACCCGGTACGATTACAGCCGGCGGCACGGCTCCGGGGTGCATCGGCTCGTCGAACGGCGGTGAGAATTTTCATGGCGTGATGGACGACCTGAGGATCTACCAGGACGTACTGACGGCCGAGGAAATCACGAACCTCTATCAGAACGGCATCCAAGCTCTCGCCGCTCTGGCCGAACCGGTGGAGGCCGACGAACCGGAAGTCGACAAACCGCTTTTGGCCCACTGGACCTTCAACGAACGTGGCAGCGTGCCGACCGCTTGCGACGTGGCGGGGGCTCCAGCAGCCAACGTCCAGGCCAATCGAAACATTCCCAGGACACGAGGCGTCCACGGCAGTGCGATTCGGCTGTCGGGCGAGCATGCCCTGTCGGCGAACATCGGTCCCAGGCTGGGCGAGATCGCGACGATCACGTTCTCCGCGTGGACGAAGCCTAGGGATCTGAAGGGGTTCCGTGACATCTTCCGTCAAGAATGCGGTGGACGTTTGTTGTTCTCATTCCAGGAGAATGGTTCGGTCCTCTCGATGGGATTGAACGTGAACGGCTATGAGGAATGCGACGCGGAAATCAATCCGGCACAGGTTCTCGACGGCGGGTGGCACCACTGTGCCGGAACGTTCGACGGCCAAGCCATCCGTGTATACTTGGACGGCAAGGAAATCGGGGCGCTTCAGCGAACGGGCAAGGTCGCTACGGACGCTGGAACTGCGGGTTTCATCGGCTCCAGCAGTGGTACCGGCGAACATTTCCAGGGCGCGATTGACGACCTCAGAATCTACAAGGAGGCCCTGAGCGCCGAAGAAGTCGCTGCGCTTTATCAGGGTGGCGTGGCGGCGGTGGAGAAGCTGGCCCGCGAGTTCGAACAGCGCGTCAACACGTTCTACGTTTCGGGGCCTACTTTCGCGGAAACGATGGCGGGGACGCGAGAGAATCTGGTCGAAGGCGGCCTGCAGCTCGATCCCGAGTTGGCCGGTGCGCTGCTCACCAAGCTGAAATCCAGCTTCCCCGAAGACTACGAGAGCTTTGTCAATTGGACGGAGACGGGGCCCATTGGGTATCTGAACGCGTTGGACAACGATGTCAATGTCCGCGAGGCGAGGCGATTGGTCGACTTAGCGCTCGAATACAAGCCGCTCACCGAATGTCAAATCGCCAAGTGTGCACCCGAAGATCTGCGATTCTGGGACGAAGCCGAAACCGCCAGGCAAAGCTACGAGAATCTTGTTGCCTTGGGCGACGATGCGCGATTCTCGCCCCAGTGGATCCAAATCATGCTCCAGGCGGGCCGGCGAATCCAATTCCGACCGTCCACATCCGAACCGGTAGCCCCCTACGTTACGCCGAGGACGCCAGAGACTCGCAACTTGACAACGGTCGAAGCGCGGGACGCACTCCAGCGCGACTGGCTGCACCAAGCCGATCAAAAACCGACAACCGAGAGAATCAAGAACGAGATCCAGTGGGCTCGCGAATTGGCGGCCAGGATTGTGGCCAGTTCCCAGGGACAGGTGAATCTTGCCGACGAGTTGGCCAAGCTGGATGACCTTGCCAAGCGGGTCGAGTCGCTGACGGGCCCGGACCAGGAACTGTATTTCGCGGTCAGGCAAGTCAAGCGGTCGATCGCGTTCAAGAATCCGGTCGTCGATTTCGACCGAGTTCTGTACGTCGACATGCCCTTCCCGCAAGGCCGAGAGTGGCAACACGAAACGCGTCACCGATTGGGGTACATGGCCGTGCCGGGCGCGCGTTTGATGATCGTGGACGGACTATCACCTGACGGCAGGCTCACCAAACTGATGCCCCAGGCACCGCTTCACGGTTCGTTCTGGCGGCCCGATCTGTCTTGCGATGGCACGAAGGTTGTTTTCTGCTTCAAGCCGCACAACGAAAAATCGTTCCATTTGTACGAAATTAACGTCGACGGCACGGGGCTTGTTCAATTGACCGACGGCCGGTTCGACGACATGGACCCGATCTACCTGCCAGACGGTCACATCGCCTTCTCGACCACACGAGGCCACACTTACGTGCGCTGCATGCCGCCGACGAATGCCTACGTGCTTGCACGCTGCGACCACGACGGGGAGAACATCTATTTGATCTCGCGCAATAACGAGCCGGATTACCTGCCATCGGTAATGAACGACGGCCGGATCATCTACACGCGTTGGGAATACACGGACAAACCCCTTTGGCGCGCCCAGGGACTGTGGACCGTCAACCCCGATGGCACGCAGGTCAACACATTCTGGGGCAACCAAAGCGTCTGGCCGGATTTATTGAAAGATGTCCGGAGCATTCCCGACAGCCGGCGAGTGATGTTCACCGGCAGTGCTCATCATAACTGGTTCAGTGGTTCGGTTGGCATTATCGACCCCGACATGGGATTCAATTTCCCAGATGGCCTGACGAAAGTTACGGCGGACGTCGGGTGGCCTGAATCCGGCGACGGGCCGGTTGACCCGGTCGAATCCCCGAATTACCACGCCAGCGGCCACTACTCCGGCTACTACTCGCCGTATCCGCTGAGCGAGCAGGATTTTCTTGTGTCGGCCAACCGCGGCGGCAAGTTCGTGCTGTACTTGATGGACGTGGACGGTAACCGGGAATTGGTCTACGAGGGCACTAACAATATCCTTCACGCCAGCCCGTTGCGGCCACGCAAAAAACCGCCGGTGATCGCCGATCGGGTCGTTTGGCCCGAGCGTGAAGACCGGCTCGATCCGCAGGGAGGCGTCGTTTACAGCAACAACGTGTACTTCGGAGCTCCCGACGAATTGAGGGACAAGGCGAAGTATCTGCGCGTCCTGAATATCGAGCCGAAGACCTACACCTATTGGCACAAACGGCCGTACATATCAACAGGTCCCGTGGTGTCGCTTGTTCAATCCGAAGGCGTCAAACGCATCATCGGAACTGTGCCGATCGAGGAGGACGGGTCCGTGGCGTTCAACACACCGACGGGCATGGCGTTGCATTTCCAGTTGCTCGACGAGAACTATTGCGCTCTGCAAACGATGCGCAGCTTTACGGGCGTTATGCCCGGCGAGAGTCGTGGGTGTTTGGGCTGTCACGAACTGCACAGCACGGCACCGGAATATGTCGGCAAATCCGTGGCCATGAGCAAACCGCCCGGCGAGATCACTCCGCCGCCCTGGGACGATCAGACGGTCAGTTTCGCTCGATACGTCCAGCCAGTCTTAAACGAGTACTGCGGCAAATGCCATCAGGGCGATGGCAAGGGGCGCAAGACTCTCGACATGACGCCGCGACCGGGGTTTCTGAATTTCGACGAGACGTATGCTACGTTGATCGGCAGACCGAGTTGGGGAAAACCGTATGAGAAACCCATAGATCCGCCGCCCGGTTGGGGTATCGCCAACATGTTCATGGTCGAGGCCTACGACCAACGCGACCCAGTGGCCTATCAGACGCCGAAACCCATGACGGCGTTATCGTACAACAGCAAGCTGATCGAAATTGCCTCCAGCGGCAAGCATAACGACGTGAAGGTCGATCCGATCAGCCTCCGCAGGCTGATTGCGTGGATCGACGCCATGTGCCCGTACCGAGGCGACGACGAGGTTCGGGCGATCCCAGACCCGGAGTTCCAGGGCGTCGACTGGCTCGCGATCCGCCCGAAGATCGAAACCGCACCCAAAATCGTTCGCCCCGGGCCAGTGGATTAGGAATCCGGGCCGCTCGCGTCGGAATTCGCTTCCCCGGATTCGGTGGACTCGGCGTCCTGTGCGCTCAGATCCGGTAACCGGTAGCGTGTGTCTTCGTTTTCGATGAAGACCTCATCGAACTCCGTTTGGTCCACGTCGCGGCGCAACAGCAAATAGATTGCCGTGGCCAGACACCAGAAGAAGCTGTAGCCAAAGCCGGTGGCGACGCTACGCACCAAACCGGTGCCCAGATCCAGCAGCAGGGCCCCCCAGACGATCACGCCTGAGCCCGCGGTCGGGCTGTCGATCAGGTCGCGAATATCGCCCCAACGATCCGCTCCGGCCCCCATACGGGCAGCGTAATGGGTGAATTCAATCACAGCCTCCGAGAAGTAATAGACCAGAAGCCAGCCGAAGGCGCCGAACGTCGTTGCCAGGAATGCGTAGAACAGATAGTGAAGCGGTCGCTGAAACGTGTAGGAGTAGCTTCGGCTGAACGCCTCGAAGGCGTCTCCGTCTCGTTCGCTGCTGATCGTTCCCCACATCAATGGCCAGCCAAACAATAGCCCCACCAGCAGGATCGTAATAAACAGGCCCCCCAACAACGCCATCGGCCATAGGATTCCGGCAACCAAAACACCCCAATCCAACCGCATCAGCAATCCCAACAGCACGATTGGCACGGCGAGCAGGACGACACCCACCAACGGGAACAACGGCGAGGTAATGTAGGAGCCGATCTTTCGAGCGGCGAACCGGATCGCCTCGCCCGTACTTACCCTCTCTTCGCGCCCCAGTTTCACGGCCGCGATGCGGGTGATCGCGCCGCCAAAGAATCCCCATATGATCAACATCCACAGCAGGCCGAATGCGTAGTACGCCGCTTGATTGATCGTCAAGCGATCGTCCAGCAGGGCGACGAACGGATCCACAAACCGACGAAAGACTGCACGAATGTTCTCGGGCTCGACGGTCAGAATTTGCCGGACCGACGTGGGGTACTGCCCTGCCTCCGGCGTCGGCATCGCTTCGGCTGCGCCGGGCCAAAGTCGATTCTGTTGGACCGTTTGGACAAAAGAAAGATTCTCTTGCTCCGCCAGATCGCGCACAAAAAGCCTCTCGGCAGCCAGCCATCCGACGGGCGTGAGCAATGCACCCACGGTCGCGAGGAATAGCACCGGCATTGATTTCGCCAGCCCGAAGGTGCGAAAGATGACGAGCCACGGGCAGATGTCACGCCACGAGATCTGCTTGAGCACAACACGTTCAGACGACATCTCAGAAACTCCTTCCATGTTGCGATTCTAGTTTCTAGGTACCGCCTAACAGTTCAAGAAAAAAGGTGACTGAGTTCAAGCCCAGCCACCCATAAATCGGCACAATCACGAAAAAACCTAGTATGCCTCGAAGCCCTCCTCCTCGTCCTCCGGATCTGGATAAACGGGCAGTCCCTGATCCTCGTTCAGCCAACGTCCAAGGTCGAGCAAACGGCAGCGTTCGCTGCAAAATGGCATGGCGGCAGCGTCGTCCGTATCAAACCGCCGACCACACGTAGGACACCTGAGAAGGGCCATCTCACGAACTCGTCTTAGCTTTGGCCTTTTCCTTTTTTTTGCTGCCGCTGGCCTTTTTGTCAGAAGCTTTGCCGTCGCCAGAAGTGCTTTCATTAGCTTTCTTGTCGGCCTTGGCTCCCTTCTTGTACGATTCGCTTCGGTAATCGGTCTGGTAGAAGCCAGAGCCTTTGAACAGCAACGCCGCGCCGGTGCCAAAAAGCCGGCGCAGTCTCATCTTGCCACACTCGGGGCACTTCTTCTTCAGCGGTTCGCTTATCGTCTGAAAGAGTTCAAACGAATGATCGCACGCGTCACATTCGTAGTCGTAGGTTGGCATATTGGATCTCCCGATTCGGTCGAGTGGGGTGTCGGGTGTCAGGTGTCAGGTGTCGGGTGTCAGGTGTCGGGTGTCAGGTGTCGGGTGTCAGGTGTCAGGTGTCGGTCATTGGGTAGTAGTCTTGGGTAGTAGTCATCACCGGGCGTGCTGTACGCTTCTTCCCCGAAACCCGACACCCTATTCCCCCTCTTTTTCCGATTCTCCGTTCGTGTTTGCCTCCGGTTGCGCTTCTGGCATCCCAGAGGACACCAGCACTTGGGACGGCCGCACGACACGATCGTGAAGTTGATAGCCGACTTGCGTCACCTCGATCACACTTCCGGCTGGATGCTCCGCGCTGGGCTGTTGAGCAATGGCCTCGTGCAGGTGCGGATCGAAGACTTCGCCTTTCGCATTAATTGGCCTACAGTGATGTTGCTCCAGGACACCGGTCAATTGCTGGCCCACCATCTTCACGCCTTCCAGCAAACTGGAAGAGTTCTCGTTCTGTTCCGCCGCTTCAATGGCTCGATCCAGGTTGTCCGTCACGGACAACAGATCTCGCAGAAGCAGAACGCACGCGTACTTTCGCTCTTCATCCATCTGCCGAAACGAACGTTTGCGAAAATTGTCCAGTTCGGCTTGTGCCCGCAACGCTCGGTCGTTTGCGGCGGCCAGGTCCGCCTGCAGCTTTTCTACCTCGGTCTGCGGGTCAACCGGTTCATCGGTCTCGGCGTCCGCCTGCTGATCGTTGCCCGCCATTACCGTGTCGACGAGTTCTTCGACCTCTGCCCGGTCTGCGGAGTTCGGTACCTGTTCCTTCGCTTCCGACATCTACTCCTCCTCGCCCGTGAAGTAGCCGGCCAGCTTCTCCAAGAAGCTCTTACGGTGCGGAGTAACGTTCGTATCCTCCAACTCGGCAAGCTCTCGTAAGAGCTGTTCTTGTCGGGCAGTTAGTTTCTTGGGCACTTCTATATAGGTCTGCACCAAAAGGTCACCGCTTGGACCGCCATGAGGGTTTGGCATTCCGCGGCCTCGAATCCGGTACACCTTGCCCGACTCGGTGCCGCTGCGGATATCCAATTCGGTGCGCCCGGTGAGCGTGGGTACTTCAATCTTGGCGCCCAACGCAGCTTGGCTGAACGTGATCGGTAGCCGAAGAATCAAGTGATCCGCTTCGCGCTGAAACAGGCGATGGGTACGGACCTTGACAACACAGTGGCAATCACCGGCCGGCCCACCGTCAGGGCTGGGCTCGCCTTGCTCGCGCAGACGCACCGCCATACCGTCGTCGATGCCCGCTGGAATCGCAACCTCCAGATTGACTTCCTCTCTCACATAGCCTCTGCCGCGGCAATCGGTACAAGGATCGGAAATCACCTGGCCCGCACCTTGGCAGGAGGGGCATGTGGTCTGCACACGCAGGATGCCCGCCGATTGCACCACTTGTCCCCGACCGCCGCATCGCCGGCATGCCTCGGGCGACGAGCCTGGCTTGGCGCCGCTGGCACTGCACGTGCCGCAACCCTTGCTGCGACCGAACGTAACCGTCTTGGCAACGCCTTGTGCCGCCTCCTCCAAATCCAACGTGACATCGCAACGAAGATCGGCCCCACGACGTTGACGCCGCCGTCGACGGCCTCCAAAGCCGCCGCCAAACAGGTCTCCCAGGCCAAACAGATCACCAAACGCTTCGAAAATGTCGCTTACGTCGTGAAACTGCGGCGCGGCACCCCCGGATTCCAAGCCGGCGTGACCATACTGGTCGTAGATCGCCCGCTTGTCCGGATCGTGCAGCACCTCGTAGGCTTCGGCAGCCTCTTTGAACTTCTCCGTGGCGTCCTCGTCATCCGGATTGCTGTCCGGGTGATAGCGAATAGCCAGTTTGCGGTATGCCGCAGAAATATCATCTTTGGACGCGTTGCGCGACACGCCCAGGACTTCGTAGTAGTCTCGCTTGCCAACCATTGTGGGCATGGCCCTTAGACCCCGAACGGCAATTTATGACATCTGACAATCATACCTTGCATTCAAAAAACGGGTCACCCTTTGCGGTGGTGACCCGTGAAAAGACCTGAAAGTTCAGTCGGAGACTAATCTTCCCGTTTCTGCCACGTGCTTAGGTGACGGCACCTTCCACGAGGTGTTTTTCTTTGTCGTCCTTCTCGAAGTTGGTCACCAATGTCTCCGTCGTCAGCATCAGGCTGGCGATACTGGTCGCGTTGTCCAACGCAGTTCGCACGACCTTAACGGGATCAATGATACCAGCCTTGTACATGTCCACGTATTCGTTCGTGTTTGCGTTGAAACCGACGTTGGTCGATTTCCCTCGCACTTCGTCGGCCACGACCGCTCCGTCCAAACCTCCGTTTTTGGCGATTTGCCGTATGGGGGCGTCCAGTGCCTTCAGCACGATGTCCACGCCGATCTTCTCGTCGCCACGGGCCGCCTTGCGAGCGGCCTCGACCGCTTCTCGGCAGCGCAACAATGCCACACCGCCTCCGGGCAGGATGCCTTCTTCGACCGCCGCACGCGTAGCATGCAAAGCGTCCTCGACGCGGGCCTTCTTCTGCTTCATGTCGGCTTCCGTCTCGGCACCCACGGACACGATCGCAACACCGCCAGCCAGTTTGGCCAGGCGTTCCTGGTACTTCTCCTTGTCATACTCGCTGTCGGTCGTTTCGATCTGCTGGTTGAGCTGCTTGATGCGTTTGTCGATTGCCTCGCGCTTGCCGCCACCTTCGACGATCGTCGTGGTGTTCTTGTCGACCGTGACTTTCTTCGCACGCCCAAGTTGCGAGATTTCCAGGTTCTCCAATTGGATGCCCAAGTCTTCGCTGATCATGGTGCCGCCGGTCAGAATGGCGATGTCGCCCAGCATAGCCTTTCGGCGGTCACCGAAGCCTGGCGCTTTGACCGCGCAGACGTTCAAGACGCCACGCAGCTTGTTGACCACCAACAACGTCAGTGCCTCGCCATCGATATCCTCGGCGATGATCATCAAGGGCTTGCCGGTTTGGCCGACCTTTTCCAGGATGGGCACCATGTCGCGTAGATTGCTGATCTTCTTTTCATGAATCAGCAGGTAGCAGTCTTCCATCAAGCAGTCCATGTCCGTCGTGCGGTTGATGAAATAGGGCGAGATGTACCCCTTGTCGAACTGCATTCCATCGACGAACTCGACCACGGTGTCGGTGGTCTTGCCTTCCTCGACGGTTATCACGCCATCTTTGCCAACGCTTTCCAGGGCGTCGGCCAACAGTTCGCCGATCTTCATATCGTTGTTGGCGCTGATCGCTCCAACCTGTGCCACCTCGTCCTTCTTTGTAACCGGCTTGGCGATCTCGTACAGTTGGCCCACCGCTGCATCGACGGCCCGCTCAATACCCCGGCGAATTGCCATGGGATTGCTACCCGCCACGATGTTGCGAAGGCCTTCCTTGAATATCGTCCGCGCCAACACAGTCGCCGTCGTCGTGCCGTCACCGGCCACATCCGACGTCTTCTGGGCAACTTCGATCACGAGCTTTGAGCCCATGTTCTCGAAACGGTCCTCCAATTCGATTTCCTTGGCAACGGTCACGCCGTCCTTGGTCACCGTAGGACCACCAAACGACTTATCTATGATCACGTTGCGACCGGTCGGCCCCATGGTTATGGCAACCGCGTCGGCCAGCTTGTCAACGCCCTGGAGCATTCTCGATCGGGCGTGATCTTCAAACATGAGTTGCTTTGCCACTTTTGAACTTCCTCATCTCATAATGTGTGTGATTTCTTGGAGCGGGTCGGCGGTGGGCCGCATGCACAAGCTTTCTGGACGCGGCCGGCCGTGTGACCTAGTCGAGCACCTTGGCCAGAATATCGCTTTCGCGAAGGATCTTGACCTCCTCGCCGTTCACTTCAATGTCGGTTCCGCCGTACTTGCCGTAGATCACTTCGTCACCGACGGCAACGGACATTTCCGCTCGTTGGCCGCTGTCCAGCAGCTTGCCGGGGCCGACCGCGAGCACCTTGCCTCGCTGGGGCTTCTCTTTTGCGGTGTCAGGCAGCACGATCCCACCGGCCGTCGTCTCCTCCGCTTCAACGGGCTCGACAACCACGCGATCGTCCAAAGGTCGAATCTTGATCTTTGCCATTTTGTATTCCTTCCGTCTTCTTGTGCTTTCAGTTGACTAAATCGTTTGTGTATTGAACGAGTTGACAGTGGGTTATCGGGCGAGATTACATCATGCCTGGCATTCCTCCCATGCCTCCCATTCCACCCATGCCTCCGCCCATGCCTCCCATTCCACCCATTCCACCCATGTCGTCTCCGTGAGGGCCTTCCGGTCCGGGTCCCTCTGCTTCCTTCGGGATCTCCGTAACCAGTGACTCGGTCGTCAGCAGCAACGAGGCAGCGCTTGCGGCGTTTTGCAGAGCGGCTCGAACGACCTTTGCAGGATCGATGATGCCGGCCTCGACCAAGTCGCAGTACTCGTCCTTGTCGGCGTCGAAACCATCGTTCTTTCCCTTCATCCGGCGGACCCGATTGACGACCACCGCACCATCCTGGCCCGCGTTTTCGGCGATGCCTCGCAACGGATAGTCGAGCACTTTGCGGATAATCATCGCGCCCAATGCTTCGTCGCCTTCCAGATCGAGTTTATCCAGAGCCTTCTCGGAGCGAATCAGAGCGACGCCACCGCCTGCTACGATCCCTTCCTCAAGGGCTGCCTGGGTCGCCGCTTTGGCGTCTTCCAACAGCGCTTTGCGTTCCTTCATTTCGGTCTCGGTCGCAGCGCCGCAGTTGATCTGCGCCACGCCGCCAGCCAGTTTCGCCAAGCGTTCCTGCAACTTCTCGCGATCGTAATCGCTGTCAGTCGTCTCCATCTCCCTGCGGATCTGGTCAGCGCGGCCCTCGATTCCCGCCTTATCGCCCGCACCTCCGACGATGATCGTATCGTCCGACGTCACTTTGACTTTCTTGACCTGGCCAAGATCCGATAGCTTGACGCTCTCCAGATCGATGCCCAGATCTTTGAAAATGGGCGTAGCCCCGGTCAGCACGCCAAGATCGCCCATCATTGCCTTGCGCCGATCGCCATACCCAGGCGCTTTGACGGCACAGCAACTGATGATGCCACGGAGTTTGTTTACCACCAGCGTCGCCAATGCTTCGCCTTCCACGTCTTCGGCAATGATCAACAACGGTTTCTTCGCCTTGCTGATCGCTTCCAGCAGTGGAATGAGCTTTTTGTTGGACGAGATCTTCTCTTCGTAGATCAGCACGTAGCAGTTGCTCAATTCGGCGACTACGTCGTCTTCGTTTGTCACGAAGTGGGGCGAAAGAAAACCGCGATCAAACTGCATACCCTCCACGACCTCGACCGTAGTTTCGCTGCCGCGGCCCTCTTCCACGGTGATCACGCCGTCCTTGCCGACCTTCGCAAAGGCGTCGGCCAGTACGTTACCGATCGTCGGATCGTTGTTGCCGGCGATCGTGGCAACCTGCTGGACCTCCTTCTTGTTCTTTTCGTCGATGGGCGTCGATCGTTTGCCAATCGCCCGAACGACCGCATCGACGCCCTTCTGGACGCCGCGGGCCAACGACATCGGGTCCGCACCGGCCGCGACCATCTTGAGCCCCTCGCGGAAGATCGCCTCGGCCAGAACCGTCGCCGTGGTCGTCCCATCGCCAGCCACTTCGTTCGTCTTGCTGGCCACCTCTTTCACCAACTGAGCCCCCAAATTCTCATTGGGGTCGTCTAAGTCGATGTCCTCGGCCACCGTCACGCCGTCTTTGGTGATTTTCGGCGACCCCCAGCCCTTATCCAGCACCGCGTTTCTCCCACGCGGGCCCAAAGTGCTGCGGACGGCCCTCGCCAGTTTTGACACGCCGGCCAACAGCGATTGTCTCGCTTCGTCTTCAAAGACCATCAGCTTTGCCACGTCCGGAATCCTCCTCTAGTTGACAATTTGGAATCATTCGCCGCCGCGAGAAAGCACTTGCTCGCTCGGCGACTCACAGCAGCCCGGAGTCTGTTCGTTTGTAAACTCAAACGCGGCCACAACGCCAAACACATGTTGGCAGACCGCAACTTGCAGGTACGAATTCAGCAAGCGGCGTGCCAAAGGGGGAATGTGGTCCATAAACCAGCTACAGTCAGCCCATTACGTCGTAAAATATGGCGTTCGACCGCGACAAGGGACATCGAACGTCCACACTGGCGTGCCAATTTGGCAGTCAATTCCCCAAAGCAAACAGGCTCCTTTGGGTGGATCATGACAAACTCTTAGTGGAGGCACCTCTCATCGCCTCCGCATTCAAATGGCATTACCCTAATCTTCCGTGCGACGCAGTCGAACTACAGCAACGACCTATTTTCTCCAGTTAGCCTGTTTTACGTGACGATGACTTGACCACGCAATGCAGCTACGTTAACGGCCCATGACTCCCCTTCACAGGATTAGGGGCAACGCAGTGAGTACATCGCTAAGTCTTGTCTTGCCGATACGCAATGCCGAGCACACCCTGACCAACAATCTTCAGGATGTTCTAGACGTGCTGTCGGACCTGACCGAGAGGTTCGAGGTTCTTCTCGTCGACGAAGGTTCCACAGACCAAACCACCGAACTGGCTCACAACCTTGCACGCCAGTATCCCCAACTCCGCATCGCTCGCCGACGCCCCGGCGATCCACCGGTGTCGGC
This sequence comes from Pirellulaceae bacterium, assembly GCA_016784735.1. Lineage (GTDB taxonomy): Bacteria > Planctomycetota > Planctomycetia > Pirellulales > Pirellulaceae > JADHUC01. The sequence continues at coordinate 18,270 of JADHUC010000023.1, read as the reverse complement.
ACTTCAAGCCGGCTTGAGCCAAGCGACTGGAGACGTGGTCTTGGTACAGAACCGTCACGCACGTTTCAGCCCCCACTACGTGCGCCGGATGTGGGAGATGAGTGTTGACGACCAGGGTGCTGATGTTCCGGTTCAAGGCTCGGCCGGCTGAACGATGGCGTGTTTCGCTGCCGCCGCGTTGGCGACCGATGCCGTCGATCACGATTCATGACGCTTCCACGATACCGCACGATAGATGTGCGGCGTATACTAACGGCAATGCGCGGACCTTGACTCTTTTCCGCGCCTCCTGCAGGTTCCGACCGCCGGACGGGACCAACCAGCCGAAACGCACAACGCACGATGTCCCGCCCGGCGGCCGGGGCTCATTTACCCGCGGCCTCCAAGCCGTGATGCCACATGACCCTTACCACGACCGCGCTGTTTCTGGCGGGCTTCGTCTTGCTGGTCGTCGGTGCCGAGTTTCTCGTCCGCGGGGCTTCTCGGTTAGCCGAAGCGGCCGGCATATCAAAGCTTGTGGTCGGTCTCACCGTGGTCGCGTACGGAACCAGCGCCCCAGAATTGGCCGTCACCGTCTGCTCGACTTACGCACAGCCACCCCGGCCCGGTCTTGCCATTGGCAATGTCGTAGGCAGCAACATAGCCAATGTGTTACTGGTACTTGGAATAGCCACGATCGTGGCACCTTTGGTCGTCTCACGCAGTGTCGTCCGCATCGGCGTGCCGCTGATGATCGGCGTATCGGTCCTAATGCTGCTGCTGGGCATGGATGGCCAAATCAGCCGCATCGACGGTGTGATCCTCTTCGTGGGATCTCTCGCCTACACCATCGTGACAGTTGTGCACAGTCGCCGGGAAACACGCGCGGCCATCCGCTCGCAGGGGATTGAGCATACTCCGAAGCCACGCCGGCTGGTTCTGACGCAAATCGCGGTCAACCTCGGGCTCATCCTGGGAGGACTGATCGTATTGGTACTGGGGTCGAGGTGGCTGGTTCAAGGAGCGGTGGAAGTAGCCAATCTATTGGGAGTTAGCGGACTTATCATCGGACTTACGATCGTCGCTATTGGCACATCACTACCGGAAGTCGCCACGTCGATCGTCGCAGTGCTTCGCGGCGAGCGCGACATCGCAGTCGGCAACGTCGTGGGCAGCAATATCTTCAATATCCTGCTGGTCTTGGGGGGGTGTGGAATCGTCTCACCCGACAACGTGCTGGTATCCCAGGCTGCACTTCGCTTCGACATTCCGATCATGATTGTCGTTGCCGTGGCTTGTTTGCCGGTGTTCTTTGTGAAATACACGATCGAGCGATGGGAAGGGTTCGTTTTTCTGATCTACTACGCCGCGTACCTCACGTATCTGTGCCTACATGCAACCGAGCACGACGCGTTGGGGGCGTTCAGCAATGTCATGATCATGTTCGTTGCCCCTCTTACCGCCCTCACATTCGTGATCTATTGGTACCGCGTGTTCACGAAGAAACGAGGGCAGCACGACTGACCAGCACGAATCACGCGAAACCGGCATGCGAAACTAGCCTGGGTGACTTGCCGAATCCACAAAGTAGAATATGTTAGCTGCGGTTCTGTTGAGTACGTATTTTTCACGAGTGACCACCTGAAACGATGGATGATTCTCCCACGCGACGCGTTGTGATCACCGGAATGGGGCTGATTAGCCCCTTGGGCAATACGAAGGAGGCCCTATGGGACGCGCTGGCTTCCTGTCGCAGCGGCGTTGGGCCAATCGAACGTTTGCCGGCCGAGCATTTGCCGATCTCCTGCGCCGCGGAAGTCCGCGACTTCACCGGCGCAATCGACGATTTCGGGCCCCTGGCAAAGGACCAGAAGCGGAACATCCGCAAGGGCCTTAAGGTCATGTGTCGCGAGATCCAGATGGGGGTCGCTGCGGCGCAGTTGGCTCTGAGCGACGCGGGACTTGCGTTGGGCGGATACGACCCTGACCGCACCGGCGCAATATATGGTTCAGACTATATTCTGACAGACCCGGACGAATTCACCGAGGGGGTCCGTCACTGCTCGTCACCGGACAACGAATTCGATTTCAACCGCTGGGCAACGGAAGGGATGCCGCACGTCACGCCTTTGTGGCTGCTTAAATACCTGCCAAATATGCCGGCCAGCCATATTGCGATATACAACGATTTGCGAGGGCCGAACAACTCCATAACACTGCGAGAGGCGTCGGCCAATCTGGCTGTTGCCGAGGCGTATTGCACCATTGCTCGCGGTCACGCAGATATCATGTTGGCCGGAGCGACCGGCACGCGACTTCACCCACTGCGCACCATACACGTGGCGCTTCAGGAGGAGTTGGCCAAGGGCAATGGTCCGCCGGAGACGTTGAGCCGACCGTTTGACCTGGATCGCCAAGGAATGGTGATTGGCGAAGGTGCCGCAGCCGTGATCGTTGAGGATCTCGAAACAGCCCAAGCCAGAAGCGCCACCATTCTGGCCGAGATCGTGGGCTTCGGTTCTTCGTGCGTGATGGATCGCCAGGGCACAGGAAATGTTGCCAAGGCAACCGAGAACGTGATCCGCCAGTCGCTACGCAAAGCCGACATGAAGCCGGATGACGTGGGACACATCCACGCGCACGGGCTCTCTACCCGTAAATGCGACGCCGAAGAAGCAACGGCCATCAAGGCAGTGTTCGGTGAGCGAAAGGAGCCTGTGCCGGTGACTGCAGCCAAGAGCTATATGGGCAACCTTGGTGCCGGAACCGGCGTCGTGGAACTGATCGCCAGTGTGATGGCGCTGGACAAAGACCGGCTGTTTCCCATTTTGAATTACGAGACGCCTGACCCTGACTGCCCGATATCGGCCGTCCAGTCTATCGAGACGCCGCCCGGAGACAGCTTTCTCAGCGTGAACGTGACGCCCCAGGGACAAGCGAGCGCTGTACTGGTGAGACGCGTTCACTGACGCTCTGATGGGGGGCCATGGCGGCAGCATTTTGCCAGTCACAGCGTGCTCACCTGTCATCTGGGTCCCCAACTTGACATACCTTGGGGCGACCTGTATTCTTACGCGACTGTGCATCACACTAAGTTCCACGCTCGGAAGGATTTCGAGCGTAGGGGGAAGTGGAAGCACCACGGTCCCTTTGGGGGCGAGTGCTTCCACATATGGAGAGCAGACAGAGAGTATGAACCCGATCGAGTTGCTGCGAATCGTCGATTCGCTCCATCGCGAGAAGAAAATCGACTCGGAGATTGTCTTTCAGGCGGTCGAAGCGGCGCTCATTTCGGCTGCGCGGCGTCAGTATGGCGAGGAAGCGGACATACACGTTTCCATAGATCGCGAAAGCGGATCGCTGGAAGCCATGCTGAACGGCGAGCCGTTGGACGAGGAAGCCATCGGACGCATCGGGGCGCAGACGGCCAAACAAGTGATCATCCAGAAGATCCGCGAGGCCGAGCGCGACTCGTTAGTCGAGGAGTTTAGCGGACAGATTGACGATATGGTCAGCGGTATCGTCCAACGTGGCGACGGCGGCACCACGGTGGTTTCGCTGGCCAACGTCGAAGCGATCCTGCCGCGAAGCGAACAGATTCCTGGAGAATCGCATCATCCGAACGAACGAGTGCGTGCGGTCATTTACGAAGTCAAGCCGCAGGGCAGTCGTGTGAAAGTGGTGCTTAGCCGGACTCGCCCGAGCTTGGTACGGCGGCTGTTTGAACAGGAGATACCGGAAATCGCCGACGGCGTGATCAGCGTGAATGCCATGTCGCGCGAGCCCGGCTATCGCAGCAAGGTGGCCGTGAGCAGTTCGGATCAGCGAGTGGATTGCGTCGGCGCGTGTGTGGGCGTCCGTGGCAACCGCATCAAAAACATCGTGGACGAACTGGCGGGCGAACGAATTGACATCGTGCGTTGGAACGAAGATCCGGAGGTCTTGATCCCCAACGCGTTGCAGCCGGCGGACGTCGACCAGGTTCTCCTGTGCGACATGCTTGGCCGTGCAATTGTGTTGGTGCGGGAAGACCAATTGTCTTTGGCCATCGGGCGGCGTGGCCAGAATGTGAGGTTGGCCAGCAAGCTCTGCGGCTGGGACATCGAGATCATGACCGCCGAAGAACTGGAGGAACAGATCGATCGAGCGGTCGCCGGTTTCAGCGACCTGGACGGTGTCGACGAGGAACTTGCTCAACGGCTCGTGGAGCAAGGTTATCTTTCTTACGACGATCTGTCGGTCATCGAGCCGGACGCCATGATGGAGATGGGTGATCTGACGTCGGAGCAAGTCGATCACATCGTGACGCAGGCGGAAGAGAAAGCGGAGGAGGCCGAGCGAGCAGCAGCAGAGGAACGTCGCCGACAAAAAGAGCAGGAACGGTTGGAAAAGGCGGCCGCTGCTGAACAGGCTGCAATTGAAGCTGCCGCACCGCCGGAAGAAGCGTCGGAGCAGGGAGCGTCCCCTGAGGAAGCCTCGACTGAGGAGCCCTCGACTGAGGAGCCCTCGACTGAGGAAGCCTCGACTGAGGAAGCCTCGACTGAGGAAGCCTCGACTGAGGAACCCTCGACTGAGGAACCCTCGACTGAGGAACCCTCGACTGAGGAACCCTCGACTGAGGAACCCTCGACTGAGGAACCCTCGACTGAGGAACCCTCGACTGAGGAGCCCTCGACTGAGGAGCCCTCGCCGGACGAACCCTCGCCGGACGAACCCTCGCCGGACGAACCCTCGCCGGAGAAGACGGACTGAACCTTATTACCACCGGCTTGGCGTCTGTAGGACTTCCACTGGAAGCAGGCACCTGCAGACGCTTCCGGTGAATGGCTTTTTGGGGTATTCCGCGTAGCCAATATAGGAGGGTCGCGGACATGAACTGATACATTCTCAAACTGTGACTGAATCACGCAGCGACTTGGGAGTGCCGGTCGCGGTGGTTCGAAAGGGAGGGCGGACGTGCCCGTGCGGGTTTACGCATTAGCGAAAGAGCTGAGACTTGACAGCAAGGAACTGGTGGAGGTTTGCCGCAAGGCAGGAATCCCGGGGAAAGGGTCTGCGCTGGCAAGTCTTGATGATGACGAAGTAGTCAAACTCAAAGCCTATCTTGGAGGCGACAAGAAAGGCGATCCCGCAGCCGGCTCCGGCAAGAAGGGCGCAACGGCGCGTATCGAGGAGCCTGCGGTATATACGCGCGACGATTACATCGCTCCCGGTCACAGCGGCAGGGTCCGCGTTCTAGAGCCGAGCGCCAAGAAGCCGCCTCCCAAGCCAAAGGGCACGGACAAACCAAAAGCCGAGCCAAAAGCCGAGCCGGCAGATACGGCCAAGGACGAGAAGGAAGTCGAAAAGGTCGACGAGAAGGTCGACGAGAAGGCCGAGCAGGAAGTCGACGAAAAAGTCGACAAGGTCGAGGAAAAGGTCGAGGAAAAGGCCGACGAAAAGGTCGAGAAGAGAGTCGAAAAGAAGGTCGCGAAAAAAGCCGACACGGCTGCGCCGAAACCGCCTAAGCTGCCGAGGAAGAGGCGAGAACCGGTTATCAAGCTTGCCAGTCTGCCCGAGGCCAAGCAGCCAAAGCCGCCACGCAGGGCTGCCGAACCCAAAGCGCAAAAGCCGGAAATCCGGCTTCCCAAATCTGCCATTGCAGGCCACAAGGCCGGTCAGCGTGCGCCGCTCGAACACCTGACCAAAGCAGCCGAGAAGCCGAAAAAGAAGGGCGCTTCCGAAAAGAAGAAAGCCGGCAAGGCTGCGCAGAAACCAGGGACTGAAGCCCCGCTGAGCGGGAAGGCGGCATCCAAACGCCGCCGGCGGCCGGCCACTGCCGAAGAACCCGCCGCCGGCCGGGGACTAGCCGGTATGGCCAGCGCTCGAGCCGATCGCCAGAAATCGCGGAAACCGCGAACGCGAGGCGGCACTCTTTCGCCGGCGTTGGATGGAGACGGAAGACGCACTCGGATGCGCAGACCCAGGACGCTGACGCGGAGACGCAACGTCAACACAGCCGCGCCTCGCAAGGAGAACGTGGCCCTGGAATTGCCGTGTACGGTTCGAAGCTTTTCGGAGGCAACCGGCATTGCTGCCGGACAGGTGCTGAAGACGTTGATGGGCGTAGGTGTTTCGGCGCTGAACATCAATGCCCAAATCGACAACGAGGTCACGGAGCTGTTGGTGACCGAACTTGGCGTCGAGTTGGAATTCCGACATCAGGCGTCGCTTGAAGAGACGGTGATCCAAGAAATCGAAGCGAGGGTGGAAGACGGCGACTCGCTTGCTGCGCGCCCACCGGTGGTCACCTTCCTGGGGCACGTCGACCACGGAAAAACCTCGCTGTTGGATCGTATCATCGGCACCAACGTGGTGGCGGGCGAGGCCGGCGGCATCACGCAGCACATTCGCGCTTACGAAATCGCAAAGGACGATCGGAAGATCGCTTTTGTCGACACGCCGGGCCACGAGGCGTTCACCGAGATGCGGGCACGCGGGGCCAACGTCACGGACATTGCGGTCCTGATCATCGCGGCGGACGACGGTGTGATGCCGCAAACCGAAGAGGCGATTAGCCACGCCAAAGCGGCCGAGGTCCCAATCATCGTCGCGTTGAACAAGATCGATCTACCAGGCGCCGATCCGGAGCGCGCCCTGCAGCAGTTGGCCGCCTTGGAGTTGTTGCCTAGCGAATGGGGCGGAGATGTCGAAGTGATCCGAACCAGCGCGATTACCGGCGAAGGCGTGGACGATCTGCTGGAGACGATTCTGGTCACTGCGGAACTGCATGAATACAAAGCCGACCCGAATCGCGATGCCGTAGGAGTTTGCCTGGAAGCCGAACAAGAAGCCGGGCGCGGCGTGATCGCCAAGCTGATCGTCCAAACGGGAACGCTCAGCGTGGGCGATGTCGTTGTTTGCGGCGCGGCTCACGGACGCGTCAAGGCGATGTACGACACTCTGAAAGTGCGCACTCGCGTGAAGAAGGCCGGTCCTTCCACGCCTGTGAACGTCACGGGATTGGATCAGGCACCGGATGCCGGCGACAAGTTCTACGTGCTGGCGGACATTCCCCAGGCACGCGAAATTGCCGTGTCGCGCGCCAACCGCAGCCGCGAGCGGTCGTTGGCCGGAATCACGACCCGTGTCTCCTTTGACGAGTTCCAGCGTCGTCTGGCCGAGGGAAGCTTGGTGGACGAACGTGATTTGGTGACTCTGAACTTGATCATTCGAGCGGACGTCCGCGGTTCGATCGAAGCCATCGAAAAAGAACTGTCCAAGCTCGATCACCCGGAAGTCGAAATCAAGATCCTGCATAAGTCCGTCGGCGCGATCACGGCGGCAGACATTATGCTGGCGCACGCTTCCGAGGCAGTTGTCGTCGGTTTTAACGTGATCCCCGACGAAGCGGCACGTTCGCTGGCCGATGAGAAGCAAGTCGAGATACGTCGCTACGAAGTGATCTACAAGGTAACCGATGACGTCAAAGCGACCTTGGAGGGTAAACTAAAACCCGAAGAACGAATCGTGGAATTGGGGCACGCTCTGGTCAAACGCGTTTTTCCCATCAGCCGTGTCGGTGCCGTTGCCGGTTGCTACGTGGTCCGCGGCGCTATCGCGCGGGGCTGTCGCATCCGGGTCAATCGTGACGGCCGTACGATTGGAGACTACGACCTGGAGTCGCTGCGCCACGACAAAGACGACGTCAAGGAAGTGCCTCGCGGCATGGAATGCGGCATAAAATTGGGCGGATTCAACGACATCAAACAGGACGACATCCTGGAAGCCTACAAGATCGAAGAAGTAGCACGGACGCTTTGACCAGACGGGTGGAAGCCTTCACCACGAGAGCGGCTCCCATCCCCTTGCTCAGACTCAGTACCCTCTGCTCGCACGTCTGAACGCCAATCACCCACGATAACGCCGATGCCTACTCGACGCGTCCTCAAAGCTGCTGAAGCCATTCGCGAAGTGGTCAGCATGGCCATCCTGACCGAACTGCGCGATCCGCGTATCCGCGACGTCACCGTGACGTATGTGGAAGTGTCTCCGGACATGCGCCAGGCTAAGGTACACGTATCAGTGATGGGCGACGAGTCGAAGCAGAACCTCTCGCTGCGCGGACTGCAAAATGCGGCCGGGTTCTTGCAGCAGAAAGTGGCCAAACGCATCGACACCCGATACACACCCCGGCTCAAGTTTGAGCTTGACCAAGGCGTCAAGCACTCGATCGAAGTCACTCGTATCCTCGCTGAACTCTTGCCCGAGGACAAAGAAGATACCGAAACCGATAACGGCTAAACGGGATTTGGAATGTCTGCACCGAACCGTTCAGAACTGATCAACCAGACGTACACGATTCTCAAGAAACACTACAAGCCGGCCCAACCGCCGGCTGAGCGATCGTTGCTCGAGCACCTCTTGTACGCATGCTGCTTGGAGAATGCGCAGTACGAAGCCGCCGATGAAGCGTTCGCGAAGTTGCAGCAGGTCTTTTTCGACTGGAACGAAATCCGCGTAACGACGGTCACGGAACTGGCGGAGACCATGACGTCGCTGCCTGATCCATCCGCATCCGCATCGCGACTGAAGCGGTGTTTGCAGAGCATTTTCGAGACCCACTACGTGTTCGACATCGAGTTCATGAGGAAACAGAATCTTGGGAAGTCCGTCAAGGAGCTGCACGCCGTGGACGGCACCACGCCGTTTGGTGTGGCCTATGTCGTGCAAAACGGCCTGGGCGGCCATTCGATCCCGACCAACAGCGGCGTTATCCAAGCGTTCGAGGTGATCGGCGTCATCACCGCTGCCGAGGCGAAGAAACGCCGCATTCCGGGGCTCGAGAGGGCGATTCCAAAGGCCAAAGGCGTGGAATTCGGATCGCTGGTTCACCAGTTGGGCGCCGACTTCTTCGCCTCGCCCTTCAGCACCAACTTGAGGTCAATCCTTATCGAGATTGCTCCCGACGCGAAACAACGCCTGCCCAGACGAAAGGCCAAGAAAACGGAACCGGCCAGCGAACCGAAACGGAAGACGCGAGCCAAGGGCAAACGTAAGAAGGCCGCGACCGGGAAACCGGCCAAGGCCGCCGCCGAAACGAAGAGAAAATCGGAAAAGAAGACCGCCGACGTGAAGAAGAAGCGAACGACATCGGCCGAGGTCGCAAAGAAATCGTCCACCAAACAACTCTCCAAGAAAAAGCCGCGCTGATGGTCCACCTGTTCCTGTTCTTCCTGGCCGCCAACGGTGTCGTGGCCGACGTAGCCCCAGACGCGATTCCACCGATCGTGCTCGACGCGCCCGTCGAGGCGTTGAAGCCGAAGACCCCGCGAAACGAAGAAGACGTTGCCAAGGTGACTTCTGCAGCCTTCTATGGGCAGGGGCGCATGCTGTACCAGCGTCAGGATTATGCCGGGGCCGTACGCCGTTTTCAGCGGGCGTGGCGTTACAACCCCGAGGCCGTCTCTATCCTTCCCGAAATCGTTTTTCTGGCCCACCGTTTGCGCCGCCGTGATGAAACGGCGCGATACGCGCTGCTGGCGGCTCAGCGTACCGAGATCGACTACCCATTGCTGTTGCGGCTGGCGGGTTGGCTGAACGAGCGACAGGATTGGCCCGGAGCGATCCGGCTGTATGAGAAGGCGTTGCGCACACGGGAACGTGCGGCGGGCTCGACGGAGGCAGCACCGGACGTGGGCGCCGTACTGCTGTACTTCGAACTGGGACGCCTCCATTTCCTGACCAAAGATTTCGACAAGTCCGCGGACTTGTTCGATCGCGTTCGGAAGGCCATCGAGCAACCGGAGCTTCTGTCGCAGAACGAGTCGCTGCAGAAAATGGTGGTCGGACAGGCGGATCGCACCTACCTGCTATTGGCCGAGAGCTTTTTGCAGGCCGGTCGCTACGACGACGCGGCCGCTATGTTCAGTAAGGCGAACGAGGCCAAAAAGAACGACAGTCTACTCTCGTTTCACTTGGCCCGAGTCGCCGCCAAGCGGGGCGAGACCAAGGACGCGCTCAGCCGACTCGACGCGTGCTTCGCAGCGAAATTACGTGAGGCTGGAACCGAGCCGTTCGAGTTGCTGGCGGACTTATTGCAGAAAACCAGCCAGGACGACGGTCAGGCCGCGAAGCAACTGCAAGCTCGCTTGCAGCAGTTACTGAAGAACGATGCCGAGAATGAATCGCTGATTTATTATCTGGCTAAAGAGCACCTGGAAGATCAGCGGTGGGACGAGGCCCAGAAGCTACTGGAACAATTGGTGACGCTCGCGCCGGCCACCGAAGTGTACGAGGGACTGATCCAGATATACCGCGAGCAGGGCAGTCACGACAAATTGCTGGAAACGCTCGGCAAAGCGGTCGTCTTGGCCGGTTCCCTGAAAGCGTTGGGCGAAACCGGCGAGAAGCTGACCGTAGAAACCAAGTTGGCTGATGAATTGATCAACCTTGCGAGCAAACAGATCAAGGAAAAGGGCGAAGCCATCGGACCCGAGATACCGCTGGCCGCCGCTTGGTTGGCTTTTGGACGGGAACAGTATGACGGCGGGCAAGAGTTCTTCGACACGGCGCTGAGTTCAAGCGAAGAATCGTCTAAAGCCCGACTCATGCTGAACTGGGGCCTGGAACTGATGCTGGCAAAACAGTATGACCAGGCGGCTCGAGTGTTCCAGCAGGCCTTCGGCGAGAAAGTTGTCGGCGATCGCGGCCACGCCTGGAACTTCTATCTGATACGCGCGCTGGCACTAGCGGGTAAGAAAGACGAAGCGATCAAGATTGCCGAGCAGGCGGTTGCCGCCTACGCCGACTCGCCTCGCATCCAGGCCCAGCCCGGTTGGGTGCTGTATTACGCCAAGCGTTACGCCGAAGCCGAGGAGCGTTACCGGGCGTTCATCAAGAAGTTTGACGATCAACATGACACCTCGGAAATTCGAGACGAGCTGCGCGATGCGCGCCTGATTCTGTCCAACCTCTGCATCGAGCTCGGCCGGTGGCCGGAAGCCGAGGAGTGGCTGGAGGAAGTCCTGGACGAGTTCCCCGAGGATATCGGGGCCCTGAACGACCTGGGATACCTCTGGACCGAACAGAAGAAGAACCTCCCGCGAGCGCTAGTCATGATCCAAAAGGCGGTGGAGGGGGATCCTGACAACATCGCTTATATCGACAGCTTGGGCTGGGCTTATTACCAGTTGGGCCGATACGAAGAAGCGGTCAAGGAACTGGAGAAAGCCGTCTCCTCGGACAACGATCCGGACGGCGTCATCCTGGATCACCTGGGCGACGCATACATCAAGGCGACCCAGAAGGACAAGGCGATCGAGACGTGGCGCAGGGCGGCTAAGTCCTTTGAAACGGACAAGGACGCTGCCAAACACAAGGCGACTTTGGACAAGATCAAGACGCACGAGAAGTAAGACGATGGCAGGACATTCGCACTGGGCAGGCATCAAACACAAGAAAGCGCTCGTCGACAACAAACGGGGAAAGTTGTGGAGCAAGCTGTCCAAACAAATCATCGTGGCGGCCAAAATGGGTGGCGGCGACCCGGAAGCCAATGCTCGGCTACGTACCGCGATTGCCGATGCCAAAGCGGTCAGCCTGCCCAAAGACAACATCGCTCGCGCCATCAAGAAAGGAACCGGCGAACTGGATGGCGGTAATGTCGAAGAAGTAATCTACGAGGGCTATGGCCCGGCTGGCGTTGCCGTGATGTGCGATATCATGACCGACAACCGCAATCGGACAGCGCCGGAGGTGAGAAAACTGTTCGAAATCCACGGCGGAAAGCTCGGGGCCACAAATTGCGTGGCGTGGATGTTCGATCGCAAAGGACTGTTCGTCTTCGCGGCCAACGGCACGGACGAGGAAAAGCTGATGGAAATCGCCCTGGAAGCCGGCGCCGAAGATGTTCGGCAAGTGGCCGACAAGTTCGAAGTGACCTGCGACCCGGACGCCTACTCGCAAGTCACCGACGCCCTGGAAACCGCCGAAATCGAACCGGACGTCAAAGAGATCACCCGCATCCCCAATAACACCGTCGATCTGGACGCCAGCCAGGCACGCAAAGTGCTCAAGTTGATGGAGGCATTGGACGACCACGACGACGTGCAGAACGTCTCGGCCAATTTCAATATCTCTGACGAAGTCATAGCGGAAATCGGCGAAGAGTGATCCTGTCCTACGCCTCCCTGTTGAATCCGCTATCAGTCCAATCAAGTCCGTCGTATCCACCTGCGTGACAGTCCGGGTTCTCCGTACCACGCGTGTTCGTCGAACATCCATTCCGGACGCTCTTTCGTTTCTTTGATTGTGCTTCCCATGGGGAGCCTGCTAGACTTGACGACAAGCTGCAATCCGGCAATATAGATGCGCATGAACCATGCCACAAACTTGAGGGGCATCCCAATGAAGACACTCCTACCCGTCGGTCTGTTGCTCTGCGGTCTGACGGTTGCCGCGCACGGTGCAGTTGTCGGCGAAGCCAAGAAGCCTTTCCAGGACCGGGAGGACGACAAACCGCGTGTTCACACTGAAGTGATCAGCACCGACCGCCATGAGTACGCGATCGAATTTCACGGCACGGTCGACGGGACCATGACACGAATGCCTATCGGGTACGCGGCGTTCGTGCAGGGTTGGCAACCAAACCGATCGGTGATGATTGAGAACATCGGTCAGACTGACGTCAACAATCCTTGGTTGACCGTCAATGGATGCGGCGACTGGCGGACGTTCCAGTCCATCGTCGCCGAGGCAACGCGCGGCTGGACCACGCCGGCGGATCGGGCACGAGCGATCTGGGAATTCGTGAGACGAAGGCGGTTTCACGCTTGTACTTGGGACGGCGAGTGCAGCGACGCGCTCAAGGCATTGAACGTCTACGGCTATACCCTGTGCGGCAATCAGGCACGCGTGATCAAGGACTTGTGGGACGCCGCCGGGCTGGAAACTCGCCGCTGCTATCCAATCGGCCACGTTGTGACCGAAGTGTTTTATGACGGGCGTTATCATCTGTTGGATAGTGACGAGCACGTGATCTGTCTGAAGAGGGACAATCGGACGCTTGCTTCGGCCGAAGAATTCGTCCGTGATCACGACCTGATCAAAAGGACTCACACTTACGGCATTGGCGGCAGCGAGAATCGCCGGACGGACGAGTTCTCCGCTTCGCTGTACATCTACGAAGGCGAACGGCAAGGCACCTACGGCCTCGCCGCACAGCATTCGATGGATCTGACGCTTCGGCCTGGCGAATCCATTGAATTACGCTGGGACCACATCGGCAAACAGTACACGGCGGGTGTTGCGTTAAAGGAAGGCGAAAGAAGACGAGACGGGTTGGGAGACTTGCTGGCCGGTTGGGGAACTACGGCATACGACAACATGCGCAACGGAAAGTTGCGTTATCGCCCGGATCTGTCCAACCAAGTGGCTGTTCGCGGCACAGAGCGAGTGGAAAACGCCGTTTTCGATGCAGACGCCGGCCAAATCAAACCAAGCCGTGCCGATCAACCCGGAAGTGTCACTTGGCGATTCGCCAGCCCCTACGTTTTCGTCGGGGGCAAGGCAGTCGCGTCGGTGGACATCGGCGACGACGCACAAGCCGAATGGCGCTACTCGACAGATGGGAAGACGTGGACATCGATCTCGTCAGAGGTCGGGGCAGGGACGAAAGAACTCACAGCATCGCTTGACGAGATCGTCTCTCCTCGCCGCGAGCCAACCTACGTGTTCTGGTTGCAGTTATCGTTGCGCGGACAAGTCGCCGCTCGCGAGATCGTTTTCGAGCACGACATTCAGACCGCGGCGTTGGCCTTGCCGGAACTGACTGTAGGCGAAAACGAAATGGTTTACACAGACGATTCGAACGGCGAACGCAAGGTTCGCATCACACATGAGTGGCTGGACCGAACAGCCTGGCGTCCGCCGAATGCACCGACCGAAGCCCTCTCGCCCGAAGACGGCGCAACGGTCGAGGGCACTCGCCCGACTTTCGTTTGGAACGTGCCATCGGATCCCGACGGAGACGCAATCATCGACTACCACTTCGAGTTATCGGAGCATGCGGACATGCGCTGGCCGCTGTCGCCCAACTTCGAAAAGAGGATCTCGCTTACCCCGTCCAAGGGCAAATCCGAGTGGACCGTGCCATACGTCGGATTGTTGAATCCGGACACCCCTTACCACTGGCGAGTTCGAGCATTGGATGCGACGGGCGTCTGGGGGCCGTGGAGCCGTACCTTCAGCTTTCGTTCGCAGTCGCCCGGTGTCCCGCTGGACGTGAAACTGAGTTCAAACGAGTTGGGCGGACTGACGCTCTCCTGGAAGCCGAATCCACAAGGCACAAAACCTGTGACATACAAAGTCTACGGCAGCGACGAGAAAGGCTTCACGGCCAGCGACACCGAATACCTGGTTCATCGCGGCAAGGGATTCGTCCGCACAATCGACGAATTCGATCGTAAATCGTCCAATGCGTCGGACGCCGGGTCCGTGAAGACGCAGGCGAATCTCATTGCCCAGACGTCCGAGACCTCGATTCACGTAGTCGGACCGCAACTCACGTCGCCAAACACAAACAAAGCCTTCTATCGCGTGGTCGCTTTGAATTCGGCGGGCAACGAGAGCGGGCCGTCGGACTACGCCGAGGTATCGCGACCGTTTGTCTTCACGCGGCCAGAGCCCGCTAAGGTCGGCAAGGCATATGAATACCAGATCCGGTCAGTCTGTTCGATCGGCGATCTGCGTTGCCGCCGCAGCGAGGCTTCGTCGTACAACGCCGCGTTTTGGGACCGTGAAGAGCCATTGTTCAAAGCCATTCGCTTGCCCAACGGGCTGACGCTTGATCCACAATCCGGAACAATCTCCGGGACTCCTGCCCACGCCGGCACATTCCAGATGGTTTTCGAGGTCACGACCGAACCCGGCAAGACCGCCGTCGTCACGCAGCAACTGCACGTGACCGAGTAGCGCGACCTTGCCCAGAGCCCGATCTATGCGTCGGCTCTGCGGCGTCTTGCCAAGCCCCCTGAATCGGCTGACCAGCCGCCTTTTTCTCGTCTTTCCGTTTTTCCTGTCGCCAATCGGCGTGGTCCACCATGAACCAGGTAGAGGTTATGGACGGTTGCCACGTCCGCTGAAGACGAATCAAGGCCCGTATATCAGAGGGAACGAAACGATGACTATCAACAGAACAGTTGCGGCGGTTTTGGGAGCTATTGTCTTGGTCTGTGGTGCGGCTGGCTCCGCACAGGCGGGTATTCGCGGAATCCTGTCAGTCTACAACCAGTCGGCTAACCCCTACCACGTCTTCGTCGAAGGCCAAAGAATTGGAACCATCTACCAGGGCCAGACGTTCAGGGTCCCCGTCAACGACTGGCAAGGTCCGACGACACTCATGGCGATTCAGGCGGGTTCTCAGGGTCGCGTGCGTTTCGTGCAGCACGTCCGCACCTGCCAATTCGCTCGCTGGGAACTTCACACGCATTGGGAACAACTCAGGGTCCATGGCGGACCGCACCACGGCGGCCCCCATCCAGGGCACGGTGGACTGCATCCCGGGCATGGTGGGCTGCATCCCGGCCACGGTCGCCCACATCACGGTGGAGCGGGGGCGATCGGACACGGCGTCGGAATGATCGTTCGCGGTTCCGACCCACATAATCCGCACCGCGAAGCGGACCTTGCCGGCGGCATCGCCTCGATTATCGCCGGTGCGATCGGACGCTAAACGCCCCTGCGGGTGCCACACACAACCATCCCTTGAAGAAGCCCTCGGCCGGTGCCGAGGGTTTCTCGTTTCTTGCGATCGCTGCCGTCAATGAGCACACCGCCAAACACAACACGAAGATGCCCGTCCGATTCCGGTGCCTTCTTCGCTCATTCTCCTTTCAGAATTTCGCACCCGAATACCCCGCCCGCAAAGTTGCTTGGTTGGGCCTGAAAACGGACGGTAATCGCCTGCTTGCCGCGAGTCAGTTCCGGCGGAATCGGGTATTCGACTTCGAAGAACTCGTCCGGCTTGTTGCGCAGCAAAGTTTGCGCGGCGATCTTCTCGTCGTCGATAAGAACGTCGAATGTTCGCTTGCCGCTTTCGTCACCCCAGTATCGACACCAAAGGATCATCGGTGTGTCCGGCAGTACCTTCATTTCGTAGCTGAACCAGGCGCCGTCGGTAGCATGGCGCCAGTTGTGCCCCAAATGCGAGCCGCTCC
The DNA here is from genome assembly GCA_016784735.1 of Pirellulaceae bacterium. GTDB lineage: Bacteria > Planctomycetota > Planctomycetia > Pirellulales > Pirellulaceae > JADHUC01. Next base: position 2,095 of record JADHUC010000023.1, on the reverse strand, counting down.
CAGTACGTTCTCCCTGCATGCGATGCTCTCGCTCCGAGTCGCGTTCACCGATGGCGACTTCGTCAACTCGTCGAGCCCGGCGTTTGGCTTGCGTTTCCTGTTCGGCCACGGCGCGACGGTATTCTTCGCTGTCTTTACGATACACACGCCAGTAGACCGCGTACCGCTGACCGAATAGCTTGTGATACGGCACCAGCGCGATGTCCCGATCTTGGCCCGTCGTTCGGAAAGTGAGCAGTTGATTCTCGACCGGCTCGATCCAGTCACTCACGTCGTTGGAATCGACCACAAAAACCGGCGCGGATGCGATCTTGTCGCGGGGGAAGCGGAAGAAGTTCTGAGTGGTGTACGTCAACTCGTCGGTGAGTCCTTCGCCGCCAAGCCTGCCGGCCAATACGAGTGGACCGTACATGAAAGCCACCAAAGTCCTGTCGTCCGGCATCGGCGCTGCGTGCAAGCTCATCGGCAAACTGATCTCAAGGCGGTCGCCATCCTGCCACTTTCGCGCCACGGACAGCCAACTCGATGGTTTGGCGTCGTTCTCGATTGGCTGATCGTTCAGCTTGGCAGTCGCGCCTTGCGCGGCCCAGTACGGCACGCGCACTCGCATGGTGAAGTCGACAGGCTTGTCCGTCTGGACGGTGATCGTGGTGTTGTCGCGATCGGGGAAGTCCGTTTTCTGACGGACTCGCACGCCCTTATCCGGCCAATTCAACTCGGACGGGATGAAAAGATTGACATACAGGTCATTTTCGCCGTGGAAATAGATGCTGTCGCCGTACTTGGCGTGGTTCTCCAAACCCGTGGCCGTACAGCACCAGAAGGAATCATTCGGCAGGTTGTAATACTTCCACCGCCCTGGAGCGAGCGTGACGAAGTACATCATCATGCCGGTCTTCGGGTCCTGCGTGCTAAGAATGCTGTTGTACAACGCCCGTTCGTAATAATCCCCGTATTCCGGCTTTGGATCCCAGCAGAACAGGTGCCGCGTCAGCTTGAGCATGTTGTACGTGCAGCATGTTTCCTGCGTGTGGTCGCTCAGTTGGCCGGCCAACTGGTGCGGATCGCTGCGCCAGTGCTCCTGGTTACTTGTGCCGCCCGTGCAATAACACCGAGCCGAGGTGACCTGCGTCCAGAAGTACTCGGCGATACGGCGGTCGAGTTCTTCGGCGGTCACCTCGTATTGCCGAGCGGTTCCGATGATGTTGGGGATGAACGAGTTGACGTGCTCGCCCTTCAAGCGGTCCTCGCCCCGCGCCAGCGGCTCGACGTAGCGGTTTTGTACAAACCGGCGCGATAGATCGAGCCATTGACGCTCGCCGGTCAGACCGTAGAGATTTGCCAACGCTTCGTTCATGCCGCCTTGTTCCGTACGGTCAAGCATCCGGTGCATTTCCTCATCGGACAGCTTGTCACATCGCGATTTGCACCAAGCGGCCATGCGTTTGGCGGCGGCGAGCGCGTCTTCGTTGCCGCAGTGAACGTGCATATCCAGGAGGCCCGCGACCAGCTTGTGCAGACAGTAGTAGGGTGCCCAAACTCGCTGGCACTGCTCGGCTCGATCGATGTATGACTCGGGAAAAGCGCTCAAATAGCCATTCGCGAGTGCCTCCTGGCATTTAACCAGCTCGGCCACGATCCCGTCCGCCTTGGCCTTGAGCTTCTCGTCACTCGTGCTGGCATACATTAGCGCACAGGCCGAAAGGTAATGCCCCAGCGTATGGCCACGCACCTCGCAATCCGGCCGTTCCCAGCCGCCCAACGGCTCCGCATCGGAAGCAAGACCAGCATTCAGTCGCCACGCGTGGAGCAACCGATCCGCGTCAAGTGCGTGCAGGTACTTGCGGTCCCGCTCCATTGCCTGCTTGAACGGGCCCTCCAGCAGGCGCACTTGTTTCAGGTCGAAGGGGCGCACCTGCGGCTGGATGGCCTCGCGCCCCGTTAACTCCTGCGCCCAGCCTATGCACGTGTGGATCGCCGCCACGGCAAGTGAAAACAAGAAGAATGCTCGAAATGCGAATCGGTTCATAGGTTCCTCTCCAAACAAGTCCGTACCATTGCTCTCGGGAGTGGGGTCAGATCTGGTATGTTCGAT
>JADHUC010000022.1 GCA_016784735.1 Pirellulaceae bacterium | reverse complement strand
CCAGTCTCATCTCCCGGTAGGCGTGAGCATCCTTGCTCGACCATGTCGCGACTCCTTGCTAGTGCTCGTTGTTGGTGAAGCGTAACACTAGCAGGAGTCGCGACTTATGGAAACATGAACGGTATTGCGGTTAAACGACGGACAAGGGAAAGCCACTCGGCTCGATCAACAAATCCCGTGAAGAGCGCAAAAGAGAAACCCGACCTCTTCGAGAAGCCGGGTTTCTGAATTGTGTGTCGATTGTCGCCAGTTACATAACTTCCACCAAGTTCACTAATCGCAATCCGTTAACAACGTGCCGCACCGCTTCCTGGGCAAGTTGTTTGTGATAGAACGTCCTTACTCGGCCCGATATGAGCAGTCGTTCTCCGGACTGGGCAACATCCAATCCACGCAACGCAAATACCGGACTTTTGGTAAGCGCAGACCTCGCCTGCGTTACCGCTTCGCTATGGCCGCGTAACAGATCCTTCATGAGAACACATCCTATCGGAATCCCGCCCAGAACTGCCCCTGGCAGGCCGATAGACGTTGCGTTTTCCATCCATTGTGGAACGAACTTGCATTCGAGATGTCGGCTGCTTGTGTCGCCTTGAAGGCGGCCGCCAATTCCTCCCGTCCGTTCCATGTTGGAGGACCACGCGTGACAATCAACAACACCGATCGCCATTTCCCGTCACATCGATCCGCCCGAGAGTATCCTTCAACAGTGAACCCTCCGTAATCCACCGAGTCCCACAGTTGCCAATCGAAGATAGGTTTAAGGAGAACACCGTAGGTTCAAAGAGTCCGAGTTTGGCAAAGCAAAATCAAGCGAATATGAAACTGCTCTGAAAGTCGGCTATTTTGGCTAAGCATAACTTTACCAAGATCATTCCGCTATGCAACCCTGCTAGCACGGTTTCTTTTGCCCCACTTGCCAGGAATCTCCTGTGGGGGTGCTAGCACCGCTAGTTGGTCGGGACGTGGAATAACCAAGCAGTTCGACCTAAACCGGATTCATCTACATTTGAAGTGCCAATTCCCAAGTTACCGAGTCCAGCTATTCTGCACATTTCTTGAACCGGATGGGGCTATTTTGCGTTCTGTTTCTTTGGCCGAAGTAGCGCGGTTGGATGGAGATTACGACACAAATTGGCACTAATCGCGTGCGCGCAGGCGTGCTGCGTCGTTAGAGAACGTAGGCCCTCGACGGGCGAGTGACAATGCGAGGGCCAGTGTTGAAACCCTCGGGCGTGCCACCGGCTTGCACGCAGCCAAGTTGCGTACTTCCGCGTTGAAGAGAATCGTCTCGTGAGCAATGACGAAACCGGCATCGGTGGACGACCAATTTCGCTCGACCAGTTAGTCGCATTGAACGAAGAAATGGCGGCGCTGGTGCGTGCCGGCGTGCCTTTGGAGCAGGGGTTGGGCGAAATCGCCCGGGACATGCCGGGGCGAGTGGGAGAAATAGCCACACACCTGAGCGAACGGATGCAGGCGGGCGAGAGCTTGTCGCAGGTTTTGGCCACCGACGAGAAGACGTTTCCGCCAGTCTGGCGTGCGGTCGTCGAGGCAGGACAACGTTCCGGTCGACTGGCAGTTGCCCTGGAGGGCCTGACCACGACCGTGCGACGAGCAGCGGAATTGCGTCATGCGGTCGGCACCGCCTTAGTCTACCCGCTGGTTGTTGTGGGGCTTGCCTACGGCCTGTTTGTGTTCGCGGTGGTCCACCTGGCACCAGTAACATTGGGTGCGTACGAGGATCTGACGACCTCGTCCGATCCTGTCTTGGTATCCATGGCTTGGCTCGGTCAAACAGCCAAGTGGTGGGGCGTTTGGCCGCCGCTTGTCGTGATGCTGTTTCTCGTTTTCCGCTGGTATCGGTCGGGGCGTGCTTCGGTGACCCAAGGCCAAACGGCAGCGGGCCGCCGGGCAGGGGTTTTCGGGAGATTCTGGCCGAGCCTGGGGCGGTCGATTCGTGACGGTCGCATGGCAACGTTTGCCGAACTCCTATCGCTGTTGATCAAACAACACGTTCCGCTGCAGGAGGCGATCGTGTTGGCGGCGGACGCCAGTGGTGACCGCGGTTTGAGTCGGGCTGCGCAAGAAATCGCTAGACGACAGCAAAGCGGCGAAGTCCTCGCAGGGCGGGACTCGATTCCCGCGCCGTTCCCGCCGCTCTTGGGCTGGCTTGTGCTGGCCGGTGCGGATCAGCCGGGGATCGGCGACACTTTGCTGCGCACGGCCGATGCCTATAGGCAACGTGCATCACACGCCGCAACCTGGACCGCGCTGTATTTGCCGATCGTGTTGACTGCCGTGTTCGGCGGCGCCGCGACCGCGATTCAAGCGGTTGTGACTATTGGACCCGTGTACAGAATGCTCTACGAATTGGGACAACCGTTCTAGATGGCAACTTATCGCTACACAGCACGAGATGCCGATGGCAACGAAGTTGCCAGCCAGATCGAGGCGTCGAGCCTCGATGATGCCCGGCTACGGTTGCGCGAGCAGGGGCTTCAGGTCTTGGGCGTGTCGCCCACAGACACGGAAAGGCAACGCCGGCTGTCTTCGACGGAAGCCGAAGAGTTGACCGAGCGCATCGCGCAGGTGAGTGCCAGTAGCCTACCGCTGGCACCCGGACTGCGAGCGGCTGCTGATGAGAGCGCCAATCCTCGCGTCGAATTGGCGCTTCGTTCGATTGCCGATCAAGTCGAACAGGGGCGATCGCTCGAGGACATCCTAGCGGCCAGTGACCAGTTAGTGCCGCGACACATTGGCGGACTGCTTGCGGCAGCGGCCCGCACAGGCAAGCTGGGCGACGCGTTTTTGGAGTTGGTGGAGCATCAACGATCTGCACATGCCTTGCGGCGGAGTGTCGCTGGCGGATTTGCCTATCCGCTACTGGTTGTATGCCTGGCGACCGTAGTGCTGGCATCGATCATTATCCTAGTCGGCGGCAACTTCGAGCAGATGTTTCAGGAGTTCGAGCTCAACCTGCCACTGCTAACGCTCGTGTTTTTTTGGTATCGCGACTTAGGGTTATGGCTGATCGCGGGCGGCATCGCCATCGGGCTGCTGACGGCCGTCGCGATCCGTGTGCGTCGAGGCCGCGCGGGCTGGCTCCGTCTGGTTGCCACGGTGCCACTTGTGGGCCCGCTTTCGCGATGGTCGGGTTTTGCGGAATGGTCGAGTCTGTTGAGCGTATTGACTAGGAATCAGATACCGCTGCCCGAGGCGCTGCGACTTGCCGGTGATGGAGTATCGAACGACTACGTGGGGGGCATATCACGCTGGCTCGCGGATGGTGCCGACAAGGGACAGACGGTTTGGCAGATGTTGTCCACCACACGACAGACGCCAAGTTCCTTGATTCCGCTTCTTCGCTGGGGCGAAGAAAAGGGGATGTTGGCGGACGCGTTCGACACCGGGCGCGAGTTGCTTGAATCCCGGGTGCGTGTGCGATCGCTGCTATTGCAGTCGATCCTGCCGCCATTCCTGTTCATCGCCATAGCGTGTTGCGCTTTGTTTGTCGTGAGTGCTTTGTTCTTGCCGTTGTATTCCATGGTCCAGGGGCTGTGTCAGTAGTACATACACTAGGTTAGGAGCCATCCGGAATCATGTTGGAGTGTACCGCTTTAGCTCTGGTGCCTCTGAGCCTTGTCCTAGTGGGGATCGGCCTGCTATGGACTCGGATTTGGCTGCACCAGCGAGGGCGGGTGACCGCTGACGACGTGCCGGCGCGGCTGCTCTCGGCCTTTGGGTGGTCCCTCTTGGTACTTGGCCTTTTTTCCGTGGTTGCCATCACTACCAATGTTGTCGCCGTAATTACCTGCCCAATGGTCGGGATCTTGTTGGCGGCTGCAGTGCGAAGGCATCAGAACTCGGAACGGCAGGCGCTTCTGCGGCTTCTGACCGTGGCCGCAGAACGGGGAATTCCGCTCGAGACGGCGGCCCAAGCGTTTGCGGACGAGCGAGATGACACGGTCGGGATCTGTGCCAGGGACCTGGCAGACTACTTGGACGCCGGTGTGCCACTCGGACTGGCGCTGCGCCGGTCGCGCAATACGGTGCCCACGGCCGCGTTACTGGCTGCCGACCTGGGCGAGCAGACGGGCACTCTGGGACTCGCATTGCGTCAAGCTGTCACCGAGATTGACGAGTTGGAGATGACGTTGCGGTCACTGCTGGAGAAGTTCTTTTACCTTGCCGTCGTCGTCCTGGTCGCGTTCGGTACGTTGACGTTTCTGATGACCAGAATCATTCCTGTCTTTGTGGACATGTTCGACGAATTCGAAGTCGCATTGATATTGCCTGAAGTGACTCGGGGACTGATAGCCGCTACGCGTTCGGCCGCGGACCAGTGGTACGTGACCTTTCCCGTAGCCGCAGTGCTGATGCTTCTGTTGGTGGTCGGTTTGTTGTACTACGTGCGTTTTTCGCCTCGTGATCTGCCCGTTGTCCGGGTCTTGTGGAGGCGAGTGGACTGTGCATTGGTCCTTCGCTGGTTGGCCATTGGCGTGGACCAGAAACGCCCGATTTCCGAGATCGTACGGCTGCTGGCCAGCTACTTCCCTCGGCCAGGAGTGCGAATCCGGCTTCAGTCGGCGGTCAAGCGAATCGATGCCGGCGCCCATTGGTGCGACAGTCTCGAACGAGCCGGGCTCGTTCGGCGGCCGGAGGCCGTGGTGTTCAAAGCGGCCGAGCGCACGGACAACCTCGTGTGGGCGTTCAAGGAGATGGCCGACAGCAGCGTTCGCAGAACAGCATACCGAATGCGAGCCTTGCTTAGTGTGGCCTTTCCCGCTGCCGTATTGGTGGTCGGAGCCTGCGTTTTCGTGATTGCGCTGGCAATTCTGACGCCGCTTTTTTCCATGATACAACACAACACCTAAACATGAACAATCGAACAACTCGGCCTTGGGCCGCAATCAAGGTAGGTCCCGGTTGCCGAACGGGACCTGGAATTGGCTGGCACGTTGTTGCCGGCAAAGGTCCCGTCCGGCAGCCGGGACCTACTTGGCGCACGCGACGGCGCGGCGCAACCATCGTCGAGGCGACCATTGCCATGGCGATCTCCATCGCGGTATTGGCGGGAGTTACTCAACTGGTTGCCCTGACATCGAACCAGTGGCGAGTTTCCCAATTGCGGACCACGGCTGCCCGAGAAGCGGGTAATCTGATGGAAGACCTAATGTCGCGCCCCTGGCCCGACATCACAGCGGAAAATCTGGCGACCGTCGAACCATCCGACTGGTGTCGCCAGACGCTGCCCGACGCTCGGATTCGCGTAGAATTGAACTCGGAGGGCGAGGGCGACGAAATCAAACGAATCGGAATCCAGGTCGATTGGTCTAACGCGTCCGGCGATCGTGCAGAACCGGTTCGACTGGTCGCCTGGAGGTCTCACGACGAGGAGCCTGAACCATGAGGTCACGTCGCCGCGGGTACACGCTGGCCGAGTGCTTGGTCGTCATTACACTGATTGGGACGGTCATGGGCACGGTCGCGTTAACCTTGCACGCTCTGTCTCGAGCGGACCGGCGTCTGCGGGATGAGCTAGCTCACGATCGGTCGGTGGACCGCTTCGTGGCTCAGCTCCGGTCGGATACGCATCAAGCAGTGTCCGCGACGATTGACGAGCCGTCGTCCGAAACTGATCCAAAAACGGAATTGAAGCTTACTCTCTCCGGAGAGCAAACGATCGGGTACACCATCCATCCACACAACATAGAACGGGTCGTTCGCCGCGCCGAAGCGATCCAGCACCGCGAAACGTATCCGCTGATCGCGTCGGCCACGGGATGGCAATTCCACAACGATGGCACATCGCCAGTCGTGTCGCTTGTTTTGGAATTGGACGCCAGTGGCCGGGGCAACGAGAAAGTGGTTCCGAGAGGGTACCGTGTCGATGCGACCGTATGCCTTGTTAGCCCGACGTTACCGAGTTCAGAAGAGTAGGAGGGAGAACGGGTGTCGGGTGTCAGGTGTCGGGAAGAGGGAGGATCGGCTGGGACCTGAAACTTGATCCTTGAAACCCGACACCTGACACCCGAAACCCCACTTCATTCGGACCCCTGAACACGCAGGAAACTCCAATGTTTTGTCTGAAGTCATCCAAACGAAAACCACGTCCCGGCGCAATTCTGGCGGCCGTGTTGATCGGTCTGCTGGTCGTGATGTTGGTCGGTGCCGAGTTGACGCGGGCGATTGTACTGCATCACCGACAGATGCGCGTTTCTGAGTCACGGCAGCAATCGTTCTGGCTCGCCGAGTCGGCTGTCCAGCGTGCGGCACGCGCGTTGGACAAGTCGCCGGATTATGAAGGGGAAACTTGGCGCGTTCCCGCGGAGGTTCTCGGGGCCGGAAGCCCCGGCGTGGCGATCATTCAGGTCGAACCCGCCTCGGATTCTGAAACGGGCCGCCTGATTCGTGTCCAAGCGTATTATCCGGACGAAACATCGCACCGGATTTTGCATGAACGAGAACTGTTGGTAAACTTACCTAGCCCAGGAGGCTCGCCATGAAATACAAGCAACACAAAGCCTTCACGTTGGTGGAGTTGTTGGTCGTTATCGCGATCATTGGAATCCTTGTCGCCCTGCTGCTGCCCGCGGTTCAGGCCGCGCGAGAAGCGGCGAGACGGACCCAATGCAACAACAACCTTGTCCAGTTGATCCTCGCCGTGCAGAACTATGACATGACCTATCGAGTGTACCCGCCCGGGACAGTAGACGAAAAAGGGCCGATTGTCGACAAGGCCGCGGGATACCACCACAACTGGCTGAGTCAATTGCTGCCGTACATGGAGGAGAGGAACACCTTCGACCACATCGATTTCGGCGTGGGCGTTTACCACGACAACAACGCCGAGGTGCGTGACGTTAGCGTAAGCACGCACCGCTGCCCTTCCAGTCCGGATAATGTGAAGAACATCGTTATCACCAACTATGCCGGTTTGCACCACGACCTTGACCAGCCTATCGACGTAGACAATAACGGCGTGTTCTTTCTGAACAGCGCCGTTCGCTACGAAGACGTCAGCGACGGGACAACCCACACGATTTTCATTGGCGAGAAGATCTGCGATGTCGCCACGGACCTGGGTTGGATGTCCGGCACGAGTTCAACGCTGCGAAACACGGGCGAGCTGATTAACACGTCGCGGAACCGCCTGCGGCAATCCCAAATGGCCGGATCGGCCGACGATAGTGCAGCGGGCGTGGTCGTCGGTGGTTTTGGTAGCTACCATCCGGGAGGCGCCCAGTTCGCGTATGGCGACGGTCACGTCGACTTCCTGCCCGCGACGATCAAGTTGGAGACCTTCCAGCAGTTAGGTCACCGGGCGGACGGTAAACTGCTGAAGCGGTCAGATTATTGACCAGCACGGTCCTTCCAGACGCCGCGATTGGATCGTTTAACCGCAAGCCGGAGGCGTGCGCGTCCGGTGTCGTCTGCCCAACGCGCACGCCTCCGGCTTGCGGTTAAACGACACTGAGACTACGGATAGTTTCGGGCGACGCGAAAGCCGATTGTCGCGTTTCGAGTGGCAGGCACGTCTTTACCACGGGCGGCACTACGGACTCGCGACGGTGAATCCGCGAAAGAGCCCCCACGAAATACTCGAATCTGGTCGCCTGTGACTTCGTCTTCGGTCGGCGGCTGACTCATGGGGCCCTCTGGATACACTTGGTGCCGATCCTGGCACCATTCAGCAACGTTTCCATGCATGTCAAACAAGCCAAAGTCATTCGGCTTGCGGCTCCCTACGGGCAGCGCGTGCCCATCGGCGGTGGCTTGGCACACCGCGTACTGGTCCAGGTGAAGTTCCGTGTTGCCGAAGTGTCGAGCGGTGGTCGCTCCGGCTCGGCACGCATATTCCCATTCCGCTTCCGTCGGCAGGCGATAGCCGTGGAGGTAGAGGTACTTGGGTGCCAGCTTCATGCCGACCGCGTAAAACCCGTCGGCGTTTGGGAGGTAACACCGCTGATCCTCGGCAAGGCCTTCCTTGTCGCTGAGCCAGTTGCAGTAAGCCGCGGCTTCGAACCAGGTGACGGAAGTCTGCGGCCGGCCTGGCGACAGACTACGCCCGCCTGTGCCCGATTGATTCACCCACGGATTGTCGCGAAGGAATCGCTGGAACTGTACGGCGGTTGTCTCCTTGCTGGCGATCGAGAAGCTCCGACGGATCTGGCGGGAGTGCAGCGACTCGTCGTCGATTCGCGACAACTCCGTCTTCGGCGAGCCCATCAGAAAGTGGGCCGGCCCAGGGATGACCACCATGGTGTGGCCTTGGTTACTTACGTACCATTGATGCTGTTCCTGAATCCCCGCCAGTGTCAACTGATGGTTGATCCGGGCCACCTCCGTATCTTGCTCGTACCTGCGTAAGGTCCATTCGGCTGCCGCGTGGATGCCGGGGTCCGGATCATGTTGATACAGACGCAGCAGTTCCTGAATCAGGGGATCGGTACGGCGAAGTTCAGTCGATCGGACGGTCCTCTCTCTCGGGTCGCCAACGAGTTCTCCAGCCATGAGCAACATGGCTCGGCGAACGGACACGTCGTCTTGACTCTGCATCCCGGTCATCACCTCTTCGGGCGTGATCACCAGATGGCTGACCCCGTGAATGACGCGAGTACGTTCTGTGGGATCCTCTCTGTGTTTCAGTAAAGGCCAAACAGCCTCTTGCCGGTCCAATGCCAACCAAAGTACGGCACCTCGCGATCGGAGCTGCATAAGCAGACTTCTTGTTAGGGCCGTTACTTCCACGCCGGCAAAAAGGAATACGAGAGATAGCACGGCGAGAAAGCTCGCCGCGAGTACCTGGCGCCGAGCGGCAACGCGCATCATCTTTCGCTGTTCGGATGTCCAATGCGCCGGTCGGGTCAATGTGCGGATCGCAAGCCATTCCCACAGCGACGGCAACTGGCGACGTTCGGGTTTAGCATTCCACATCACGGAACGCTCGGCCAAACGAAGCTCCGCCCGCCCGCTCCGCGACGTCTTCTGCTTTTTCGTCAGCCATTTGCGGAGCGACGGCACTAGATAGTCGTGCGTCAATTGGTAGTACCGGCGACCAGACGTTGCTGAGACCTCTTCAGCACTTGACGCGTCGGGATCGGCAGGTGTGAGGAGCCGTGTCTCGCTGTCGAGAATACGAGTCAGCTCTTTGAAGGCCCGAGGCTTCCTGCCATAGCCGGAAATGTCAAGCAGTTCGAGGCTCGAACGGACGCGGCCCTTGATGTTGCTACCCGGTTCCGGCATAAGGGCCCCGAGAACCGCGCGAGCCGCCCGTTCATGGAGACGGTATCGGGGATTGACGGCTCGTGAGCCGAAGGTCTCCTCCAAGAAAGCAACACCCACACCCGCAGCGCCGCCGACCTCCCGCAGCGTGTTCGGCGTCCACAGCTTGTCCTTGACCATCTCGGCGAACAGGGCGAGGCGTACCGGCACGACCTTGCCTTCCTCGGCCAATCCGGCGACGGCTCGCTTCAGGAACGTCTCCTGTGCCGCTGTAAGAGTGCCCAGGTTTTCCGGCAGTTGTTCGAATGCACGTCCAAACTCGGCCAGTACCTTGTGTGCGTGTCGGAGGTCGAACAGGTCGACCATGGCCGTATTGTGTCCCTGCACAAGGTCGATTTCCAACTCGGCCATAAAACGGCTTAGCGCCACCCAGAAGTCATCTCGCACCAGCAGCAGGCATTGCAGTCGATCGCCGTCGCACTGCCGCAGCGCCTCGATTAGCGACCGGCGCTCGTTTTCTCCTTTGCCGTGCAACCACTGCTCGAACTGGTCGATCACCAACAGCAGTTTTTGCCCTTCGCGGGGGCCACGCCCGCACCGGACGGAAGCCAAACGCTCGGCCAAGCCGCCGTCGGTCGGCAGATTGGGATATTTCTTTTCTAGCCGCGCAAGAAGCCGCGCTTCGGTGTCGTCGGCCGCGGCATCGACGTAAACCGAACGCACGCGTGGCGACAGTCGTGGCAGCAGCCCGGCGCGAGCCAAAGATGACTTGCCGCAGCCTGACGGACCGTACAGCACGCCCACAGCAAATGCCTCCGCCGGGTCGGCTTGCTCGATGCGATGTTTCCACTGCCGCAGGCTCTCTGGCAAGCCGTCTCGATCGCGCGGGCCTGGCACCAGATCGAGGAAGAAATCCGCGTCGTTGGCGTCAAACGCCCGCAATCCCTTGGGAACGACTTTCGCCGCCCGCCTGTTTTCAGTAAGGTCTTGCCGCTCGGTTCCAGCAGACTGTGAACCAGGCCGCTCGCCGCGTTGGAGGAAATACCGCAGGTCTTCGGCCAAATCTCTAGCTGTCGCGTGGCGGTCGGCCGCGCGCTTGGACAAGGCCTTCAGACAGATTCGCTCGAGTTCCTCAGAGATGGACTCGTCCAAGCCGCGCGGCGACGGCGGATCTTCGTTGATGATTTGTTCTAGCAGTTCGTCGTGCGAGTCGGACTGGAACGGTTTTTGTCCGGTGATCAACTCGTACAGCACGACGCCCAGGCTGAAAACATCCGAGCGGCCGTCGACGCGATGGGCTTCGCCGCGGGCCTGCTCCGGGCTCATGTAAGCCGGAGTTCCCGCATAGCTTCGGCCCTCGCCGGAGTCTTCGTCTCTGAGCGCCAACCCGAAGTCAGTCACATAGGGCTTGCCATCCAAATCCAGCAAGATATTGGCCGGTTTGACGTCGCGGTGTACCAACCCGCGCTGGTGAGCGTAGTGCAATGCTTCGGCAACCGTTCGCACAATCCGGGACGCTTCGTGTTCCGACACTGGCGACTCGCGAAATCTGGTCGCAAGGTCTTTCCCTTGGATCAGTTTCGAAACAACGTAGCAGTAGCCGTTTTCCGTTCGTCCTACGTCATAGACAGGGACAATGGCAGGGTGATCCAATCCCGCGACGATTCGCGCCTCGGTCAAATAGGTACGAACGTCGCTCGGATCGACGACCCGATGCCAGTGGGGAACCTTGATGGCAACGTCTCGCCCCAACTGCTCGTCGCGGGCAACACAAACACGTCCAAAGCCGCCTTCGGCCAGTACTCGCAACACGCGATAGCGACCGATCGTTTCGGGAATCGTGGCGGAGTCTGCGTGTGGTTCCGTGCTCTTGTGCCAACTGTCAGTGCGGCGTTCAACCGCGTCCTTCCTCCAGTCCGCTTCGATACGCTCAAACGCCTCAAGGCGGTGTTCATCGGCCACTTCGCCCAAAGCGTTGCCGATGCACCGAATCTTTTGCAGTTCGTCCGCCAATTCAGGCATAAGGTCCAGGTGTTGGGACAGGACGGAATCGTCAGAGACCTCGTCACCGTGGAACCGGCGTTGCACGAGATCGAATACGACGCGACGTATTCGCTCGCTTCGCTCGTGCAGTCGATTTTGAGACGAAGAGCTGGTTACCATGAGCCTTCGCCCTATCCGCTAAAGTACAGCGACGATCCACCCATCACGGCACGTAAGTTTTTCCGGGCTCGGTAGCACACCCCGCGGATCGCGTCTTTCGTGCGGCCCAAAGCATCTGCGATTTGCTCGTATGACTGGCCTCGCATGTAATATCTCTCGACGACTTCGCGTTGCTCATCCGGAAGGGTGGCCAGTGCAGCCCGCATGTGACGCAGGCTCTCGCTCCGTTGGACTCGCCTGCCCGGCGTCGTCGAGTCGGCCGCGATCCGCTCGACCACGGCGGCCACGGAGCTGTCGTCGGCCGGCGATGGTCCGCGGTTCCGTCGATCCGGCGCGCGTCGCTCGCGCCGCCGGCGCTTCGCGGCATCTTTGACGATGTTCTCGGCAATGGTCTGGATCCAGCCCCGGAACGCCCCCTTGTGCCGCGGCTGAAACGTGCCGATCGTTTGCGTCACACGCACAAAAGTCTGATGCAAAACGTCGTCGGGCCGCAACAGCCCCTGCAGATCACTCGAAATCCGCGCCGCAATGTGACGCCTCAAGTCGTCGTAATGGATCAACAGCAACTGCGACAACGAAGCCCGATCGCCCGCAACCGCTTGATGGATCAGATCGGATTCAGAGCATTCGTGCGACATGCCAACACCGATCGCTTCAGACGAGGAGATCATTCTATGTTAACGACAAATCCAGCCATTCACAAATCGCTACGGATCAATCGGTGCAAACGGGCCCATTCTATTGGCGATCAGTGCTACTAGACCGCCAATAGAACGGATCTGTGGGAGTCACTTCTGGACACAAGGTCTTGTTCGAAAAAGACTTGCGTCGTTATCCAGGGTTTATCCAGAATCGTTCTGGATAAATCCTGGAAAGCCGTTCCTACCCTTAGGTCGCCACGTAGCGGCGGCCCTTCCTGGGGCCCTTCGGCCTAAGCTTGCCTTGGTCACAGAGCTTCCTGAGCAGGTAGTACGCGCGAGTATCTCCAACGCCTAGTAGCCCTTGGCATTCCGTGTTGTTGATCGAGCCCTTCTCGCGTACGTAGTTCAAAATTCTGTCCTCGTCCGATTCGGGCTGGGATACGGTGGCTGCGCCCTCTTCCGACGAAACGCCTAGCGTATAGTACGTCCAACGGCTGGCGCTGTTTTGCTGGATCAGGCCGATTTGGACCAAGCCGCGGAGTTCCTGGCCGGCCGTGACGACGTCCACCTGATTCAGCCGACAATAGTCGTTGTTGACGATGCGTTCGTTTGCCCGCAGATAGGCTAGAGCCACGCGCTGGCGGTCGTTCAATGGCTGGTAGGCGAACTGGTTGAGCCACTGGATCGTGGCCGGGCTCATCAGTGTGTGGTTGCGGAGCGTGACGACGAACGACGCGCGCGAATCCCGAAACCTTGGCGGTTCCATATTGGCCTGACGCATGGCGGCGATCATGGCGTCGATGCCGCTGCCGCGGTTTTCGACAATGTGTGTATCCTCCAGCATCTGCATCAAACGGGCGTTGCGCGTCGATTCCTCCTCTTCGATGTTCTCTTCGGTCACCTTGCCGAACAGCCCGCCGGGGCTTTGCACCTCCAGACGGTCGGCGAACATGCGCACCTGGATGTAGCTTCCGCGTACGTATTGGCTGTAGTCACGGTGGGCCACTGCATTGGCCAATGCCTCGCGAAGGGCTTCTTGAGGATACTCCGGGATGTCTTTGCGGCGCGTACTCTCGATCAGACTGCTCTTTCGCATTGCCCCAACCACGTACCTCTCGGCTGCGTTCAACATTTCGGGAATCGGCCCTTCGAACTTCCGGTTGTCCAAGAAACGTTGGCCGCCCGGTCCTTTCTCGTGCTCGGTCGTTCCGTAGTACTGGACGAAGGCGATGAACAACTGCGGCAGGAATTCCTGCGGGTACTCGCCGAACGTCAACAGACCGGCGAGCGTCGGCCGGAGCACTCCGTCGACCTCGCGAACCACGCGCAGCCGTGTCAAGGTTTCCTCGCGAGGGCCAGTCAAGAACGACAGCTTTGGCCGCGTCGAGCGCAGGTGTTCGAGATGAGCGTTCAGCTTCACCGCGTCTAGGTCGTCCAGCGTGGCGTCTGCGATTCGCTCCTCGTCATCGGTCGGCTGGCCGCGAGAGCTGATGTAGGTGAAGATCTCGTAATCGCTCATGGGACGGTCGGTGTTCCCCGAGCGGATATATGCGCCCCCGTTTCCTTTCAGCCCCCTGTTTCTGTAGTAGCAGGGTTTCTGTTCACGAGGGATCTCCGGCACCTCGACGGCAACGACGGTTTCGCCGTCAATTTCGACCACCGTGAACAGGACGTTGAGAGGCGGTTCCATTTCGCTTCTCGCCCAGCTCGACACATCTTCTTGGACGCGTTGGGGATCGCCGACGCCGGTGACCCCGTAGCTCTCGCCCTCGTCCAGCCCGAACAGGATCACTCCGCCGCCGGGGCGATTGGACAGGGAAGACAGTGAATCAAATGCCTTCGGCGTCCCACCACGCGCGCACTTGACTTCAATGCTCTCCAACTCCATCTGCTGACGTTGGACTTCAGCAACCAGTTGTCGGAGTTCTTCCGACTCCATCAGTCATCGCCTCCGTCTTCATCGTTGAGTGCGGGACGAGGCCACGGCGCCAACATAGAGTCCCTTTCCTCTTGTCCATCAATGAAGTCTAGCGTCCCCACAATCGGGCTGCCAGCACAGACAAGGAAGCGGAGCCCCTTGTTCGCGCGGGAAAATGCAGCGAGAGTTAGGCGTACGCCAGTGACGTTGGAGCCCGATATGCTGGGCTAACGAGATTCTTTCCCGGAGCGGCCGATCTTATCGAGAGCTTCCTTGACCGCCTCGCGGATTTCTTGGTCTTCGTCGTCCAAGGCGGCTTCGAGTGCTGGGCGTGCGATGGGGGCTGCGTCGGGCCCCATCTTACCCAAGGCTTCGGCTGCGTAGAGGCGAGCCCAGCGGTAGTCCTGTTTCAGCAGCTCGGCAACTTCGTCCACCGCGCCGAGCGCGACGCCGATTTCGCCCATGACGATGACGGCGTCGCCAGGATCGTCGCCCGCGGCCAACTCGACCAGCAGGACCCGAAGCGGAAGCTCCGATTCGGGCTTCAACAGCCACAAGGTTTTCGCGGCGTTGGCGGCCGGTCTGAATTCCCCGTCGCGCAGACCTTTCTCGATCACCGGCAACGCCGGCGCGGCCAGCGGTCCAAGTTTCCCCAAAGCGATCACTGCCTGTTGACGCACTGGCTGACTCCAGTCCGAAAACGCGCCAACAAGCGTGTCAACCGCACGCTGGCCGACCGTCGGGCCGATGTTGCCGAGCGCGGCGGCGGCATTGCGGCGGACCGATGTCACGCCGTCCTGGACCAGTTCGATCAGTTTCGGGGCCGCGGGGCTCGCGGCGGCGCCTATAGATCCCAGAGCACGGCATGCCCAGTACTGCGTGTGGAAATCCTCGCTGGCGAGCGTCTTGATCAGGGCGGGCACGGCGTCTTTTGCATCCGGTCCAATTCCGATGAACGCGTTCAGGGCATATTTCCGAGTCTGTGGTTCGTCTTCCTCCAGGACGTCGATCAAAACTGGTACCGCCGTATTCGCCTTCGGACCCGCGACGAAGAGCCCGATCATGGCCGCTCGGCGCACGGGGATGCGTTCGTCCTTCAATGCCTCGATCAAGTAAGGCACTGCCGATTCGCCGTACTGACCTGATGCCTGCCCCGCCGCGAGCCACAACGGGCCCTGGTCGCTTCGAGCTTCTTCGGGGAAGAGCTTTACAAGCGCAGGTATCGCAATGTCTGGGGCAAACGACAGTTCGCCGAGAGCTGTAGCCGCGGCAGCGCTGACATTAGCGTCACTGTCGGTCAGCGCTCGCGCAATTGCGGAAACCGCCGGACGAGCCTCGACACCACGCCCGGCCAGCGCTTCGATCGCAGTACGACGGCAACCTGCGTCGTCGTCATCCAGCATGGCGATCAGGTCCGGTATGCTGAGTTCTGCCTGTTCCGGCTCTCCGGCGTTGGCGGCACCTACGGAGAACGCCGCCGCCAAAACGGCTGCAAGGAGGCCCGAAGGCGGCACTGCGAACGTTGATCGGGGCGACTGGCGCATCGGCTTTCCCGGCACAGAAGTAATTACAACGGGGTCTTCTCGATGAGCTTCTCGATTTGCGGCGTCAGTTCCGCGATCTTGTTCCCCGTGGTTACCACATTACCTTCGTGGTCGACAACAATCATCGTGGGTACAGCGCGGATGCTGTATTTCTTTGTGATCTCACGGACCTCTTTCCCGACCAGATTGGTCCAGTTGATCGCGTTTTCCTCCAAGTACTTCGCCAGTGCCTCCTGGTTGCGATCGAGGCTGACACCGACAATGTCAAAGCCGCTATCCTTTAGACGCTCGTGTAGTGCTTTGACCTGTGGCATCGCTTCACGGCACGGTCCACACCAAGTCGCCCAGAAGTCGACCAACACCACCTTGCCTCGGTAGGCGGTCCAATCAAACTCGGTTCCCAACGCCGTCACCCCGGCCAGTTCCAGGGGTTTGCCTGTCAAGTCGGGTGGCGGTACCTTGACCTTCGGTTTCTTGCCCAGCTTCTTGCCATAGCGTGCCAGTTCCTTGGAGTCGCCCTTCGCGAACAATTCGCCGAACTCGCTAAAGTACTTCTCGCGCTCGTCGCCGTCCTCCAGCCGGTTAATCGCACGAACCGTGCTGGAGGCAATGCGAAGGTGGCGGTCGAGCAGCTTCTTGTCGGCGAAGAAGCCCTTCAATTCATCCAGTAAGCCGGGCACTTCTTCGAGGGGCATTTCGTCCACGTCAATTACCTTGCGCTCCAAGACAAAGAACTGCACCTCGGCCGCGATCTTTGTGTTCTTGTCCTCTTTCATCTCTTGGACGAACGCCACGAGACCTTTGTCGGCCTTCTCGTCTCCCAGGCACGCCTTCTCGTGCAGCACGTCGAACTTGGCCAGTGCGGCGATCTCGCGTTGCTTCTCCTTGGATTCCGCAGCCAGAATGCGCCCGGCCGCTTCGGCGATGGCTTCGGCGAAACCAGGACGCAACTGGATGCTCTTCGGCTTCTCCTGCATATCCAGAATAAAATCGACCAGTTCGCTCGGCGACAGGCCTTGTCGCGGCGAGTACGGGTTGACCTCTTTCCACTCGTCTTGCTCTTCCTTCGCTTCCTCCTGGAACGAAACGAAAAAGACCTCCTGCCCACTGGAAGGATCGACCATCGACGACTGGTTGGCGGGTGGCGACTCGACAGTGCCTTCGGTCGCCGGCCCAAGCAGTTCTGCCAGTTTCTCCCCCAGTTTGGAGCCGCGGACATTGATGGCACTGACCTTGCCGTCTCGGCCGACGAGCACAGTGAAGGGGATCGCATCGACGCCGCATTCGAGGGCCAGGGCTTGCGTGATTTCCCGCGAAGTCGGATCCTCAGCCGGTTCCGAATTAAGAATCGTGAGCCAGGGCAACGGTTGCAGGTTGAGCATCTGCGCCAGGCGTGGAACGTCGTTGTCCACACTCACGCCGACCACTTCGAAGCCTTTCTCTCGGTATCGGTCGAGGTTGTCTTCGATGTTGGGAATCTCGGCCATGCACGGTCTGCACCAAGAGGCCCAGAAATCGACCAGCACCACCTTGCCCTGGTATGTCCCCCAATCCAATTGGGAACCATCCGGCAGTTTACCCTCGACGGTGAACGGCTTTCCGATCAGTCCCGCACGCCGCCGGCCGTTGTCGACGATCGACGTCGCGTAGTCGGCCAATCTCTTTTCGGAATGATCCTTATAGGTGTTCTCGATCAAGGTTTGGACCTCGGCGAGATCTTGATAATGATGGTCCATTTCCATCGTTTGCGCGACGTGCGCTGCGACACCCAAGGGCAACTCGCCAGGACTCTCTTGGGACAGCAAGGTCTGAAGGACTTCCTTGACCGGCGCGACGGCGTCCGGGCGACCTTCCATCATCGCTTTGAGCTTGTTGTCGAAGTCCAACTCGGCCAGCTTCGCACGGTCGATCATGGCGCGGGCTCCGGCGGCGATTTCAGGCTTTGCGTCATCTTTGTACGCATTGCCGATCAAGCGGAACGCTTCAACTGCCGAGTCCCGAAACCCCGCGTCGTGCATGGCACCGGCCGCCTGGCTGGAAATCAAGAAGACGCCGGCGTCCTCCGGACCGGCCTTCACCAGTGATTTCATTTCTTCCAGAATCGCTTGTTCGTCGTCCATCTTGCCCGCGGCCAACTGGTCAATCGCCATGGCAAATAGCATCAGCCGCGCCATCAAGGCGATGTCCGCGTCTTCCTGCTGCTGCAATGTGCGGCAGTACGCGTGGATCTGCTTGTCGATGTCGGGAACACCCAGTCGACTCAGCATGCGCATGCTATCCAGCTTGGCCTGGACCGCCCTATTGCGGGCTTCCTTGTCCGAACTGGTGTTGTACAGTTTTTGCGCGGCCTCGATTCGCGTCCGCTGTACATTTACGAAGTCTTGGAATTCCCGTTGCGTCCGGCCTTGCGGCTGGCGGTTCTGCAATTCGTCCAACAAGGCCAGTAGCGCCTCCCTGCCGTCGGGCAATTGGCCAATGTCGGCCGCTCCCCTGGGTTGACTCGGAAGCGTTGACGGATCGCCGGGCATTCCAATCGTACCGAGTGGGTCATCGGTGACGGCCCCCGACGTCGCGTCGCCGACGTTGGCTGGCTGGCCGGTTTCCTCTGACGCCGGTGTACCCGCGCCCGTATCGCGGTTTTCCATGTGCACTGTCGCGGAATCGCCGCCCGGCGTTTCGTCGTCGCCAACCTGATACTGGCTGGTCTTAGCAGTCACAGGACCGTCTGAGTCGTTGCCACAGCCCGAAAGCCAAGCCACCGCGAAAGAGCAAAACAGACTGAGCGCCAATAGGCGACCTGGGGACAAGCCCTGCGATTCCCGTAACATGAGGTTATTCCTTATCTGAACTGGAGGAAGACGGCACTTTGCCTGCTAAGAACAAATTGTAGGCCATCCGCATCGAATTGGCATCCCCGATTGGCTTCCCGATCGGAATCCTCGTCGGATGCTTCCAGCGTGTCCCCCCAACACGGTGGCACCAGTAGGTCCCGCTTGCCGAGCGGGACCTTCGGTTTGTTGGAGTTCACGCTTCAGCGTGCTGCATCCTTTCTGGCTTCGGAAAGACACGCTGAAGCGCGAACTCCAACGATGTAAATCCATGTCCCGTCTGGCAGCCGGGACCTACCGTATGCGCAGGAAAAAAGCGCCGACCTTGGGTCGGCGCCAATTCAACACAAAACGAGGCGACGCGGCCACGTTTGACGGCCAAGATCAACTCTCAGCTCTTGTCGTCGTCCGTCGCCTCGAGATCGCCAAACTGTTCGTCCAATAGACGAGCCAAATCGTTGCCGCGGGCGCGAATGGAAATCACATTGCCATCACGTCCAACCAGGAACATGGTCGGGATGCCGAAGATGCCATAACGAGTGGTGGCCGGATTCTTGCCTCCGGCGTCCTTCTCGTGAAGCGTAATCCACGGCACTTCTTTTTCCTCGATGTACTTCTCCAACGCTTCGCGACTCTGGTCGATACTGACGCCAACGACTTCGAAGCCATGTTCGTGATACTTGTCGTAGGCCTTCTTGATGTTTGGATATTCGGCGCGGCAAGGCCCACACCACGTGGCCCAGAAGTCGACCAGCACCACTTTGCCTTTCAGTTCGGCCACGTCGAACTTCGCGCCATCGAGCTTCGTTCCCTCAAGCTCCAACGCGTTGCCCTCCAGTTTCAAACGACGCGACGAGCCAGCCAGCATTCCGCCGAACGATGCAACTTGCTCGTCCTTGCTCTCGGAATAGATCTTGCCGAAGCTCTCGTAGGCCTCCGCGGCCATTTCTTTGGCATCGGAGTACTCCAGGGCGCGTCCTGCGTTCATCGCAATACTGAGGTCTGCGCGAGTGAGTTCCTTTTTCGAAAGGTAGTCGGTCAGCTTGTCCAGAATCACCCGCTGCTCGTCCGCATCCACCTGCCCGATCTTCCGGGCGGAAAGCTGAAGGAGGACTCCGGATGCCTTCTTGGCAACCGCCGACTCCTTGTCCTTTTCCAGTTCAAGGATCTTGTTGGCCGCCGCTTCCAACGCTATCGGCGCCTTCTGCCGATGTGCAAAATATTCCTGGGCATCGGTTGGGCGAAACGCCTCCAACTCTTCAACGAACTTGACCAGTTCGTCCACTCCGCCTTCCGGTACCGCGTAGCGGTCTTTGGCTTTCGGCTTGTCCGCCTCCTCTTTGGCAGCCGGTTTCTGGTCTTCTTTGGCTTCCTGTGCTCGAATCGTGAAAACCACCAGCAGCGTGGCGGCTACGCATGCCACGCTCCACGCGAATCGATTGACTACCTTGGAGAAACGCATTTCGGATTCCTTGTGATGTAACATAGAGACGTCAGAGGCACCCAGCGGAAAAGGTTAGCGTACCGGCGGGCTGTTCGCAACCAGCAGCGGACGGCCCGGCGATTCTCCCGCATACTGGCGTGTTATGAATACCGCAAATACTGGAACTGTTTAACCCGAAGCCGAAGGCGATGGCGGGCGTTACCCGTGGACGATCCATGCCACTCCCCGCCATCGCCTCCGGAGACTGCTGAATAAGTCGTGGGGTAAGCTTCCAGCTTGCCAAATACGTAGGCAAGGAAAACGTGGGTATCAACAATGCACAAGGTCGGCAAGCTGGAAGCTTACCCCACTTTGGTTTCCTCTAGCATTTCAACAGTCTCCTCCGGCTTCGGGTTAAACGGGAGGTGCGGTCACGCACCGCGTGCAGCGCCGTTCCGTCGTTTGCCGTTGCGTTTACCACCCGACGGCGTCGGCGGCGACATGATCAGCCGCAAGCTGCCGGGACCCAACAGATCGTCAACGCGATCTCGCAACTCGGGCGTGATGTTCACGCGTACTTTGTTGGATTTGAGTCGTACGCGACTGCCGTCGTTCAAGGTGATCATGAACTGCAGATCGCGACTGCCCGGATACCCGCGGATAATCTCATATAGTTGCTTCAAAGTCCCGCTGGCGTCGTCGGCTTCGTCGATGCAGACGATCATGCCGCTGGTGTACCGCGATTCCAGCTCGTCCAGAGGGATCAGTTCGTCGACGATCAAGTTGGCCCCGTCGCCACTGCCACGGCGGTCGATCTTCCCGCGAGCGACTAGCACAGCGTCCGCTTGCACCAACTCGCCCATCGTAGCGAATTCGTCGGGCCACAGGATGCACCGAATCACGCCATCCTTGTCCTCCAAATCGAAGTTTGCATACTTGGTGGCCGTCGCACCGGGACGCGTCTTCTTGACATGAGAGAGTTTAACGGCCGCGAGCATTCCGCCCATGATCACCTCAGTGCGAGGAGGCAGGTCGTCGGCCTCGGCCGTCGTGTGGGAACAGAATTCAGCCAGTTTCTGTTCGTACTCGGCCAGCGGATGGCTGGTTCGGTAGTAGCCCAGGACCTCCTTTTCCATCAGCGACCGTTCGCGCTCCGGCAATTCCGGGATGTCTGGCAAAGTGACTGCCGGTTTGTCGTCTTCATCCTCCATTTCGCCAAACAAGCTCCTCTGTCCGCTACGGCGATCCGCCAATGCCGCCGAGCCCGACTGCATGGCCCGTTCCAACACGGCCAGCAATTGAGACCGTTTGACGCCGAATGAATCCATGGCCCCGGCCTTGATCAGCGTCTCGATAGTCGACCGATTGCAGGACGACGCGTCAACTCGCTCGCAGAAATCAAACAAGTCCTTGAACGATCCCTCGTCTTTCCTGGCCACCACGATCGCGTCGGCCGCTCCGCCGCCGCAGCCCTTGATGGCCGACAAAGCGAAGTAGATCTTGCCGTCGCCCACCGAAAAGTCGACGTCCGACGAGTTGACGTCGGGATGCACAATTTCGATTTTCATCCGCTCCGAATCGTCCATGTGCTCGACCAGGGAGTCCTTCTTCTTGAAGTTCCTCCCCGGTATGTCGCTCGATAGCAGCGCGGCCATGAACTCGACCGGATAGTGCGTCTTCAGGTAAGCTGTTTGATAGGCAATCAGCGCGTAGGCAGTGCTGTGTGATTTGTTGAAGCCGTACCCGGCGAACTCCAGAATCAGATCCCAGATATCCTGCGCGTCCTTTTTGCCGAGTCCATTGGCTGTGGACCCGCTGATGAACGCGTCGTGGTTGGCATTGATGATTTCCTTCTTCTTTTTGCTGATGGCCTTGATGCAGGTATACGCTTTGGCCAATTCGATCCCACCCAACCGATTCAGAATGCGCATGATCTGTTCCTGGTAGACCATCACGCCGTGGGTCTCTTTGAGCACCTCCTCCAGCACGGGATGTTTGTACTGCGGCTGCTTTCGCCCGTGCTTGACGTCGACGTATTCGTCGACCATGCCGCCTTTGAGCGGTCCCGGGCGATAGAGCGCATTCGTGGCGATGATGTCCAGGAAATGGTCCGGCTTCATCCTCTGCAACAAATCGCGGATTCCGCCGCTTTCCAATTGGAAGACGCCTTTCGTTTCGCCGCGTTGCAGCAGGGCGTAAGTGGCTGGGTCGTCCGTCGGCAGTTTCTGCGGGTCGATCCGCTCGCCAGTCGTCTGTTCGATCAGATCGACGGTCTTGCGCAAGATCGTCAGGTTTCGCAGGCCAAGGAAATCCATCTTCAGCAGCCCGGCAGCCTCGACATCGTTCATCGACCATTGCGTGATAATGTCTTCCTTGCCGGAGATACGAGACAACGGCACATATTCGGTCAGGGGCTTATCCGCGATCACCACTGCCGCGGCGTGCGTACCAATGTTGCGGGCCAGGCCCTCGATCTTGCGGGCCAGATCGATCATTTCGCGGATCTCGCCATCGTTCTGGTAGGTCGCATGGAGATCGTCGCTTTTTTTCAGGGCAGCTTCGAGCGTGATGTGCAGTTCTTCCGGCACCATCGCGGTCACTTCGTTCACGCGAGCCAACGGAATGCCCAAAGTGCGGCCCACGTCCTTGATCGCCGCCCTGGCCTGCAGCGTGCCGAATGTGCCAATCTGCGCCACGTTGTCCTCGCCGTACTTGTCCTTCACATAGCGCATCACGTCAGCACGGCGTTCCTTGCAGAAATCGATGTCGATGTCCGGCGCTTCCAGGCGGTTCTCGTCCAGGAAGCGTTCGAACAGCAGGTCGTACTCGATCGGGCAGACGTGGCTCAGATACAGGGCATAGCAGACAATCGCGCCCACGCCGCTGCCGCGAGCCGTGGTCGGCACGCCCATATCGCGCGCCTCTCGCACAAAATCCCAGACGATCAGAAAATAGTTGGGAAACCCCAAATTGTTGATCACGGACAGTTCCCGGTCCAGACGCTCCATGACCGTGTCGGATAGCTCGCCGCCGGGGCACATCTTCTCGTTTCCCGCATAGCGGTCCCGGAGGCCCTCGAGGCACAAACGGCGCAAGAACTGCTCGGACGTCTCGCCTTCGGGCAGCGGAGCGTACGTGGGGAAATGGCGTTGGCCTAGTTCCAAGTTGATGTCGACCGAGTCGGCGATTTCCTGGCTGCGGGCGACCGCGTCTTCCCGCCCCGGAAAGGCCGCATACATTTCGTCGGGAGTGCGCAAATAGTACTCGTTACCGTCCATCCGCATGCGGCTCGTATCTGTGCGGAACTTGCCCGTATTGATGCACAGCATCACGTCCTGCGCCTCCGCGTCGTCCGCGTCGACGTAGTGGCAGTCGCTGGTGGCAACCAGAGGAACTCCCACTCGGTTGGCCACCTCCACCGCCCCTTCCATGGCAAACCGCTGGACGTCGACTCCGTTGTTCATGATTTCGATGAAGTAGCGGTCGCCGAAGAGGTCATGGAACCACTTGGCGATCTCCATGGCTTCGGCCAAATGCTCTTCGCCACCGTGGCCTTTCAAAAGCGCGCGGTTCAACTCGCTGGAAACGCAACCGCTCAGGCAGATAATCCCTTCGTTGTGCTGCTGGAGCAGTTCTTTATCGATGCGCGGCTTGAAGTAGAAACCCTCCAAATAGGCCGTGGAGGCCATTCTCACCAGATTCTCGAAACCGGTGCGATTCTGAGCCAGCAGCGTCAAGTGGTAGGCAGCTTCCTTCAAGTTGCCCGAGTCCTTGTCGTGGCGATTGCTGGACGCAATATACGCTTCATAGCCGACGATGGGGTTCAGGTCGGCGGCCTTGGCTTTTTGGTAGAATTCCAGCGCCCCGTGCAGATTACCGTGATCCGTGAGCGCCAGGGCGTTCATGCCATGGTCTTTGGCCCGCCCGATCAATTTCTTGATCGAACTGGCTCCATCCAGGAGGCTATAGTGGCTGTGACAATGCAAATGAACGAATGGTCGATCACTCATCAATACGATCCGTCGCGAGAGTCTGAGAAAGGGTTCCTAACGAGAAACTGATTGTAGATCAGATTCTCAACCTGCCAACCTCAGAGCGTGAGTTTGCGCAGAACGTTTGGTTTTGTACGGAGGAATGAGCTTGTGCGTACGATGCGAACCGTCACGCGAGGTGGGTTTGTTCATGTATTCGCAGCATACTGAAACGGGTAATGCACCCCTGCAACATGGGGGATGGCTTCCGTTCGTCGAAGAGGAGAAAATTCAATTGACTGGAAAAATAATCGGCCTTTCAATACCCTGTAGCATTATCGGGTACGCCATCGAGATGTATCGGGGCGTTTCTCCATTCCCCTGGGGCGATTGTCGCGTCAATTGCGAAGTTGGCTCCCTGAGCTGTCAAGCGTTTTCGAGATCCTTTCCGCAATAGGAGGACCTACCGTGACCGCGCGAAAGATCTTGTTCCCGACGGATTTCTCGCATACCGGAGATGCGGCGTTGGAGTTGGCCACGTCATTGGCTCGTGAACGTGGCGCGACGTTGATGGTCGTGCATGTCGAAGAGCCTCCGGCAGCCTATGGCGGCGG
Organism: Pirellulaceae bacterium; assembly: GCA_016784735.1. Lineage (GTDB taxonomy): Bacteria > Planctomycetota > Planctomycetia > Pirellulales > Pirellulaceae > JADHUC01. Next base: position 30,901 of record JADHUC010000022.1, on the reverse strand, counting down.
CGAGATGTACTACGGTATGCCGGAGCCAGCGATCGACGATCTCGAGCAGATGCTCGCCGAGGTCGTACCGGCGGGGTCGGATGTTGCGGTCGAGCATCGGCTGATTACAGGCGATCCGGCCAGTGCGATCGCTCGACTGGCCGAAGAGGAGGACGTGGAGTTGATCGTCATGGGCACCCACGGGCGTACCGGGCTGTTGCGCCTGCTGATGGGCAGTGTGGCCGAGGTGGTGGTACGGCAGGCGTCGTGCCCGGTGCTGACCTACAAACAACCGCCAGCGAACTCGACGGACGACTCGTAGGAATGTGCTTGAAGGACTTTCACCGGGAGACTACCATTCTATTGCGCAGCAAAGGACTATGCCGTGAGTCGGTCGCGGCGAAGGATCGTCTTTCCTATCAAATCGTTATCTTGAACATCTTGCGCTGTCAAAAGGTTCAATCGCCTTTACCCTTCTCAGTCTGAAAGCACTATGGACATAAACGAAAGTCTGAATCGCATCCTTCATGCAAGGGAATCTCTGGGAGAACTGTTCTACGACCATTTCCTGAGCACCTATCCGGAATTGCAGCAGCATTTCGCTGGCGTGGATTTCAAACGCCAACGCGTCCAACTAGTCACGGCATTGATGATCATCGAGCGATACCACGCTGACCCTACGCCGGCCGTCGAGCAGTACTTACAGTATCTGGGCACCAAACACAATGAGCTTAATATACCCAAGGAAGGCTACGGAAAATGGACCGAAGCGATGATCGAAGCAATGGGTCGGTTTCACGGAGATGATTGGTCACCGACCCTGGAAGAACAGTGGCGAGAGGCGATCGGGAAAGCGATTGCGCTGATGTTCGAAGGTTACGAGACGCGCGTTACAGTGTGAACGTCGACGGCTACAAAAGGGAAAGGAAACGACCGTGACGAACGAAGTCTATCGGCAGCGGGTCAAGAACGTGATGAGCCGGGAGGTGGTCACCATCAACGTCCGAGACTCCGTCCACGACGCGTTGGAACTGATGATGGAAAACAACGTGTCGGCGCTTCCCGTGCTGGACAATCGAGGCCGTTGCATCGGCATCCTTTCGACCAGCGATTTCGTGGACGTTACGTGCGATTTGGACGAGGGCCTCGACGGCGCAGATCGCGAGAGCGAAATCTGGTGGACAATCTTCGTCAAGAACGTCAGCGATCACGTCGGCCAGCAAAGCGTCATGGACTTGATGACCGATGACGTGATTTCCACGGAACCCGAAACGAAACTGGTCCTCGCTGCCGCGACCATGCTGCGCGACCGAGTTCACCGTTTGCCCGTGCTGGACAGCCAGCGGCGGTTATTGGGAATCATCTCGACGACCGACGTACTCAAGGCATTCGTGGATTGCTCGCCCGAACAATGAGCACTCGGTTCGAGACGCAAATGCTACAGCGATACTTGATTGTCTGGTTGGTCCTCTCGTCACTGGCCGCGTTTTTTTGGCCTCAATGGCTTCCCGCCGTGCCGGACATCTTCGTTGAGAGTAAACCACTGTTGCCGGCGCTGATCGCGCTGACCATGTTTGCCATCGGTTGGATGCTTCCGCACGACGAAGTGCGACAACTGGCTCGTCGGTGGCCTACGGTACTTGGTGGGACAGCCATCCAGTACCTGACGATGCCATTATTGGCCTACTCGATGGGGCATCTTTGTGGCTTGTCGGGGGATTACCTGGTCGGTGTCGTGATGGTGGGCTGTGTGCCCGGCGCAATGGCGTCCAACGTGTTGACGTTCCTTGCCCGCGGAAACACCAGCTACTCGGTCAGCCTAACGACCTCGGCAACGCTCTTGTGCCCTCTGGCCGTGCCTGTGATCCTGGGGCTGGCGCTGCACATGGAAGAGAGCGTTGATGTCTGGTTTCTGGTCCGTGCCGGCGTGGAGCTGTTGTTGACGGTCGTTGTTCCCGTCGTCGTCGGGCACGTCTTGTCTCGTGTCTTCCCTCGCGGGGAGGAAATCGCAAAGCGTGTTGGGATCGTTGTGGCCAATTTGGCCATCCTGTGGATCATCGCCGTCGTGGTCGCGGTGAATCGCGACCGGCTGTCGCCATCGGGCCGCGACGTTCCTTTCATTTCCTTGCTTCTGGCACTTCTTGCGGTGAATGCGGGCGGCTACGTGGCCGGATACTCCGGCGGCGCGGCCATGAGGCTTCCCGAGCCGATGCGACGAGCGCTTACGCTGGAGATCGGCATGCAGAACGCCGGGCTGGGGGCGTTCCTAGCCATGAGCCTGTTCGAGGGTCGAGGCGCTATTGCCATCGCCCCGGCGATGTACACGTTCGGCTGCATGCTGACGGGGACCATGCTAGCCACCGTTTGGGCGCGGAACCGGGGATGTGATTCAGATGCCACCGACGGGAAACAATGACGAGGGTCCAAGAGGCGGTTCGGCCGCGAAGGTCTATTCGGTGCCGCGTCGTTACGACTTGGCCACGTTGTTTGCCGTTTCGATCGCCTACTCGTTGGCCTTCGGCGTAATGCGACTGTGTAACTGCCCGCCAACACTCTTTGTCATCCTGGCGGGTTTTGTCACTTCCGTTGGGCTTGGACAAGCACTGCTGTTCAAAGGAAAAGCCCCGCGCGCTGCTTCCGTGTTGGTCGGCGTGACTTTTTGGTTTGTCGGCGCCATCGTTGTGGCCGTCCAAGGGGCGGGGACGGACGTTGCGAGAGCAATAGCAGACGTGTTTCCTCTGGTGTTCATCCTGTTGATTCCAGCCGCATTGACCGGCTACATCACGGGAGTCGCGGTTGGAGGAGTCTTCCTGATTGCGGAAAACGCTCGGAAGTTCGCCCGGCGAGTTGTCGGCCGCGAAAGATGAAGCGGCATTAGCACTTGGCGGGGATTGCCGGTTCCACGTCTGCGGTCGTTCGTACCGGCAGGCACATCTCGCCATCGTGGAAGTAGCTGCGATTCCGACCTGCTTCTTTGGCGGCATACAGGGCGTCGTCCGCGCGGCGAAGGAGCGACTGCGGGTCGTCCATTTCCATGGCCTGTGCCAGACCGACACTGACCGTGTCACGGAGCTTCGCGCCGCGGAATGTGAACTCGATTTCGGCCGTAGCGCGCCGGACGCGTTCGGCCGCGATTTTCGCGTCGTTCAACGGCGTGCCCGGAAGGACGATGGCAAATTCCTCGCCCCCGTAGCGCGTGGCCAAATCCATGTCGCGCACCGTGTCGCGCAGAGCGCGGGCCATGGTGCACAACATCTCGTCGCCTGCCTGGTGGCCGTGGCTATCGTTGAAGCGTTTGAAATGGTCCACATCAATCAGCAACAAAGAAAGTGGCGTACCCTGACGCTGAAACTGCGCAATCCTCCGCTCGAGTTCCTGGTTCAGAGCTCGCCGATTGGCCAATCCCGTCAACGGATCCGTGCGGGCTTCGTTCATGTAGGAACCCAGTAGCTCCCGCGTCTCCGCCATCTCGCGTTTGACCCTGGCCGCCAGCCCAACGGCAGACGCCAATCCCACGAGTCCGGTGCACGCCAGGAGTCGGCTGGTATTTGAGCCCAGCGGCGGGCCCCAGCCGATCACCAGAAGACACAGGCTGATCCAGGCGATCAAACCCAGGAACGCCATTCGCTGACGTCGATTCAGGTCGTCTGTCATAACCGTTCCCGTCGTTATAGAACGTCTTGGTGGCATCGTCAGATGGAACGCCTCACAAGTGTAGGTCGCGCCGGGTCGCTGTCAAAAGACTGTCGGTTCGGTTATTCCAAGGAACGAAACGAGAGAGATCTAGCCAAAGATCATCGCGGACTTCCAGAAGTCCGCGATGGTTTTTTTCTGCCCGCTTGCCTCATGCGGCCGTTTTGCCGAGGACGTCATTCAGGGCACTTTTCAGCAGGTCTGCCCTGAGCGGCTTGGGCAAGTAAGCATCCATACCCGCCCTCAGACACTGCTCACGGTTGTCGTTCGACGTGACTGCAACGATCGGGACACGGCCGCCTTGCTGGCTCTCGCGAGCTCGGATGGCGCGCGTCGCAGCCAGACCGTCCATCTCCGGCATCTCGACATCCATAAGAATCAGGTCGAACTGATCGCGGTGCATTGCGTTGACGGCCTCTTTGCCGTTGCCAACGACCGTGACCGCATGGCCCTGTCGCTCCAGAAGGCGGACCGCGAGCGTCTGGTTCAGCGAACTGTCCTCGGCCACGAGAACGCGAAGACTGCCGGATTGTCGTTCTGAACTGGTGGCAGACATCGTCGCACAGTTCGCTTCCAAATCAAGAATCTTGAACGTCATGGACGGCACGGCAAGGTGAGGCGGAAGGTGGGTTTGCCAGATCTGTCTTCTTCAGCCAGTCAAATCGGCCCATGCCGGCAGACGATGGTTAGAGGTTAAGCACCTGATTTCGGACAGACCGCCCCCGGTTCGCCACCATTATTCCCATGAAAGGACAAGAAACTGCCGTGAGAGGTTCGGCAGTTTGGATTGGCTAATTGTCCGAACCACCTTGCTCGGCCTTTGCTGGCGGACCATCTTCTATGGCCGTAATCCGCACCAGGTCCGCTTCACGGGCATTGGCGATCTTTCGGGCGATATCTTCCAGAGAGACATGCTCGGCATCCGGGCCGTGATCGCGGTCGCCGCGCGCGGCTCCGCCAGTTTTCGGCTTGGGCTTGATCGAGGCAAGCGCGTTGAGCAGTCGATCCGTCAACCGCACTTCGGCCACCGCGCCCGACTTTGTGTTTTCGAAGCGCACGACAATCTCGTCGCCATTGACCCATTTCAGATTTCGCTTCCCCAGTGTCGCCCCAGTGGACACCTGCAATCCGTCGAGGAAACACGAGCGCGGCGGTTTGATAAACGGTCCCCCGGCCACCACCTTCACATCGAAATATCCCTTGGCCTCGACCGCCCGCCGCCCCGCCATGCCGACGCGCAAGCCCGCTGTGGCCCACGGACCAAGATGTCCGTGGAACTGAGCGGCATAGGACAGCCACGCCGGGTCCGCAGCATCGGGAGAATACTCAGGCTTTGGCAACTGATTCACAGGCTCGCCCGCATGAGTGAAAGCAGCCGTCAGACACAACATCGCTGTGAAAGCGCAACGTTTCATGGCTATTACCCGGCAAATGTCACAAGACGCCTGTTCACTCAAGCGTGAAATCGGGGAGCGGGACGATTTCGCCGCCCTTGGTTGCGGATTCGTGGGCGCAGATGCCTACGCACGTCCAGTTCGCGCTAAGGGTGGCGTTGGGCCATGGATCGCGGTCTTCGGCCAAGGCGCTGACGAATTCGTTAACCATGTGAGGGTGCGAGCCGCCGTGGCCGGCACCTTGGATGAACGAAAGATGCTCGGCGTCCTGAATGGTCGAAGTGAATGGGCGGATCTCCTCCGGCAGTAGATGGGCGTAGTCGGGTACCGTGACTCGCTCGGGGATTTCGGATTCGGGTTTCTTGGCCGTGTGAATCACATGCTCGTCGCCTTCGACCAGCGCCCACTCGAAGCTCTTCTTGGTGCCGTATACGTCGAAGCTCTCACGGTACTGGCGGGAGGTGTCAAACAGGAAACGCCAGATGTGTGCCGCAATGTCCGACTCTTTGATCTTGATGTGGCAAGACTCGACGGCGAAGCTGTTGCCGGACTTCTCGGCGATGCTTTCGTTGATCGTCCCGGATCCGAAGCAACTCACGTACTCGGCGCGGCCCTTCACCAATCCCAGGACCGGGCTGACCACGTGCGTGGCGTAGTGCATGGGGATCATCCGTTCCCAGTACTCCGGCCACCCTTCCATGTCTTGCGGGTGCGATGCCGCCATGTACTGGATCTTGCCGAGTTCACCCTTCTCGTACATCTCTTTGATGAACAGGAACTCTCGGCTGTACACCACGGTCTCGGCCATCATGTACTTGAGACCCGTTTCCTGGACCAGTTCGCAGATCTGACGGCACTCGTCGATCGTCGTGGCCATCGGCACGGTGCACATGACGTGTTTGCCTGCTTTGAGAGCTTCCATCGACATCCACGCGTGATCCGGAATCGGCGAATTGATGTGGACAAAGTCCACGTCGGCGTCAGAAAGCACGTCTTCGTATTTCGTGTATCGCTTGTCGATGCCAAAGGCGTCGCCGATCTTGTTCATTTCTGCCTCGTCCCGCCGGCAGATGGCATACATGTTCGCACCGGCGAGCTTCTGGTAGATGGGGATGAACTCGGCTCCAAAACCCAGACCGATGATTGCGACATTAGCTTTCTTGTCTGACATGGCAACACCTCGCTACTGACAATGACAAAGTTGGATGTTGGACTGCTTCATTGCGTCCAAGTCGAATTCAAATCACGCGTCAGTCTAAGCGATTGACCGCACAATTGCATGAGGACAAGGCCAAATGAATCGAAGTTTTCTGCGAACAGCGTCCCCCCAAACAGCGCAAAAAGAAAAGCCACGGCCCGATGGATGGGCCGTGGCTTGACATTTGTTACGAAAGCCGAAGCTATCGAAGGTCAGTTCGTGGTCTCGCCCGCGGTGCTTTCCTTCTCGAGCCTCAATACGACATCGAAGTCCTCTTGGGCCTGTCGCAACTTGCCCTGCTTCTTGTAGGCCAACGCGCGGTTACGAAACGCCAAGCGGTTGGCCGGTTCGATCTCGATGGCTTTGTTAAAGTCCACGATGGCCTTGTCGAAGTCACCCATGCGGGCATAAGTGGCACCGCGGTTATTGTAGGCCAGGCTGTAAGTTTCGTTCAGCGAAATCGATTTGTCGAAGTCACTGATCGCGTGCTCCAGACGCCCGGCCGCCAGATGGGCACATCCGCGGTTGTAGTACAAGTCGGCGTCCGGTTCCGCTCGCTGTTTCAGCAAGTAGTCGTAGTCGCGAACAGCGTAATCGTAGCCGCCTCGCAACATGTGGGTATTCGCCCGATCGCGGAGGTAAACCAGATTATCAGGGTCGCGTTGGAGTAGTTCATCGTAGGCGACCAACGCGTTATCGTAGTCGTCCATCTCGATGTACTCCTCGACGATTTCCTCGATCTCGTCGACGTCTTCGTCGTCGAAGATCTCCGTCTCGACGATCTCCTCGATCCACTCGTCTTCCTCGTCGTCATTGCCGATCCCATCCTCACCACCTCCGCCACCGACGCCGCGCGGGCCAATCGGAGCGGCGGCCAGGAGTTCGCCGGCACCGCTTGTCGGGGCACCGGTGGCAGCGTTTGCGGGCGCTTGGCCGGGATTGCCGGCGCCGGCAGCCTTTGCTGCCTCGTAGGCTTCGCGGAGCTTCTCAGCGGCCTTCGCCAGCTTCTCGGCGGCTTTGTTTGCATCATCACAGGCCTTTTCGGCATCTTCCTTGCAAGCCTCGCCCGGTTTCTTCTGAGCGTACTTCATTCGGTTCTGAACCGCCTTCATCGGCTTGGCGGCTTCCTTCAACAGGTCGGCCGCTTCAGGACACGCTCCAGCGACCTTGTCGAGAAGCTCACTTGCCTCGTCGCTGATACCAGACTGGTCGCCGCCGAGCGACTTGCTCTGGTCTTCGCTCAGCCCTTGGGCCTTGCCGGCTTCACAGGCCTGAGCGATTCCTTCTTCCGTCTTTTTCGCTTTCTCACAAGCCTCCGCTGCACTGAGCAGTTCCTCTGGCGTTGCCCCGCTTCCCGATCCGGCATCACCCCGCGGAACGGCGAAGAAACTCTGCGGTCCCGGTGGGAAGGCGGCGGTGGAGACTTCTGTCGTGAAGCCATCGCCGTGTTCGCTGTCGGATGCTATGTACTGGTCGTCGGTGGCGTTGAACAATCCGTCGCCGTTGACGTCGCGATAGAAATCGACGCTGTCCAGCGGGATCTTCGGTGCATTGGGGCCCGGTTTCTCGCCAGGCTTCGCCTCGGCCGGCATGCCCTTCATAAGCTGGCTGGCATTAGCCACCAGCGTGACCGTTTCGCCTTTCATGCACTGCGGTGGATAGACGCCCAAGCCTGGGGCGGGCTTGCCGCCGCCGCACGCCGGGCAACCGCTGCCATCGCAGTAAGGGCATCCGTCGCCCGAGCAGGCTCCGCAATTACAGCCGGGCCCGTGGCCAGCGTGGCCATGTCCACCATGCCCGTAGTCGCCGTGCTCGCGGTCCAGCCAGTTGGCCCACTCGATGTCGATCTTGGCCATCTGCTGCAAAACGGCCGGCCGGCTGACATCGCCTTTCGTGGCGTTCAGCGGCTGCCAGGGCGCTCGTTTCATGTTGTTCTTGTGGGCGTGGTTCATGAACTGCTGCCAGCGTTCGATGGCTTGGTCCAACTCGGGAACGCTCTGGCCTTTGTTCAGAGCCAGTTGGCGGAGGTTCTCGCCGCGATTACGGTAGGCGGGGGCGAACTTCGCATCTAGCTGGATTGCCTGGTTGAAATCGCGTTGCGCGGGGATCAGATCGTTCTTCTTGTGATACGCCTTGCCGCGCCCGTTGAATGCGTCAGGATCCTGAGGGTTCAGTTCGATGGCCTTGGTGAAATCCTTGATCGCATTGTCATACTCCTTGTTGCTCGTCCGAGCTCTCCCGCGGGCGATGTAGTGGGAGGGATTGGTCGCATCCTGCATGATTAGTTTCGTGAAGCGATCCGGCGGGCCATTCGCTGATGCCTTCTTCTCCTCTTCCAGCGCGATCTGCTCTTGGACAAACTTCTGGTCTTCTTCGCTTAATGCACCGATGGGCATGGCGGCCACTTTGCCGGTGCGATTGAACTTCAGTTTTACTTGGCCGTTCTCCACGCCGAGATACTCGGCATCGACCTTCGCCTGTCCGGTAGCGTCGGACCAAATCCGGGCTGACGCAGCGGGTGCCAATAGCCCGACGAAAATCAAGCTTAGCGTTAGATTCCTCATGACAATTCTCCCCTTAGTCTGTGACAAACGCGCCGATGGTCTTAAACGCCACCGAAGCTGGGCTGCTTGAGGCTCAAAGCGAAAAGCCTCTCCTCTGTAGGCAATCTGATCTCCGTTCCCGGTCAATAGATTAAACGCTGGGTACCGTAAATTGTACTCTTTCTCGCCCTTATTTCGCCATGAATTTCGCCCATCCTTTGCGGGAAACCCCCCCGGACGAGCATAGGATACCCACCATTGTGCCATTATCCAAGCCGAATACGAGTCGATTCGGCCCGGTGATCATGCCGGACGATCGCACGGGCGAGTGGACGTTTTGCTTCCACTCGCACTTCCCGTCGCCTCGGACGGCATGAATGTAGCCGCCGTTGTCTCCAAAATAAACTATTTGGTCATCACCTATTACGGCGGTTGATTCAACCGGTCCTTTTGCTTCGTATTCCCATCGAACCTTGTGCGTTTCGCCATCGACGCATACCAGTTTGCCTTTGTCCTTCTTGGTGGCCTTGACGATGCTAAGCCCGACGAAGATATCACCATTGGCGGAGACTACCGGCGAGGCCAGCATCTGGCCGGGAATATACAGCTTCCAGGCTTGTTTTCCGTCTAAGTGAAAGCCGTACAAGTTCTCGTCACGGCCAGCCACCACCAACGTGGTATCCGGAGCCAGGGCCGGTGCCGAGTTGATGAACCATTCGGTTTTTCCCAAGTCCTGCAAGTGGTCCCAAATGCATTTGCCCTCGCGATCACTTAATTGGATTGCGTAGACGAAAGCATCTTCGCAGCCGATGTACAATACGCCACGAGTGACCAGGCCGGTCGAGTCGAACTTCTGTCGAGTTCGGAAATACGGAACGTTCCTGAAGTCTCCCCTGGGCGAAACCTTGAAGATTCCTCCGCCGTATCCGGAAATGTACGTGTTGTTGTCACTATCAACGATCGGCGAGGCCCATCCCAGCGGCTCGCCCACCGGCACGGGTTCCCAGACGCGGCAGCCGTCCTGGTCGATGCAGTGCAGCCAAGCGTCTCCCGAATGCACGCGTATCAGACCGTCGCCTCCCAGCACCGGCGATGCGGGCACGTGACCGCCGACATCGCATTCCCACATCTTCTCAAGGCCCGTCGTCTTCCAATCCAACCCAATCAACGTGTTGCCGAAACAGACGGCGAACCGAGTTTTTCCGAAGGATACCGGACAACTGCGGATCGGCGAGGTCGAATATGCTTGTCCCGGAATCTGCTTGGGAAACTGCCACATCACCTTGCCCGGAACCTTCTTCTCGGACGCGGGTTTCGGCTTGGGCGAGGCTGGTGCACGGGCTGCCGGTTCGGCTGCTGCCGGTTGTTGGGGCACCGCCGTGGGTTCCGGTGGAGGTGCCTGTGCAGGTTCAGGAGCGGGCGCAACGGGTCGCGCGAATTCAGGCTGCGGTGGCGGTGCAGCAGCCTCTTCGTCAGGCGGCGGTTCGAATGCGGGAACCTTGGGAGGCTCCGGAGCAGGCCCGCGCGGAGCGGGCCTGGCGACTGGTTTAGGCTCGGAGGGCGCGGCAGGCGTCGGCGGGACGATCGGTTCGACGGGCGCTATCGGTTCCGGCGGGGGTGCGACGGGTACGGGTGTCGCAGTGACAGGTTCTGGAGTTGGCGGCGTCGGCTGGACCGATGTCGGTGCAATCGACTCGGGAGGTGCAGGCGCTGGTGCCACCGCTTCGGGCGCCGGTGGGGCAACTGGCGCTGGTGTGACCGTCACCGCCGGAGGAGAGGGCGCCGCAGGCTGCACTGGTTCGGGCGGAGGAGGAACTGGGGCTGCCGGAGCGACTGGCGTCACTGGAGCCGGTGGGGTCGGAGCGGCAGGCTGAGGCGCCGCCGGAGGCGTGGATGGGACAGACACAGGTGCGACAGGCTCGGCGGGTCCGACCGGCTGGACTGGACTTATCGGCGCGGCTGGAGGAATCGGTGCCGGCTGAATCGGCGCGGGAACCACGGGCTGGGCGGGAGCCGGTGCACCCGGTGGCGGCGGAGAGCCTTGGACCGCCGGGGCCGAAGGTGGTGTCATGCCGCCGGGCGGCGGTGGTGCGCCGATTGCCGACCCAGGCTGCCCGGGTGCGGCGGCAGGCGGTGCGCTGTCGGCTGGTTTCTCGCGAAACAGCCCGATACGCTGCTGTCCGCACGACTGGCAACTGAGCGGTGGCGTTGGCCGGCGGACTTCCACTCCACAGTTCGCGCATACAAAAGTCTTCAGCATGGATCCGGGTCCGTTCTGTCTGCAGCAGGTGTTGCCTGCCTTCGATTTCTTGTTCCTCAGTTGTTTTCGTTGGACGAGCGTTCGATTGTTGCAGCGTGCGTGAACACGGCCGCTGTGTACTACCTGACGGACACGCTCGCTTTCGAGTAAACCTTGCCATTCTCCCTCAACACGATCCAGCCGTACACGTCACCCACCTCGATGCCTCGCTCCTTGGCATTGTGTCGCTGCATGTCGTAGCGATCGCCGACTTGAACGATTTCGATGCGGTTGTTGATGCCGACGGCGTCCAGTTGCGCGTGAATCCACACGATCAACGCATCGCGCAGCGTAGTGTCATCAGTCGGCTTCCAGCGGTAGAATGCTTCGCCGACGTCTTTCAGCATTCGCGGTTTGCGTTCGCCGGTGGCCGAGCGGAAATCCAGCAGATGCCCCATCAGCCCGACCGCGTCATTGTCGCCTACGTGGACATCGGCCAGCAGTGTTCCGCTCAGATGCGAGATTGAAGGATCGACGGTCAGATACTCGCCGAAGATGATCTGACTCCAGTTGCCACCATCGCCGCCTCCGGTCACAGGAATCGCGATGGGCGCGGGCACCGGTTGGGCGGGAGGAGGTTCGACCGGCGTTGGTCGGGCGGCTACGACGGGCGCGGTTTCGACCGGAGCAGCCTTGGGCTCCTTGGCCGGCGGTGCAGTCGACGGGGCAGGATCGTCGTCAGCAGTCGGTTTCGCTGCCGGCGGTTCGGGAGTCTCATCGACCGCCTCTTCCGCGGGCGGAGAAGCCGCCGCACCGCCCACGTGCTCCGACAGTGCATCCAACGTAATGCGGATCGCTTTGAAACCCTCCTCGATCTTCTCGACGTGCGGCCGAACTACGTCGATGATCTCGGCCAGGGAAGGCGATCCGGTCTTCTTGCCGGATTCACTTCGATCTTCAGATTCGGCGTTCATTCGTTCCTCGGCTTCTATGACGTTGACCTCTCGCTTACAAGCTCCCACCTGGGGACGGCGTCAGCAGGAACCTGAGTTGCCCAACGCGTGAAGCAGAGCTTCACAAAAAAGTGAGTTCCCAAGCCGGAGCTTGGGAACAAGGCATTGTCTGATATTAGGGCTCCGCTACGCAAAATGCCCTAACGGTTTCCGATCTCGATATTGTCCAATCCGCCGGTGTCCAGGAAGTAGCTTTCGTCGGCCAACGTTCGCCATGTGAAGAAAACGTTTTCGTCTTGCACCGCGGGCTGTCCGGCCACGGTGCCCATGATGGAATCCACTTCCAGATGCTCGACGGTCTCGTCGTCCGACGAAACGCGGCGGATGCGAACCGTGATTTCCGTCTGGCCGATCCTGTCCTGCGTCTCCATCTTCAGCACATAAATGGGCGTTGCCTGGGCGTATTCGTCGCCGGTCATCTTGCGGCCGATGACGGCCCGCAAGGCCGTCGTGGTGAACTCCGTCCACTCGTCCTTGGTACCTTCTTCCTCGATGGGATAGAACAGGATTCGTTCATCTCGGATCGTCGAAGTCGCCTCGGTCATCACGCCCCAGAAATACGTGTTCTCCTTGTCCTTGCCTTCCATCGAAAACCGGAACTGGGGCAGCATGCCGTTCCGCGCCATGAACTCGATCCCTGCGCCCACCACCACGGCGCTTTTCGGATCGACGATCAACCCGGGTTTGTTGCCCTTGACGTCCTGGTACGGGTACCAGTTGCCGGCATAGTGGTTAAACATCGCTATGATGCGCGAGGCGGGCAACGGCAGGTACTTGCGCACCAGGTCTTGGAGATAGCCCAGTTTGGACGGTTGGCCGGCCAGTAGAACGACGTCCGCCTGGTACTCCGCGATGCGCGTGCAGAAGTCAAAGAGCAAGTCGTCGAACACTTCATGGACGACGTCTTCAAAGACCGGTTTTTCGAACCTCAGGCCGAGTTCCTGATTCAGATCGTAGTAGCCGGGGCCTCGTTGTTTGTTGCAGACTTGTTCCAGCGATTCGATCACAGCCGGATCGACCAGTTCCGGATCGGTGTGGCTGATCTCGAACGGCTCTTCATCGCCCTCCTGCTCCTCGACCTCGTCCACCGCCGCCTGCAAGTAGGATTCGGCCAACGGAACGTACATGCGGTTGACCCAGTCGATGCGTTGGGAACTGAAACCACGGTTCTTGGGAACGCGCGGGCCGAATAGCAGTTGGACGTCCTCTTCTTCCATGCCGATGGCGTCGGCGAACTTGGGAACAATGACACGCTCCAGCAGGCGTTTGACGAGTTGGTCGCCAGCGATCGACACACCGTCCTGGTGCAGGATCTTGCCGTGGATCGTGTCGTCGATTCCGGGCTGGTACAGGTAGCTGGCGATCATCATATCGGTCGTGCCGCCGCCGATGTCGATGCAGGCAATACGCAATTCTTTGCGTTTGGTTTCTTCCTCCGGCTCCTCCTCCTGTTGCTGTGGGCCGCCGCGGCCGGGACGAGCGGGGCGGCCCGGTCGGGCCGTGCTTCGGCGCCGTCCGGCTGGCTTCGCGCCGCCACCGGCGACACCGGCCGGCATATCATCCTCGTCGGCCCACGGGTTACCTTTAGCGCCGGAGTGGTCGCGAGCCAGCGCGGCAAACCACAATCTAGGGTCCTGCCCCAGCATACGCAGTTCGGCCCAGATGTAGGTCAAATGAACGGCGCTGGCTTCGTCGATGCTGAACGTCAACTGCGGCGTGACGCGTTGATGTTTGCCCAGCGTGCGGCTGAAGATGTTGATCGCTTTCTGGCACTGTTTGACGAAGCGTTCCTTCTCGTCCTGGAACATGCCGCTGGGGAACGTCATCGTCAGGCTGTGGATCTCGCGGCTGCGGGCCGAGTCGTCCGTGTTTCTTCTGTAACCCAAGGAATTGATGTAGCCGTATGCCTGGCAGAGCAGTTCGTAGATCGCCGTGGTCATCATCGAGCGTGGCGGATGCACCGGCTTGGTCGGCACCATCTGAGCGAAGGCTTCCTCTGGAGGATCGTCTTTCTCGATCAGGAAGTCGCGGTCGTCCTCGTGGATGAACTTCAGCAGCGGCCCGTGCAGCTTGGCGGCGAACTCATTGGTCCCATCCCGGTCGTGCGGATCGGCCATGTACCAGAAGGCGCCTTCCAGCCAACTATCGTCGGCAGCCCAGAGATAGCGTTTCGGGGAACTGACGGTCGTGCGGAAATCGCCTTTGGCATGCATGATCTGGCCGATGTCGTCGACCTCGCGCCCCATGCGGCACATGGACCAGTCGTCGAACAAGGTCGGCCGCACGTAGGTTTCTCGCTCGCGTTTTACCTGCTTCTTGCCGAACAGGGTCTTCTTCGTCTCTCGATAGAAGTCCTTCTTCGCCATTTCCGGCGGGTCGGGGTACGGAGTGTTGGCCCACCGGGTTCTGGAGGCAAACCATCGAGTTTCGGGCTTACTGATCTGTTCGCCTTCGTCGTCGAAATACTCGAGACTGTAGCGGTTGGACAGTTCGAACGGCAGCATTTCGGCCGATTGCGAGACCTCGCCTGCCATCTCCACCAGCAGGGCGCCGGTGCGGCTGTTGCCGAAGTCGACCACCATATGTACCGGCTTGGCTTCGCCGGCGGTGGCCGTCGCGGCGCGCAGGCACAGTTCGACGTCCGGAAAGCCTTGCATCACTTGGTTGCTGCGATCCAAGACGTTGGACAAAGTGACGTGGAAATCCCCGGCCAAGGACGTTGGATCGCAGAAATACCCGAGTTCCGGATCACCCAGACTGGTGTCAACGGCCAAAAACAGCCTGCTGACGTGCGCCTGGACAATCTGCCACTGGATGTACGGGTAGACGTCCACTTCGGTTTCTTCTTCCTCGTCGTCGTCGTCCTCTTCTGCTCCCTCCGGCTTACAGAGGCATTTCTGCCAGCCGTAGCCGATTTGGGCCGTCGTGTAACGACGTCCGGATTGAAGCGGTATGCAGACGATCTGTACTCCGGTGTTGGCAAACAGAATGTGCATGAAAGTCTTTCGCTACTCTCAAGTAACCAGAATCTTCCAACTGTCTCCGGCCACGTCAGTCTGTGGCCTATCCCTACTACGAACTGGAATACTTTTCGATGATCACAGCCAATTCCGCGTTCCCGGCGGGGACTCGAACCTCGACGCCTGCGCCGGACGCCAGGAATTCCGGCAGGCGGCTGACCCAGCGAGTGACGAAATTGGACATCAAGCCGAAGTCTTCAGGATCCGCCTCTTCGGCCTCTTCGATCTTCTCGCCGCTCGGCCCGGGATTCATGACGTAATCGTTCATCATGATGCTGACGTATTTCCGGCGAGCCCGACGTTTGGCGGCTTCGTCGCGCAGTTTCAAATTGACGACCTTCATAAGCTGGCCCTGGATGTCGTCGAACGTCTCGCCTGCGCACAGTGCGTCGCGCATGTATCGTGTCAACTGGCCAAAGTCCTCGGTTCCCAGCCACGGGCCGCCTTGCGGATTGGCCTTGGTGTTTTCTTCCCACCGTTCCAACGTGGTGATCGTCGCCCACTCGTGAAGATACTCTTGCAGCCGTTTGGGGAAGCGACGCTCCATGGGCTCGGGCCTACCGACGCTGGTGCGAGCCGGGATGTCGGCGAAATCCGAAAGCACATATTGATCGCCGTCCTCGAAGCCGAGCGTCTGTTCCATTACTTGCACGCGGTCGTAAATGGCCTGTGGATTGGATTTCAGCCAATCGATGACCCGCTCGGCGCAAGTCCTGCGTTGCTCGCGGTCGATGTTCGAATCGGCGTTGACCACCCAGCTTTTCGCCAACTGCATCAAGCGGCTACGGACCTCTTTGATGGCGTTTTCAAGCTGCTCCTGTTTCTTGTGGGCGGTGGTCACCTCGCGCCATGCCTGACTGATCAACGACAGCCCGCCGTCGCCGTCGGTCATGGCCCGCTCCCACTTCGTTTCCGCATCGGAAACGTATGTTTGGACCATACTGGACTTCAAAAATGCTTCGCCGGCTTTCTTCCACTTATCCGCGCCCTCTTTTTCTTGCGCCTCTCGATCCGCGTCCCAGGTGCCGGGGTAGCGCAAGGGGTAGACGTTGTTGAAGGACTTGCCGGCGCCACCGAAGTCCGTCATCACCTCGGCCAACGCATCGGCCACTTGCGCCAGACGCGCGTTGTACAGCATCGCATCGGCATACTCGTCGCGGTTGCGGAATTCTTCGTCGATGCCCGTGACGCCGAGGAACAACGCCGGCAGCTTGTCGCGAACCTTGGTGGGCCAAATGTCGTCGCCATAACGCGCCCGACCCCACTTGTCGATGTGGTACTTCATCTGGGCTGTCACTTCCAGGTTTCCACCGCGGGCCAGCAACAGCAGCGTTTGGATCAGCATCTCTTCGGTGTAGCGCTCGAACAGGTACGCGACCTTGCCGCGTTTGACGATTTCCATCTGCTCTTCGGGCAATTCGGCACTCTGACGTTTACCTTGTTCGGCGCCTTGACGGCCGGCTCGCATGCCGGGAACGTCCAAAATGTCGATCATTTCGATGCATTTCCGCCAGTCTTCGTTCAAGCGGTGCGGCAGGCACGGCATGACCATCTCGAGCATCGATGCCTGGATCGTCTCCAAATCCAGGTTCCCGCCGCCGCGGCCTTCGTCGTATTCCAATACGTGCCAACCTTCCCGTTCCACCAGCCGAAAGTCCTCCCAGTCCACTCGCTTGAAGCAACGCGAATTGCGGCGATCGTGAACTTTGGCACGTTGGCTGTCCAACAGGAAACGCACCCCGGCCCAGTGAGTGAGGATCGCCGGGTCGTGGTCTTCGCTATGGATGCTCTCAAGGAAGTTGTTGATCCGAATAAACAAGGTGGTCAGGTCGGACCAATTGTCCCAGAACATGTTGGCGGCGATGGCAATGTAGCCGTCTTCGGTCAGCGGATACCGATTCAACAGACCGTTCAGGACCGACTCTTTAGATTGGAAGCCGCGGCGATCGCAGACACGCATGTAGGCGTAGGCGTCGATCAGGTCGATCCGCCAGCGCCGGTCGACTTCGGTGTACGAGTACCGTGTACTGACCTCGTCGAACAGGTCCTCCATCTGATCCTGGGTCCAGTTGCGTTCAGCCGTCTGGCATTCCCCGCTGAATCCGCGGGCCACCACTCGAAGCCATTGCGCCCGGGTCAACGCCCGGACCATCACCGGGTATTCCGCCGACACGTTGGCGGCGATGCGGTCCTTGGTTGTGAACCGAGTCACCAGTGCGGTCGCTTCGTTTGAACCACTTTGGGGGTTCAGGTCAGTGTCGAAGGACAAATGCTGATAGTAGGCCGGCGGTCCGCTTTGTTCGTCCCGTCCCAGCGGGCTGTAGTCATCGCTGCTGGCGATCAAAACGCGCCCGACGAACAGGCTCTTGCCTACCTGCGACGGGCCGTATACCGCCGCTGCGACGGGCACTTTTGCCGAACTGAACAGGTTGGACGCCAATCGCCGCAGCCGAGTCAGTTCGAATTCGTCGCTGGTCGGGACGGGCAACAGGTCCTGCTGGATCCGATTTTCGTTGTGTTCGTTGACCCAATGCGCCAAATCGGTAGCGAAATTCTCCGTTTCTTCCGCCACTCGAATGATTCGACGGTCGCGATCGTCTGGAAAACCCACGGCAGTTTATCTCCCTGTCTTGCGGTTGGAGAAAAACACGGTCTTGTCAAGAATAATATCATATTCTACGACATTCTGCGGTGTGCCAAATACCGAAGTGCATCCGCAACCCAGATTTTGCACTACGCGGTACCGCGTCAGCAATCCCCCTAGACAGGCTCTTCCCCGCATCACGCAGGCAATGCGGGGAAGGAGGGGAGCTTGTGGTGGATTCGCGAGAATTGGCGCATTTGCTCGTTTAGCCGCAAGCCGGAGGAGACTGCTGAATAAGTCGTGGGGTAAGCTTCCAGCTTGCCAAATACGTAGGCAAGGAAAACGTGGGGATCAACAATGCACAAGGTCCGCAAGCTGGAAGCTTACCCCACTTTGGTTTCCGCTAGCATTTCAGCAGTCTCCGGAGGCGTGCGGGCCCCTAGCCTACGCGCACGCCTCCGGCTTGCGGTTAAACGAGCCATGCTGGTTGCGGACAATGCCGCTAGAAATGTCTCAGTCGTCGTCCTTGCTGGACTTGATCACGGGTACCCGGCCTTTGCCGGTGATGTTTTCGAGCTTCTTGCGATCCTGGCGGAACCGCTCCAAAGCCTCCAGGAGCGGGTTTTTCTCCTTGTCGCCGTCTTTTGACGTGGTCTTTGATGGCTCGCGGCCCGTGTATGTGGGCGGCATGGTCTTGGCAGCGCCGGCGGCGGCACCGGTTATTCGACCGGCCGCGGGTGTCCCGGCCGTTCGCGTTCCCGATCCGGCGGGCACCGGGTTCCCGTAGGCCGAAGCCGGCTGGCCCTCGGTCCCGGCCGGCGTCCGCGGGCGGAAAGGCGACGGCGCTCGTGTATCCGAACCCGACGGCGTCGGCTTTGCCAGTGCAGGCGAAGCAGGCGTGGGTTTGGCTGGCGTGGGTTTGGCTGGCGCGGCTGGAGCTCGCGTGTCGGACCCCTGCGGCTTCGGTGACGGCGAGGCTGGCGCGGGGCTCGGCTTCGGGTCTGCCGGTGACGGACTCGCCGGAGCCGGCGACGGCTTCGGATTTGGTGACGCCGGCTTGGCTGGTGCCGGCGAAGGGGATGCCGGTGATGGCGAACTGGGCGACGGTGAGGGCGGCGATGGTGATGCCGGTGATGGGGAAGGCGATGGTGATGCGGGCGATGGCGAGTTGGGAGACGGCGTTCCCGGTGAAGGCGAGCCAGGGGACGGCGATCCCGGTGATGGCGAACCGGAGCCCGGCGAGCCGGCTACGGACGATCCCGGCGCCGAAACCACTCTTGTACCTGTGCCTGAGGGAGAAACCACTCTTGTGCCAGTGCCGCCATCCGACACAACCACGGTGTCGCCGCCCGAACGGATGACCGACGCTCCGTCGCCCGAGCGCCGTATTCTGGTGGTCTTCCTGATGACCTTTCTTCCGCCGCCGTTGTCGTCCACAATGACGGGATCGGGCCTTGGGTCGACAATGATATCGGGCCCTGTATTGAGGACCGGGGCCACATCAACCGTCTCGACGACTCGTTGCGCCAATCGTCCGAGATTGAACGAGATCTGGAACCGTTTGGTCTGATCGGCGATTTGCCGCTCGTAATACAGTTCGTAGTCGTCATCGGCATTTCGGGCAAGTGACGGAGTGATCACCAGCGGCGTGGCGTCCGATGTGTGAGCATTCCATTCGCTCAGCGGTGTGAAAGCTGCGTCCGTCAATCGGTAATTCCCGGCTTGCCTCAGATACAATCGCAACTCGGCAGTGAAGCTCTCCGGCTTCACATCTGCCGCGGCGATATCCAGCACTTTAAAGTCGATGAGCGCGCCGACGCCGCCATCGCCCAGCATAGAGCCGACCAGCAAGCCATCGTCCCCCATGTAACGTATGAAGTCGCCGTCGCCGATACGGTTATTACCAAAGTAGGCCAACAGGTCGGCTTCGCTCATGCCATCCAATCGGATCCCGTTGTGCTCGACAACGCGAGCACCTTTTGGAATCTCTCCGAAGAGCCCGAAGGGGTTGCCTTCGTCGATGATCAGTCCTCCGCGACCTGGATCGAGTAGCAGGCCATCGGTGATCCTTGTCCCCGCCCTCGATATGGGCGGATGCACGCCAAAGCCCTCGTCCAACATCGCGATACTGGTGAGCCCCCCGCTGACTGTAACCGTCGCGTCGGCGAGCAGATCCGTGCTGACCAAGCGAACCTGCATGTCCTGGACCACTTCCGTGGCTTCCAGCGGGTCCATGCGGAGCGTCGCCTTGTCCACCTGGACGTTTTCCACGCGCGGCTGCCTTTCCCAAACCACGGCATCGGGAACGACTTTGATCAGCCGCTGTTTATCGGTCGTGCCCTCAAGACCGGCGGTCTCCGCCTGGCCGACCCTCAGGCTGTATACCGGAGGATTGAATTGCATGCTCGCGATCGATCCCTCGACAACCGTCACGTTGACCACGGCCGATTTGCTGCCCTGCGAGACGGTGACCTCCGTCTGGCCAAGCCCCCGGGCTGCCAGCCAGACTTCGTAGCCCGCGTTTTCGTCTTCGGTGCGGAAGACATCCACGACCTCCCCGTTGGCTGTAACGGCTTTGATCGGTTCGTCCGTACCGGTAGTCACGTTCAATGGAATCAGTTCGTGGACGATAGCGTTATCAATCTTGGTGGGTGACACGAGGAACACATCCTCCGACAGCATGCGCCCGTCGACCGTGAACGCCGCGTTCTTGGCCATATCGGCGTAGGTAATCTGCACCTCGCCGCTGCCCTCGGTGGCTCCCACCAAATACGTGCCTTCCACATCGGCTGCCGTTGTTGGCTGGACCTTATACGACAGCAACGAAGATCCGGTCAGCGAGTGCTCTTCGCCGCTCTTGTCGACGCCGAAAACCTCGACGCGGCTGCTTTGCCCCACAGCGAACGTTCCCGGCTGAAGCGCGACACGCAGCGACGTGAATTCGGCTTGGACCACTTGCACGCCGATCGAAGTCTTGGCATAGGTGTCGTCGTCCCGCGGAATCGGGTATTCGGCGAAGACCTTGGTCGTGCCCACTCCGTCGCCCTGGATCAGGCCTTTATCCTCCTCGCCGAATACCAACAGATCGCTGTCGTCCTGCTCCGACCACGAGACCTGGGTCGTCAAGTCCACCTTGCTTCCATCGGCATAGTGGCCAATGGCTTTCAGGTTCCTGGTTGCACCGATAGGAACTTTCACGTTGTCGGTTGGTTCGATCACCAGCGAATCGGGCGGCGCCGCTTCGGTGACCTTGACCAGCGCGTCGATGATCTTGCTACCAACACGGAACGACACATAGGTTTGGCCTATGTCCATGGCGTTGGCCACCGCACCGTGCCGATCGAATTCGACGATGCGCGGGTCGTTCGACTGGGCCAACGCCCGCGGCGTGACGTCGTCCTTGAAGAAGTACCAACGATGGTCGTCGACCTTGAATTCGATACGGCTGCCCAGCGGCACTGTCAAATCGTTGGGTGTGACGACCAGTTTCGGCCAGGTGGCAGCCAGGAACGCCGCCAACAGCAGAATCAACGCGATGGCAAGCCACGGCGAAGCCAGTACCCCGAGTCCGGTCCGCTTACGCTTCTTGACTCGGCCGCCCTGCAACGGTGGTCGGACGCCCAGAAAGTCGCCATCGGGCGTGTGCCACAGCTTGGCTTTCAACGGCTCCAAATCGGATCGCTGAAAGCCGCAGCACCAGATCAGCCGCCAGTCTTCATTGTTCGCACGGCATTTGAAGAAGTAGGAATCGAAGTCGCTGTTTTCCAGGTCGTTGGCCTGCTCGGCGATGTTTTTCTTGAGGATCCGATGCACCATCTGCTCGGTCGACGATTCCGGTCTGATCTTTTTGATCTTCACGCGGATGGATTCCAGATCGTCGGCGAACTTCTTCTCCAACTCGCCTCTGGTCACCGGTTGGCAGTCGACGTCCTCCAATCGCCCTCGTTCCTCTTCTGACATGTAGAAGGCGACCACGTCCTCGTTGCGCCACTCGGGTTCGGCGATGTAGTCGCCCAGCCACTTGCGGAGGATTTGAAAGTTCACGTGCTGGCGGTCCAGCAGAGGCAATCCCGGTTCCAAGGCCGTGTGCCGGTAATCCCGGGCGTCCTCCGAGAGATCAACGCAGAAAAGAGGTGTAGCCATGATTGTTCACCGCCCCTTCAAATCGCCAGTCGAACATCGCCACGACGATGCGGAAACCACGATTTGAGTAGAGAAAATCGTTTTCCTTGCTCAGTCACGTCCCCAAGCACAAAGGAGAAATGGGGAGACCTCGACGATACTGTAAGTCTAATGCGCACAAACACTAACATCAAGTCGAACGTCCGGCGGACGTTGTGGGTGTTCGGGTGTCAGGTTTCGGGTGTCGGGATTCAAGATGCGTAGTTTAATGCAGGCCCCTACCTCTTACCCGACACCTCCCTCTGAAACGCGTCCAGCGGCCACTTGTACTCATTTCTTGTCGCGTTCGGACAGCCATTTGCTGTCGGAGAGCTCTCGCAAACCCTTCCGGAGAGTTCCTTTGAGGGATTTGAATGCACCCCGAACCTTGGCCTCGGCAGTGTCCAGCAGCGAGTCGTCTTCAGCCGGCGGCCCGGCAGGCGATGGGGATTCGCCTGCTCCGATGAGGAGCAGAATCGCCGTAGAATCGTCATACCGAATCTGATTGTCCTGCCGCAGACTCGTCAGCCAAGCTTGCCAATCTTCATGGGACATTTGCCAGTACGAATTCCAATCCAATTGGGATCCGGCCTCCAACTGGCGCATCGTCCAGGCCGCCACCGCATCGCTACACAGCACCAGCAGGTCGCCCGGATTGCATTGGGTCTCCATGGCCTCGAAGGCGACGACGTCAGCTCGTTTGAAAACGCTCCGAATAACCTGCGGGTTGTCTTCGAAACGCTCGCTTTCTTGCAAGGGAAAAGTCTGCAACACTTGTCCGCCGCGAACGTGAAACAGGCAGCAGTCGCCGATCGAGTACGAGCGGACTTGGTACGGCCTGGCCACTCCGTCGTCGGTGCCCGTGGTCGTCACTTCGACCCACAGAAGCGTCGAGGCGGCGCCGTCCAGGAGTTTAGGTTTCTGGTGCCACGCCAGCGAGTTTTCGTCAATCGCTGCCGACCAGGCGTCGCGGTGCCGCTTCAGCCATGCCTCCATTGCCGCCGGATCGTTCACGTTCGGCGTGTCCGCCACCACACCGTGCGCGAGGATTCCCGCCCACCGTCCGGAGTACAGCGAGGTGGAAACACCGTCGCAGACGGCGGCTACGCCCCGATCGGCATCGACGTGAAACGCGTCTTCATAGCCGTTCGGGTCCTGAACATCCTTGGGCAACCAAAAAACTCGATGCTGGAAAAACATGACGAAGCGTCGTTTCCTCGTCTATCGCAGTTGCACGGCGGCACGGGTTCCCATGTCAAGGAACTTGACCAGGACCACCATGTCGGCGTTGAAAGCCATGCCCCGCGCGCCCGGTTCGAGTTGAATTCCTTCGGCAACCGCATTCCGGTAGAACGGTTCCGGCAGCACGCTGGACATATTGAACAGGACTTTCGCCAATTCGTCGGGCAAACCGTCGGGCATGGACGGAAACAGGGCTTGTTGGGCTTGCATCATCGAAAGATGGCAATTGAACAGCAGCACATTGCCATCGTTGGTAGCCAGGTTTCTGACGGCGTCCGCGTAGGGTATCGGATCGCCGTCTTGCGATTCGCCATCGGAAATGTGAATTACAATGGGCGGAAAGCTCTCCGGATGCTGCCCGATCCATTGAGTAAGAATCTGATAGGCTTGGTACAGCACATGGCACATGGGCGTACTGCCTTCGGCCACCGGATCGATCCAGATTGGGCTCTCCGAGGGGAACTCGATCATCTCCCCCGTTTCTTCGTCCTGGATCCGCTGCACGACCGAATCGATACGCGCCGGACAGTTGCCGATGTCCGTGACCGACACGAGTTGCTGGCCGGCCAGTGGGCCGACCACCGCGGGCTGGATGATCGGATTGGCCTGCTGATCTGTGCGGTAGCCGATCAGGCCCACGTCCATGTAATCGCGAATGCCTTCATCACCCGAAGCGCGAATCGACATGTTATACAGCCAGGAATTGACCGCGTTGGCCAGTTCGTCGCACTTGCGGTTTGCTGAACCGCCTAGCGGTTCAACCATCGAGTACGATTGATCCAGCAAAAACAGAATGCACGCCTTATGGTCGCGGCTGATTTCTCGTTGGTACGGCAAGTCACACCCCTCTACGGTCTTGAGAGCCGCTCCGAGATAGAAGCGGAAGGCCAGGCGGCTGGCCTGTCATCACGCAAGACGTGATTATCGGCCGAAAGATGCCGGACGGCAAGTGAGGAAGGGTGGCGGGTGTCAGGTTTCGGGTGTCGGGTGTCGGGTGTCGGGTTTCCAGTTTCCAGTTTCGCCGCCCAACTGGGTCTCCCCTCTTCCCGACACCCGACACCTGACACCCGACACCCTTCCCTATTCCTTCTCCTCAACCGGTTCATCTATCGCGGCCGTCGTCTCCTGCTGCTCGTCTGCCTGTTCGGCCTTTTCAGCTTCTTCGGTTTCTTCCGATTCCTCCGCATCTTCGCCTGGCTTAGCCACTTTTTCGGCCCTGCGGGACCGGAACAGCCCCCATCGTCGTTGTTGCTTGACTTCGATCGGCTGGATGTGTCCGACCGGAAGCGGTTCGCTGTAAAACACCTGAAAACCCAAGTCGATCACGGCTATGACGTACACACCGCTGCGGTCCCACTCGGGGTCCGGCGCAACCTGATGACCGGTTGTCTCGTTCCACTCGTGGCGTTGGATGGCCACTGCGTATTGGGCCTTGATGTCTTCGGGCAGTGCGCTGGCCGGAGGCCGGTTCTGGCAGATCAGCAAACGGCACTCGTTGCTGACATTAGGCGCCGGCCACGTCCACTTGATCGTCAAGTTGCCCGCTTCGTCTCGCACAACCGCATTCCCTGGATCCGCCGCCAAGCCAACACGCGATACCGGCAGAATCTCCGACTCGACCCACTGGCTGACGACGGGCTGGTGATGGCGAAACTGGCCGCAGATGTCGCCGATCAGCGTCGCGTCGAACAATTCCACAAAAGCAGTCCGATCGTTCTCCATGAATGTGTTGACGATTGCCTGACGCTTGACCGCCACGGCCTTCTGAGCTTTGGCCTGCAATTCCTTCAGCGTGCCGGCCAGTTCGGGCGGCAACTGCTGACCCTGCATGCACGGTTCGGCCAGCAGGCGTTCCACCTCGGCCAGGTTGCCTGCCTCGATGGCGGCAGTGATCATTTCGAGCGTCTGGCGACCGGCACGCACGCGATTGTAGATATGCCGCCACGCCGACGCGTCGTGGCAGTCGCTCAACAGCGTTTCATCCCACACCTCGAGCACCCGGCGTTCCTGTTCTGCTTCGTCCGCAGTCTCGGGAATGGCCTGCAACTGCCGAATCAGCGGTGCGCGAGCTGCGGCTAACTGGGCGCGCTCGCGAACTTCGTCCGACGCTAGGACACGGCCTCGAATCTTGCCGAGCTTCTCCCAAGTTTCAACGACTTGGATTTCGGAACACGGCTCCTCGACCGCACGGGTCAATTCGCGATAGATGTACAATCGTTTGCGTGCCTGCTGAGATCGCCGGGCGAGACCTTCGTGATACGAGTTGGGCAGGTGTTCCATTACACCAGCGATAAAAGTCTCGCCCTCGACCGTCCCTTTCTTCTCCAGTTCGTGGACTTTCCTGACGTACTGCAACCGCTTCTGGGCTGCCAGGTACTGCTGTACCAGCGGGGAGGACTTGTCCATCGCCTGGAACGCTTCGGGCGAACCACTGGCGACGATCTTCTTGTCGTGTGACAGTGCTGGAGTTTTGGGCGCTGCGAGCAGCAACTCTTGCAGCTTCGTCATGCTCTCACGCTGGACCAGGCTTCTCTCGACTTGCTGGCGATACGGCTCGGCCGTTGGGTGCCCGCCCATCTTCTGCAGGTGGTTCCATGCTTCCAACAGTTCGCGATTGTCCACTTGCGGCGAAGCCAACAACTCGCGAATTCGGTCGACGGTCAGAAGCTTCTGGACGTCCGGTTCGTAAGGCTGGGCGCTTGGCCGGCCGGACAGCAACTGTTGGTTGGCCAGCCACGTGGCTTTCAGCTTGTCCCACGCCTGCAACTGTTTGGCCGATTGCAGCAGCCGCAGAACGGGCCTGACTTGCCCGGCACAGCTAGCCTGGTCTACCAGATGCGCCGCCGCCGGGTAATTATGCAGCAATCCTGTGGCATAAAGCATCTCGACACGCTCTTCGTTGCCTTCGGCCAAGGCCTCATCGACGGCCTTTCGGCACGAGACCCGCTGCTGGGCCTCCTGAACGTACGGCTGCAAATCCGGAGCGATCTGTTCGCCCGGCCCCATACGCTCGACCAACTGGACGACCTTGTCCCACTCCTGCGCACTGACCAGACTCTCGACCGATTCGCACCACAGCAGCACTTCATCCACCGGCGGAATGTCGTGGATGTCGTATCGGGCTAATTCGAACAGGTAGTGAACCAAGTCACGCACCTGCTCGTCAGGCGAATTCATCAGGTCGCGGTACAACGCCGATGTGGCCGGACTTTCGAAATCCTGCGGTCGGAACAGAATCTTGTCGTATTCCGTTTGATCGACGTGCGTGATCCAAAGTTGCGGCGCAGCGGCCAAGGCTCTAAGGGCAACGTAGATCAGAAGCGACGAGAAATTATCCAGCCCCGGAAACAAAATCGTATTGGCATTGCGCCCTGGGTGCTGGTAGGGAGGAAGTCCGGTTTCCAGGTTGCGGCGTCCAGTCAACGACGGCACGCACATGCAATCGTAGTCGACCAGTTTGAAATGGCCTTCCGGCGAGACCATGACATTGCCGTGCGACAGGTCGCCATGCACAACTTCCTGTTCGATCAGTTCGCGCACCAAGTGCAGCCAAACATCGGCCGCGATTCCCAGGGCCTCGGCATAGCCTTCGCGGCTGCGATCTCGAACCCATTCGAACAGCGTGATGCCCGGGACCCAATCCATCGTCAGCAACGGATAGAGCTTGCCGTCACCGGCCGATCGAATGCCGCGTTCGTCATAGTCGAACTTGACGATGCTGGATACGACCCGCTGGTCCAGGTACTCGCTGACCGTACGGTAATGCTCCAGTCGCTCGTCCTGGCGACGGTTGAATATCCGGATGGCGAAGCTTGTGCCGTCAGCCTGGAATCCGCGATAAACGGTAGCAAAATTGCCACTGCGCGCCTTAGGCTGGCCGAGATGGTTCATCTCCACAGTGCATTGCTTCAACTCGGGTGCCCGAAAGGCGACCTGAGGATTTTGCACCATACGGGCGAAATCAGAGATCAGCGGCCACGTTGACATCAGAAACCAGCGATCCAAGATCGGAGTGCAACAACGGCGGGACGATTCCTACAGAGCGGCATTGCGCCCTTTGTTTCGCGTGCCCTCTTGAGCCAAACCCGCAAACTATCATATTCCATTATAGTGCCTGCTTGCGTTAGCCGTCGAATCGCGAAAGGACCAACACGACGTTCTGCCCGCCGAAGCCGAAGGTATTGCTCATCGCGCGGTTGCACGAAATCTCGCGAGCCGTGTTGGGCACGTAGTCCAGATCGCACTCGGGATCCGCATTTCCGTAATTTATGGTCGGCGGGGCAACGCCATCGCGAATCGCGATCAGGCACGCGAGCGATTCGATGGCACCACAAGCCGTTGTCAGATGCCCGGTCATGCTCTTGGTGCTGGATATTGGCACGCGATAGGCGAGGTCGCCAAACGCTTTCTTGACGGCAAGCGTTTCGGTCTTGTCGTTGATCGCCGTGCCAGAGCCATGAGCGTTGATGTAGTCGATGTCCTCGGGGTTCATCCGGGCATCGTCCAAAGCCCGCGCAATCACGTTGACGGCGGAACGGCCCGTGGGGTCCAAGTCAGTGATGCGATAGGCGTCATGAGTGACGCCCCAGCCCGCAACTTCGGCCCAGATCTCCGCGCCACGACGACGGGCCAAGTCCAACTCTTCCAGTACCAGCATCACTCCGCCTTCGCCGATCACGAATCCATCCCGTTCGCGGTCAAACGGGCGCGCGGCCTTCTCGGGCTCGTCGTTACGGGTGCTGAGCGTGGAAAGACGATGGAAGCCGGTAACGCCAAACGGATGGATCATGCTATGGGCGCCGCCGGCCAGCATTATGTCCGCATCTCCGCGGCGGATGATTTCGGTTGATTCCCCGATGGCCTTGCTGCACGAAACGCAGGCGGCGGTGAAATTCGAATTCGGCCCTTGGGCATCAAACAATCCGGCTATGCAGGCTGCCGCTGCGCCCGGCTCCAGAATCAAATCTTCGTCTGTCATGTGCTGATAGACATGATTCGCCTCATCCACAAACCGTCCGATCTGAAATTGTTCGCCCACGACTGCCGTGCTGGTTAGTTGGCAGAACTGCGAGAATTCGGGGAAAATCTCGCCACAGCCCGTGATAACTCCGACTCGTTGCGGGTCCACGTGGGCATCCTGCAAGCCCGCGGACCGAGCGGCTTTCAATGCAGCGGCAACGGCGAACTGGGTCTGGCGAGCGTGTCGCTGCCAACGCGTCTGGTCTTCGCCAACATCGGACATGTCCCAGTTTCGGACTTCGGCGGCGATCCGCACCGGGAATCTCGACGCATCGAACAACGAAATTGGGCCAACCCCTGACTGGCCTTGCGTGAGACGGCACGAGAATTCGTCGACCTCCACACCCAGTGGGGTCACGCAGCCGACGCCCGTGATCACAACTCGCCGCCTCATGGAGCACCATCTTCGGCCTCGCAACTCGCGAGGAGTGACACTCCTCGCACATTGCGTCTGCCGTTATCCTCAAATTCTAACTAGGTCGTATTATTGAGACCGATACGTCAATATACCAATCTGCGCGCACGGCGAACAGGAAGGAGCCTGCGCGGCGAAAAAGGGCTATATAGCGGTTCAGGGGGAGGTTTTCAAGAAAGGGTAGCGAAGATAGAATCGCATGCCGATAGGTCCAATGGGTTACTCCTTGGCCTACCGAGGAAGTGCATCTGGGAATCGATCCCCCAACTCGCCGACGGTGGATTCGCTCATCAGGCCCCCGGCGAGTCCGGTTCGCCAATCGATCGCAAGTATTCGGCCAGACGCGACTGCAAATCCACAAGGCTCTGCCACTGGCGCACATCCAGCGTTACTCGGTCACCTTTCTTCTCCTCTTTCACCGAAGACAGTAGATGCCTGAGACGAATGTGCATGTACTCGATCAACTCGGCCAATTGAGCTGCCTGTCCCGGACTTAGGCGTTCCGGCAACTCGGGTGGCTCCAAGCAGAACAACGCCTCTTGAAGCTCCTCGTTGTCTTTCCAAGGCTCATCTGCGTCGAGCGGCGGGACCTTGTCGGCGTCGTCCTTGCTGCGGCGGAACCAACTACCCTTGGTCTTTACGTTTCGCAACTGCGCCAGCCGCTTGGCAATATCGTCACGAGAGCCGACCACCAGCACCGATCGCCCCACGTGAATCATGTCGCCATCGCGCAGGATACGAAGCTGTATGTCCTCGCCGTTGACTTTGGTGCCGTTTGTGCTCTCCAGATCTGTCAGCACCAAACGGTCATGATCTTCTTGAATCTTGACGTGGAACCGGCTGACACGCTCATCGTTCAGTTGAATCGTATTACCCTCTTCCCGTCCGATCGTAACTGGCGTGTCCAGGGTATCGAATACACGGCCTCGATCAGCGCCGTCGAGCACGCGCAATGTAATCTGGGCCATGAGGGTCGCTCGGTTTGTGGTTCTGTGCAGGAAAAGAAAAACCGATTGCGCCTAATTCGCGCACACAGCATCATTTGCGCTTATAGCATCCCAAAGAACCACGGGTCAAGACGCGGGCCCCGAAATCCCAGGATTCTTTGGACGCAGGACGGGGTTGGTTGCACGGACACCGGAAATTCCGTATGTTTCATAGCCGCCAGCGCCCGTAGCTCAATTGGATAGAGCATCGGTCTTCGGAACCGAGGGTTAGAGGTTCGAGTCCTCTCGGGCGTGCTCGATGGCCCCACTGAAGCCCCGGTTTTTCTTGGTTTCAGCGGGGCTTCCCCTCCCATTCCCGTCCCACTTGCAGCCCCTTGCAGTCGACGGGGTATTACCTGCAACTTTGCCCCCGTGCATGGGTCTTTTGCATTGCCTACGTGCACTGCCTTCAAGCGCCAACTTCTGGGCGCTGTCGAGCACCTGCAAGTAGTGATCGTGCGCGACTTGGGGAGAGTTGCCGATCCACTTGCAGACCTCGTGGATTTGATAGCCCATGTAGATCAACTCTGTCTCTCTGCTTGACCGGCAGTTCTGGAAGATCTTGGGCCATGGTTCGACGCCGGCCCGCTTCATGATCCGTATGAACTGCGTTCGCAGGTTGGCGTTCTTCTGCCGATACTGCGTGATGACGTAATCGGTCGGTTTGACGGGTCCACGCGCCCGGGCTACTTCGAGTAGATCCTCCAAGTACGGTCGGACATCGCAGAACACTTCCTCGGGAATGACGCGATAGGGTTTGTCTGCGTGTGCCGTCTTGGGCGACGTGATCGTCAGCATGCCATCGCGAAAGTTGACATCCTCCCACTTCAACGGGAGCAGTTCGGACGGACAGCGGATTCCACCGAATCGCACCAGTGCGACGATCGCCCGCCACTCGGCATTGGGGCATTCGTCGAGGATCTTCTGCGCATCGTCCCACGGCACAAAGTACATCCGCTCTTTGTTCACCGACGATCCGCCCTTGACCTTGCGAAACGGATTCTTGGAGATGATCTCGTGATCAAGGGCCTCCTCGAAGAAGTGCTTGGCGCATCGCGTTCTACGGTTCGCTGTAGCCTTGGCCAAGCCCTCTTTCTTTTGCACGCCGGCCTTGGCCGAATCGCTCTTCTCCTTTTGCACGCGGGCTTCCGTCAGAAGCCATCGCTTGAAATCCGCCGCCGCGCCCGCCGTGATCTCCGTCAACGGTTTCCCACGGCCGAAAAAGGTGCACAAGTTTGTCTTGGTCTGGTTGTAAAGCAGTTTGGTGGACGGCTTCACGTCGCCCCGCTTGGCAATGTACGCTTCCAGGAACGGGGCAAGGATTGACTTGTGGGCGTCTTTCGCCTCTCGTTCTTCGCGCTTCTCATCCCGCTCTGGTATCAGTTCGGCCGCCGCCAGGCGATCGTAGAGCCAAT
>JADHUC010000343.1 GCA_016784735.1 Pirellulaceae bacterium | reverse complement strand
GGGAGTGGTGACGAGCCTCGGGATTCAAGGTCCCGCTCGGCAAGCGGGACCTACTCTTCAAGCGATCGATGTGGAACATCGTGGAATGTGGTTGGGCTGCCATCTCACTGGCTCAATCTACCTGCACCGTGGCCGTCTTGTCGTGTTTTCTTATAGTAACCTTGTTGCCTTCGATGCTCACGACGAAGGCGCCCTCGCCGGTGATCCGCTTCCCAGACACGCTCGCTTCGATCTTGCCTTCACAATTCGCGACAGCGATTCTGCCCGATTTGAAGAATCGCACTGTGGCCGCTTGGCCTTTGAACTGAACTCGCTCGTCCTTGAACGAGAACTCAAACGGCGCCAATAAGGCATAATCAGTCGAAAGCGTTGTCTCGATCCGAACAGCGTTATCGCCGAGCCTGTGGAACGTCGCGGGCGGATCCGCTTCCTTCAGCCGCGGATAAAGCACGACCAGGTAGCCCTTCCCGGCCGGCTGTGCGATGCGTAGCAGCAATTGATCCTCACGCCGTTTGCCTTCCGGGAAATACTCCTTGTCCCATCCGGTCAGACGACCGTAAGGCTGCGCCGGGTGGCCGTACTTATCCGTGATCGGCTCGAACTCCGTCGGCGTGTTCACGAACACATCCATATCCACCTTCACTTGCCCATCGAAATGGAACACGCTACCGCGCCGCTGCATCGTGTTGGCAAGGAACCACAGACTCAGATCCGTCGGCCGCGTGGGCATGCCGCCGAAGGCGTCACGCAATACGAAGTAATTTGGCCCCTTGGGGTCCGCGTCTTTCAGGAATAGTACCTGCCGGTGCCAGCGGATCGTTGGGATGGTCTCGATATCGGTTGGTGGCGTGGGCCAGCTCTTGCGCTCCTCGTCGCTCCATTGCATGCCGTTCTCGGTCAGCAACGGATGCTCCGTCTGGAGCGGACGGATCTGGTCGACGTCGCGTGTGGCGCGCATGTATTCGGCGTCTGGCATAAAGCACGCGGTCGCCACTTGGGTGCTGTTGCGTTCGGTCACCTCGAACTTATGGTCGATGGACACGCGATTGCGCAGCCACGGCCGTACAAACATCGGGTGATAGCCGTTGCCGAAGGTCAGGTGAATGGGGTGGCCTTTGGCGTAAAGCGTGTAAGCCATCTGGTCGGTCTCAAGCTCGTTGTGCCCGTCGC
The DNA here is from genome assembly GCA_016784735.1 of Pirellulaceae bacterium. Lineage (GTDB taxonomy): Bacteria > Planctomycetota > Planctomycetia > Pirellulales > Pirellulaceae > JADHUC01. Next base: position 12,576 of record JADHUC010000343.1, on the reverse strand, counting down.
AGTTGCCGGCCATGATCGAGAAGAGCGTCTCGTGCGGCGTGCCGAACCCGTGGCGGAAGAAAACGCCATAGTCTTTGTGATGGACGCTCGAGAGCTTTGGCACCACTTCTTTGACCAAATGCACTTGCTTGTCGACCGGAAGCGTTTGATTTGTGGCCCATTGAAGTTGGCCGGCCAATTCGGGATCGCGGCCTTTGAAGTAGTCGATGATCAACTCGCCAAAATCCGGCGGCATCGACGGGTAGCTGGCCCCGTTCCCGATCGGCAGGTAGACTCGATGTCCATTCCATCGCAACTCGGGCGGCGTGATCCAGTCGAGCGTGAATCGCATGGATCGACGGAACAGGTCAGTATCCAACGCGTCGCCAAGGCCGTTTTCAAGGAAGACTTTGTTCGACTCGGCAATCTCGCGGAGAGTCACACCCAAGGTATAGTGAACGTTCTCGTAAGGGGCGCCCGATTCGCGTGTAAAACGCCGGATATAGTCCTTCACGAATTCGCGCGTCCACGCTCCCCATACCTTGAACATCGGATGGTCTTTGACCAGCAAACTCGATTTGACGCGCGCGTTGACGGCCATGATCGACATGTTCGGATTTCCCAAGTGACAGCCGACGCCCCAAGGAAAGTGTTCGCGCGAGTTGAGCACGTAGGCTTGGTACGCACACAAACGTCGCAGTTCGCGTCTCTGTTCGGCCGTTATCGAATCAGGCGAGTCGACGACCGGGCTCAGCAGAGGGAACCGCACGTGCGTCATCGAACGATGGTTCCACATCGAGTAGAGGCCGAAGTGGCCCAAGGTCCGTTTCAGTTCAACCCAATCCCGCATTCGTTGAACGGCCGTCGTACCCTGCTCCGTCGATTCTTTGGCCCAGGTCTGTTTGGCCATCGGATCGGGCCAGTCGAGCGTCCAGTCCTTGACGGTGTCCAGCGGATGGCTGCCCAGTTTCACGGCCAGTCGGATCAACGAGTCCATTTTGTTCTCGATCTCGTTCTCGGCCGACGAGAGCATAATGCCGTAGTGCCGCCGCGCGGTGTTCTCGGGCACAAACAGCGTTTTGCCCGTCGCGTTCGGGCTGTAGCGGCCAAAGCCTTCCGACACCCAATCCTGCTCGTAGACCTGCATTGGCAGGCTGGCCAGCAATTCGCCCTTCCGGTTCACGCGGAATCGCAGGCTCAGTGGATTGCGCCACTTGCTCGTGGTCAGCGTCGCAAAGCCCACGGCGTCCTTGCCCGGTTCGACGAACCGAACTGCGATGCCGCATCGTGGGCTCCACGTAGGCCAACTCGTGAGGTAGTAATCGCAGCGGTCGTTTTCCCTTGGGAAGCCAAATGCGTAGCCGTTGACGGCCGTCCCACACGAATGCTCCGTGTGACTGGTGCCAGTCTTGTCGCGTTTCATTTGGTCCTGGATTTCCTGGGTCAGCAGGTCGTGATACTCGTCGGTGTCGGTGCGCCCCGTGTAAAAAGCCTGCTTTGGCCGGAAACCTTCGCCGTTGATTCTGAACGAGTAGAACCGGTCGACCTGGTCCCACGTCTGATCTGCATAGCCCGTGTCAAGTTCTTCCTCGATGATGACCATGGGACAGCCGGCCAGCACTTTGGCCTTGAACGTCCAATAACCTGTGTCGAAGGTGTACTTCACGCGCACCTCGGCAAACAACGGTCCGCGAGCGGTCACTTCGGCTTCGTAGGACTTCACAAAGAAGGGTACTTCGAACCGCCCTTCCCCGGTTGCCCGTCCTGACGGCAGCAGTAAAGCCTGGATCGGGCCGGGCGCGTCGGCCGCCGGCACCGGGTAAGGATATTCGCGCGAACCGCCGAGCAAGCGGATGCCGATGGGCTTCGGAGCGCGCGTCATTAGCTCGATCTGTTCGGCTGTTTCTTTGACCGAAACTGCCGAACCTGTCGGCCCAGCCTCGCCCGGTTCGATCAGGTATGAGACCGCCTCGTTTGCCGGAACATTGGCGAAGAACCAGACGTTGAACGAGCGGATAGAACCATCATCGTAACGACTAACGTCGCTAATCTGGCACGGGACGGCCTGCCGCGCGTCGACGCGCACTCGAGCGATCGCTTTCCCCTTCAGTTCGCCGGCATCGAAATGCAGCGGGTAGTGGACCAACTCGTCCCGCCACTCCACACCGATGTAGTCGCGGATCGTCACCGTCACGGGCTTGGCTATCGCGGTTGATGACATGACCGCCACGAGGCAAGAGAGGAGGGCCCAAGTGCATTTATGTCTCGGCATTTCCGTGTCTCCTATCGTTCTCAGTCTCATCGATTCGTTTGGCGCAGTACTTATGCTACAGTTTCCCTTCAGACTATGCGAGCAACTTCCGCCAGCCGTTGTTGGAGTTCACGCTTTAGCGTGTTTTCGAAGACACGCTAAAGCGTGAACTCCAACTCTGATTGCGGCTACTTCCGCGTTAGCATCAACTTGTTCCGCAGAAGCCTTGATCGGGGCTCGGGAAAGCGGGACAATTGACGCGACCGTGAGCCGCAAGCAGAAAACTTTGGGAGAACGCTCCGATGAGGACTTTCAGGAGACTGAACAGTAACGGTGCAAGTGTAACGTGTTCGTTAACGCCACTGCTGGTATGTGTTGCGGTTGCCGGTACTCTCAACTTTGCTGTGGCTGCCATTGGCGGCGAGCCGGGCAAGGCGGCTCGCCAAGTCGCTGAGCGGATTCGGCACGAGGCGCTATTGCCGCCCAACGGCCCCGCAGGCCGGCCGCTGCCGCTGGTCAGCCACTGGAATATGGGCAGCCAGGGACGCGGCTGGACACCGCAATACCAGATGGAACTGCTCGACGAGGGGCACCACATCCTACCGTGGCTCGGCTGGCCAAGCGGCAATCCGGACAAGGACGTGAAGGCCGCGCAGCGGTTCAACGACTACTACACCGGGCTGCTGGGCTATTGTCGCATGTTGCGGCTTCCCATTTCGTTCCGGGGAACGCAATGGGAAGCGATGCTGGTCAAGAAGGATTATCGCGAACTGCCGCCAGACCAGTGCCCGGCGGTGATATCGCCGGAAGGCAAGGCGATCCCCAAGCTCAGCCCGTTTGGGCCGATCGACAAGTGGCGTGATCCGGCTCGCGAGTATGTCGATACGCCTGCTATGAAGATGGTACAGAAGTTGTACCCCGATCCGCCGCTGGTGTTATTCGTCTCGAACAACGAAGCCCCGGATCTGCGCTGGCATCAGGTGGAGGACCTGTCGCAGCGATATCTTGACCAGTACGGCCGGGACCAAACAAACCAATTCAAACGGAAGGTCGTCGCCGAGGGATGGATGGAGCGTTATCCGGTCATGTTCCAGGCGATGCGAGACGCTTTGGTCAACGACGCCTGGAAGAAGAACGTGCGTTTCGTCGGCTACGGCGCGTTCGGGCCGTCGCACTTCGGACGCTGGTCGGCCTGGAAAGACTATTCGCTGATCACCGACGAATGGACTAGCCCCGATTGGCACATCTGGGATGGCGGCACACCTTCGTATTACACTCACAACTGGTGCGCCAACCGCGACCACTGGGTCTGGTCGACACAAGTCCAGTCGATGAATTGGATCTTTCAACTCGAGGAGGCATGGAAAGTCAATCCTGACTTCTGGTGGGAGATCTCGACGTGGGACGGCAACGGCGGGTGGACGCCGGCCATGGAGTACTCGCCGGACTTGGTGAAGAAATCAAAGGCTTGCCAGTACATGAAGGACGGTCAGACGTACACACCGGACCGCTGCCTCGGCTGGCTTCAGTTTGGCATCTGGCTACTGCGCCCGCGTGCCGTGCGCGAATTCCGCGGCAGCACCGTGCCGCTTGAGCCGTGGCGACCGTTCTTCGACCAATTGCTACTGGCGGTGGATCGTGTCCACGCGAATGAGACGCTCACGGAATTCTGGCGACACGGTGAATTGGTCCATAACTTCGCCCATCGACACCCGTACCAAGAGAACGTTTCGGAGAAGTACCGCAAGATCCATCGCTGGTTCCTGCTGGACACGAACTTGGACGCCGAACGTCCGTGGGAGCAGAACACGAACATCCCCCTGTTCAGTATGGCCCTCGTCCGAGGCGATACCGGCCAACGACAATGGTTGCTGTATGCCCATTCGCCGTTGGAGGACCGGATGAACGTGAAGATAACGCTGCCGGAGTTCGGCGAAGTCACCATGGACGTGCCGCGCGCCGGGGTGTTCTGCGTCGTTGATGAACGGAGTAAGGGCGTCAAACAGCTTGACGTAATCGGACTATAGTGACCACCATGCGACATGAGATGCATTGCATCCTGACGCATATTCGTTTAACCCTGAGCCGAAGGCGACGGCTGTTGTGAGCCGCACGACGCGCTACAGCCGTCGCCTTCGGCTCGGGGTTAAACGGTGGAAAACAACCTATCAGGAGATTGCCATGACAGAATATTCTCGTACACCGATCAAGCGACGCGAGTTTCTAGGGAGAACGCTGCGTACCGGCACGCTGATCGGAGCCGGTCTGGGATTGCCCCTCGGCGTCAGCTTGGGCAGTGAAAAGAAGAGTTCGCTACGCGCCGGCGAGGGCATCGTTGACATCACGCCGCCGTTGGGCATTGAACTGGCCGGTTTTCATCGTGCGCCGGGAAACGAGCGGCGGATTGAAGGCATTCGTCAGACTATGGCAGCCCGTGCCCTTGTTCTGCAGCATGGCGATGCCCAAGTGGCGATCATCTCGCTGGACAGCGCCGGTGTGTCGCAGGATCTTGCCGGTCGCATACAGCGTCAGGTGGCCAGCCAGACAGGTATCCTCGCGTCGAACGTCCGCGTATGTGCCACGCACACGCATTCTGCACCGGCATTCTGTTATCTGCGGCAATGGGGCGCTTTGCCGGTCGACTACATGGCGACGGTCGAAAAGAAAGCCATTGAGGCCGTGAAGGCTGCCAAAGCAGATCTTGCACCGGCTGCACTGCAACTCGGAAAGAGCCGGGCCGTTGGAGGAAACCACAATCGCACCACGAAGACGTTCAAGACCGACGAACATTTTGACAAGGACTCCACCGAAGCCGAACGGTGGCTGGACACGATGGTTCATGTGCTCGTGTTCGAGCGGGGCGAAGGCAAACGCAACTTGATGTGGTACCACTTTTCGGCGCATCCGGTCTGCTACACGGACGAACAAGCCGGTCCCGATTGGCCGGGACTTGTGGCCCAGATGACCCGCGAAAGCCACCAACTGGCCCCGTCCTACCTGCAAGGGCACGCAGGGGACGTCAATCCCGGAGACGGTACTCCGTGGATTGGTGACGTTCAGGAAACTGCACAGGCCGTACACGCCGCAATCGCCCGCGCTATGGATCGTTTGGAGCGCATTCAGGTGGACAGCATTCGATCGGAGATCCAAGAGTTCCAGGTGCCACTTGACATGGGCCTGTTCAAGGACTGGCTGGCTAGTTACCAGCAAGATCCCACGAAATGTGCCAGTGGCACGTGGGTAGACGCCAGGTTTGCCAAAGACTGGTTTGACGCCAATGCGGAACGTGATACCAACCAAACCGGACTGCCCATCACACTGGCCGCCATGCGAATTGGAGACTTGGGCCTGGCGTTTCATCCCGCCGAACTCTACAGTTACTACGGACTGGCCATCCGGCGCGGTTCGCCGTTGCCGAACACGATCGTCGTCGGATACACCGACGGCCTGATCGGTTACCTGGCCGATCCGCAGGCGTACAAGTCCGGAGAGTACGCGGCGATCGTCGTGCCGAAAATCCTCGACTTCCCTCCGTTCACTCCGTCCGCAGCCGGGCAGATGACCGGCGCGGCCATTGATCTATTGACGAAAGTGGCGCAACGGGATTAACGCAGTTGTCGAGCCGCAACGAAGTAGGGTGGGCCAAGTCTGCGCGGGCTCACCGGTCTGAGTACTGAGTACTTGGTACCGAGGACCGAGTACTGTGTGGTGGGCCTGCGAAGACTTGGCCCACCCTACAGGCCGCCGCGATCAGTCGCTGCTTTCGAAGTCCCTTACGTATCGCTGCCAGAGATCGTCGAGTGTCCCTTGGAACAGATATGCTCGTCCGCGAGCTGTAGCCTGCTCGCCCGGCTTGAGTAGCGGCCAGGTGGGATTCGAGTGGATGCACGAGGTGCGTTCCTGGAAGTTGAACGACAGCGATCCGGCACGATCCACGGCTTTCAATCATCAGTCTTCTTACGCCATAATGTCGGGGGGACGCTACATTCCAGAACGGAAAACGCTAAGAGTATCAGGAGCAAACTCATGTACACGCAAAGACGTTTGGTCTCGGCTTATTCAGCATTTACCTTGGCCTTGGCTTGTGCTGTCGCAGCGTCGATCCTTGCAGGCAAGACGTTCGCCGCGGAAAAGACCCTACGTGCCGGAGCGTTTGCTATCGACATTACGCCAACGAAGCTTCCCGTGCCGATCAGCGGCGGGATTCTGCCGCGGTTCACTTCGAACGTAAACGATCCGCTGCACGCCCGCTGTCTGGTGCTGGACGATGGGCAGGCGCAAATCGTCATTGCCATCGTCGACAGCCTAATCGTCTCGCGCCAGCAGGCCGACAAAACGAAAGAGCTTGCCAGCCAAGCGACTGGCATCCCGACCAATCGCATGTTGATCGCGGCAACGCACACGCATTCTGCGCCGGCCGTGATGGCCGCGCACGCGACCGATCCGGACGAGGAATACGCGGAGTACATGGTCGCGCAGATCGCTAAAGGAATCGCACATGCGCAGAAGAACCTTCGGCCCGCGCGAATCGGATGGGCCATGGGCAAAGACGATAAGAATGTGTTTTGCCGTCGATATCTGATGAAGCCTGGTACCGCTGCTACCAACCCCTTCAGCGGAACGGTAAACGACCGGGCCCAGATGAACCCCGGTCACAACAACCCGAACAAGATCAAGCGGACCGGGCCGGCCGATACCGACGTGGCGGTGCTGTCCGTGCAAGCTCTGGACGGGAAACCGATCGCGCTGTTGTCCAACTATTCGACACACTACGTTGGCGCACCACCAATTTCGGCAGACTACTTCGCCGTGTTTTGCGAGAAGATCGCGGAGAAGATTGGTGCCAAGAACGTCTCGCCGGCATTCGTTGGCATGCTTTCGAACGGGACTAGCGGCGATGCGAACTGTCTGGACTTCGACAGCCCCGAACGCCGCAAGTTCGATCGGTTTTCGGTCGCGGAGGATGTCGCCAGCGCCGCCTTCGAGGCGTATCAAACGATCGAATACTACGACTGGGTGCCGTTGGTGATGGACGAGCGAGTGTTGACGCTGGGCGTGCGAATGCCCAGCGAGGAAGAAGTGGCCAAAGCCAAGGCGGTAGTGGCCGAATTGCCGGACGGTCTCCCGCGAAACACTACCGAGTCGTATGCCCGGGAAACAGTCTTGCTCAGTCAGATGCCGCCGACGCGCGAAATGAAACTTCAAGCGGTTCGCATCGGCGAGTTGGGCATTACGGCTCTGCCCTATGAAGCGTTCGGCAGTACAGGATTGGAGATCAAAAAGAGAAGCCAGCTGAAGCCCGCGTTCAACATCGACTTGGCCAACGGCTACTTTGGATATTTGCCGCCGCCGGACCAGCACAAGCTGGGCGGGTACACGACTTGGCGCGCCCGTACCAGCATGCTGGAAGTCGAGGCCGAGCCGAAGGTTGTGAACACGTTGCTGGAGCTTCTCGAAAACGTCGCCAACCAGCGTGCCGACGAGAAGCTGCGAGCTTCCATGGATTAGGCTCCGTGGGGAAATCGGGCGAACCTGTTTTCCCCGTGCGTCGTCTAGAATTGCGACACCCGGTTGTGGAGACTGGGGGAAAACCGTTATGGTGGGTATAGACTGAGGTATCGGGCGTTTGACGGCGAACCGGGGAAATGTCGGTTCGAGTCCGGGCAATCGCCCCTTGATCGAGTGGATGGAGACGAACGATGCCGGCTAAGCTGCTTCGTCGACCAACGCTGATCCTGAACCGCAACTGGCAGCCAGTGAACGTTGCCACGGTGTCCAGAGCGTTAGTCATGCTGTGGAACGAAGTGGCTCGCGTGGTCGATCCCCGCGACTACCAGCTCTACACCTGGGATGACTGGTCAAAGCTGAAACCGAAACCTGACGAGCCGTTCATTCAGGCCGTGCGTTTCCGGCTTCGGGCGCCGGAGGTCGTAACACTGACTACGTACGACCGAGTACCGGCCTGTACCGTCTCGTTCAGCCGGCGCAATATCTTCAAACGCGACAAGTACACGTGCCAATACTGTGGCGTTCAACCGGATGTCGACGAACTGACGGTCGACCACGTCGTTCCTCGGTCGAAAGGAGGCGTGTCCAGTTGGAAGAACTGTGTGCTGGCGTGCATCGGCTGCAACAAACGAAAGGCAGACCGCACGCCGGAACAGGCGCGAATGAGGCTTCGCAAGCCGCCGGTCCGTCCAAGATGGAATCTGTTGTACGCAGCCCACGACATGAGGATTGAAAGCTGGTCCAAGTTCATCAGCGAAGCGTACTGGACCGCGGAGTTGGAGACGTAGGTCCCGCTTGCCGAGCGGGACCTTGAATTCAGGTCGGTCGCCACATCCAGGTCCCGCTCGGCAAGCGGGACCTACTATCGAGGAATCCCGCCTAGACTTCCAGCACTTCCGATGCCTGGTAACGGCTGGCCACGTGCAACGGGATCTTATTGCCCACGATTTCACGGTGCGTGCGCCAGGCGACTCTCGGAGTGTTGTTCTGCTCGGACAAATGGCCAAGGCAGGCCCACTTCAATCGCCCGTTGGCCGCGGAACGAAGCAAGTCTGCCGATTCAGCGTTCGAGAGATGTCCGCCCAGGCCGCGGATTCGTTGTTTGAGGAACTCGGGATACGGACCATTGGCCAGTAGCCTGGGATCATAGTTGCTTTCGAGCAGCACGGCGTCGAGCGATTCGACCACGGGCTGCAGGCCGTCGAACACGTGGCCCAAGTCTGTCAGGATGCCTACTCGCCGCCTGCCATCGTCCACGACAAAGGCGACGCCATCCACACCGTCATGCGGTGTGGGAATCGTTTCGACGGTCACTTCGCCAAACCGGATCGAGGAGCCTGCATGGAAATGGCGGATGTCGGCGAGCTTGCCCAGATTCTTGCTTTCCTCGGCGGCCCACAGGGTCTCCGTCGTCACGTAGGCGGGCAGGCCGAATTTGCGCTGGAAGATCCCTAGCGAGCGTATGTGATCCGAATGATCATGCGAGATCAGCAGGGCATCCACTTGCGTGATGTCCCGGCCGTGCGCCGAAAGCCGCAGTTGGGCCTGCAGGCCACTGATCCCAGCGTCAAAAAGGAGACGAACGCTGCCGGCTTCGACATAAATACAATTGCCGTTGCTTCCGGATTGGAGTGAGATCACTTTCATGCGGGCATTCTAACGCGGGCACGCGACAACCGATAGAGCGAGGGTGGGTAACAATGGTTTGTAGTTTGTAGGGTGGGCCAAGTCTTCGCGGGCCCACCGGGAGTTGGGTACGGAGTACCGAGTTCCGACTCGGTGGGCCCGCGAAGACTTGGCCCACCCTACGTCGTGCGCCCGACAGACGTCCCTCTCACCGTTTGAAATACGGAATTCCAAGGGGCGCCGTCCGTCCGCTTGTGCCTTGCCGGCGCAACTGCAATTGGGGTTGCACTTGGCTTTGGATGCCCGCGCCGCCGGCGCGTTGCTCGCGGACGCGATGCTCCCAGTCGGGCGAGCGATACTTTTTCTGCAGATTCTGCAAAGCGGCATAGGCCTGTGCCCGGTTGCGGAACTCGCCGAGTTTCCTCCATGCGGTACGGGTCTTTCGTTGTCGGTACTCCACGACGTAGACGGTCTGCCCGCCTGCGGAATTCGGATTTCTGCCCGAAGACGCGCCTGGGTGCGGTTGACGGTTGTCAATTGACGTCCGATCGAATAACTGCGGCACGAATCGGTTCGAGGGCTGGGTGTGCTGGCCAGACGGATTGTTTCCCGGCGGCTTTATCTCGCTCTGCGACATGATTGGTGCCAAGGTGAAGCTCAGCGGGCCCCGCGAGCGGACAGGAACGGTCACCGTGGCTGTCGCCGGTTTGTAGTTTCTGGCTGATACCACCACTCGGTAGGTGCCCGTACGCAATTGGTCCAACGCGAATTGACCGTTGGGCCCACTGACCGTCTTCCTTGTGCCTCCCGAGCCGGTCCATAGGACGGAAGCGCCTTTGTAGGGAATCAGTTTTCCGTGTGACAAGGCTCGGACATAGCCCGCGACGCGAGCGGCCTGGGGTTGCGGATCAACCGAATCGCTGCCGCCTGGACGGTCCGAGTTCGGATCGACTGGTCGCACACCGCGGGACAGCAGGAAGTTCCTTTCGCTCATGCCTCGACGGACGAGGACGATCTCGCTGTCGCGAGCTGCGCGATATCCCTGCGGCGGGATCACCTGGACCTGATAGCGGCCCTCGGGCAGACGGATGCTGTACTTACCGGACGAACCCGATGTTGTGGATGAACTCGAGCTTTGCAGCGGGACACGGTATCCAACTCGCAGGCCGGACATCGCGGCCTTGCTGGGCCGCATGCTGGAATCGAGCCGCCGCCACAGGAGTTTCACACCAGGAACACCAACCGGACTCGGCTTCGTCGTCATGCCCGGAATGCTGGGGCGTCTCAGACTCAGGGCCCCGCTTGTGGACGTGTAGTACACACGGCCGGCGACGGTGACGATCGCATCGGTCGGGCTCGGGTCACGCTCGTCGGTCGACGGGCCTACTTGTTCGTCCGTTCCAGGTGTTGGCCGTGGCTGGCTTCGCATGGCGATCGAGATGCGGTACTTGCGAGGGTCGAGCGTCATTCGTTGGTTCCACGCCAAGTAACCGTGGCGGCTGGCCGACACGTCATAAGCGCCGCCGGGAATCTCCAACAGAACCTCGCCTCGCAGATCGGTTGCGCGACGCACCGCCATGCCCGACAGCATTCCGCCGGCTGGCCGGTGGATCAGTTGCACGGACGTCTTGGGCAGTGGCTTGCGAGTTTTCGCATCGTACACGGTGATCTCGAACGGACGCCGTGTGGGCGTTGGTTCTCTTTCGACGTCCGTGCCGCCGGGTTGCGTGTCTGCAGGTGGCTGGATCGCCGACCGCGAGAGCGGGATGTCGGCGCGGTTCAGGCCCTGTGCCAGACTCAGCTTCACGCCGCCGGGGCGGTAGCCGTCGGCCTGGGCCAGCACGGCGCAGACGCCTGCGCCATCGACCTGCAGGCCAACTTCGCCCTGAGGGTCCGTGATACCGCGGGCAGCGTCGGCCAGCGATTGTCCCGGCTTACGGACAAGCACCTTGGCGTTCTCGAGCGGACGTTTCTTCGCAGCGTCGAATACGCGAACAAGGACTTTGATCGGCGTCTGGGCGGCGTCATCCTGCTCGTCGGCCATCACGTCGGGTCCGTCCGCCTCCGCTACTTCCACATCCGGCCGCACTGATTCGGGGATTGGTTTGAGCGTCAGGTTCACGCGGCTGTATCGGTCGCGGAAGACAAAGGTGACAGGGCTCTTTGCCGTCCTGTATCCTGCCGCCTTGGCAACGACACGATAGCGGCCTCTGGGCAGTTCCCGGCGGAAGCCGCCAGCATTGTCCGGCGAGAACGTCCCGGAGATCTCTTTGCCGCTCGGCAGCGATAAGATCTGGAGTTGGACATTTGGTGCTCGGGCTGTTTGCCCGTCTTGGTTCAGAACCCGGACCATGCCTTTAATCCCCTGATCGCTGGGCGTCTCGGGCTGGTGGCGACTGAGGATGAAATCCCGCTTTTCATCACTGTTGGCAACGATGACGATAGCCTCCTGCCTGTTGTTTGTATCCGGCTTCAACGGCTGGAATCCGCGGGCGGATACCGAGGCCCACCAAATGCCTTCTTCCAGGATCACTTCATAGCCTCCGGCGTTGTTGTCGTCCTTGCCGGGCCCTCGCGTCACGACGCGGACCAGTTCGGACGAGCCTTCCTTTCGCAAAGTCACCAATGCCTTCGCGATGCCGACTGCGCCGTTGGGTGTCTTTTCGAACACTCGACCAAACAACCGGGCGACGCCGACACGCTCTTGCTCGCTCGGATGGTCTTCCTCCTGCTGCGGCTCATTCGGGCCTTTGGTCAGCGAGAAGTGCAGCACCGAATAGCCTTCGCTTAGCTTCAATCGCACACCGCGGCCCGCGTCTTCATCCTTGTAGCCGGCGGCCTTTACGGCGAAGAGGTACTGACCGGGCGGCAGATCGACCTTGTAGTACCCGTGCGGACTGGCCGTGGTACGGGCCACGACGTTGCCGGCTTGGTTCTTGAATTCGATGTTTGCGCCTCCCACCAGGCCCGCGAATCCGCCGTCCTGGTCGCGTCCCATAACGCGGCCATGCACGCCTGGTCCGGCCGCGTTTGCCATAGGTACCAGCAGGAACGTTAGAATCGACGCGGTGACCAGGGAAACGTATGACCTCGAACACGGCTGACGCGATACTTGATATTCGGTTGTCATTGTTCTATCTCCTAAGTTTGACGATGTCTGGCCTTGTAGTCTTGTAGGGTGGGCCAAGTCTTCGCGGGCCCACCGCTCGGTA
>JADHUC010000342.1 GCA_016784735.1 Pirellulaceae bacterium | reverse complement strand
TGAACGCCATGAAGAAGACGATCAATCCGGTGGCCAGGCCCCCTAGCGTGGCGCTTTCGAAGCGATTGCACAGCACATCGGGAATGGTGATGGCGCCGCTTTTGCGGGCGACCTGATTGAGACGCTTTCCCAAAAGGCCCATCGTCAGCACGGGGACCATCATGTAGCTGGCGATCCACAGCGCTAGAATCCAACCGTGCGTATAGATCTTGGACGGAAATCCCATGAAACTGCCGCCCGACGAACTGGTGGCGGCAAACGTGAGGGCAAACGCCCACATGCCGAGTCCACGACTGCCAAGGAAATACTCGCTCAAGAAATTCTTGCGCTTCAGGAGGCGGCTCGAGATGACAGCCAGCGCGAACACGCCAAGCGTGTAGAGTATGAAGGTGATCAACCCCGCGTTGGACTCGACGGACTGATTTGCTCCCGGAACGATCGTTTCAGGCATGCCGACCCTCCTGGCCACTGCCACAATCGGCCGTCTTTTCCGTAACCGCGTCGCCTTCGCTTTCGGCGTCGCTCAACGGATCGTCGGCCATGAAGAAGAAGCAAAAACAGAGGGCAAACACGTCTGCCACGAGCCAAGGCAATAACACGCCCCAGAAGACCCAACTTGGCATGCCAAACACTTGAGCAGGTGGTCCGTCCGTTGGCTCCGGGTATCCCGCCAGGTAACACCACGAAACCGACCAGATCAGAAACACGACGAATGCCCCCAGGATGACGCATGCTTCGCGTCGAGCGTGGATCACCGCCGGGTCAATCCATTCGCGCATTGGCGACGATTTTGAATTTCGGTCATTCGTCATTCGAATTTGTTTCGGATTTCGAGTTTTGAGATTCGGATTTCAACGCTCGGCCCGGCCGTGCGCCGGTGGGCTCGCCGTTGTCCTTAACTAGTTGACCATTGACAATCACAAACGGAATACCTTCCGGATGGCTCTTGGGATGATCGTACGTGGCGGTGTCCTGAACGGTATCGGGATCGAACACAACAATGTCCGCCACGTTGCCCTCTGCGACGCTGCCTCGATCAACGAGACCGAGCCTTGCGGCGGGAGCCGACGTCATCTTGCGTACGCAGTCCTCCAAGGTCAGGATGCCCAACTCGCGGGCATACTGTGCAAGATACCTGGAAAACGTGCCCCACGCGCGTGGATGAGGCCGGTTGCCGACCAGCAGCCCATCGCTTCCTGCCATGAACCACGGATCCTGCATGAACCGCTGAAGATTCTCTTCATGCCCGATGAACAACAGGCATGACGCCGCAAGATCACTCTCGACCAACAGATCGATAAAACAATCGAAGGGCGGTTTTCCCCGCCGGTCGGAGATATCCTGAAGGCTGAGGCCGATCAGATCCTCCGCGTCATCACTGCCGAGGCCCGTGAGGATAATTGAATCCCAAGGAGCCGGTACTCCTTGCATCCCGTCGGATCCCGTCACCTCCAACTCATGTCGAATCGCCCCGCATGTTTCGGGATCGGCCAGCCGCGCTAACAGCCGTTCCGGTCCGCCAGCATGGCTCCAGTTCGGCAACAGACCGGCCATGAACGTGGAAGCCGCCAAGTAGGGATAGGCGTCCAGCGTCACTTCCAAACCTTCCTGGCGGGCACGTTCGATCCGAGCCACGTAGTTGTCAGCCTTGCCTCGGCCTGTGTCAAAAGACGAATGAAAATGTGTCAAGTGAAGTGGAAGCTCGGCCCTGGTGCAGATCTCGATGACCTCTTCCACCGCCGCCTCCATCTGCGCGCCGTAGTTCCTCATGTGCGGAGCAAAGTACCCGCCGTGCGCGGCAACGACTTGGCAAAGTCCGACCAACTCCTCCACGCCTGCGTAGCTGCACGGCGAATAGGTGAGTCCCGTGGACAGGCCGAAGGCTCCTTCGCTCATGGCCTGATCCAGGACCTGCTTCATGCGATCCAATTCGCTTCGAGTCGGCGTCCGATCCTCCATCCCGAGAACTGCCGCCCGGATATTGCCGTGCGGAGCCAGCATCGCGATGTTTATCGCCGAGCGGCGGTCGAATTGGTCGAGGTATTCGTTCGTGCTTCGCCAGTCCCAAGCCAATCCTTCCGGATCGCCGTTCAAACCTCGAAGGGTCGTGCGAAAGAAGGCAAGCGATTCGTCCGTGACTGGAGCGTACGAAAGACCGTCCTGGCCGATAACTTCCGTCGTGACCCCTTGCATCATTTTGGCCAAGCAGCCCGGTTCGGCCAGCGCCATCAGATCCGAGTGGCTGTGCATGTCGATGAAGCCGGGGCAAACGACCATTCCCTCCGCGCCGATCGTGCGACGGGCATTCAACTCGTCTGCAGTCCCGACATGGCAGATTCGATTGCCCCGGATGCCCACGTCAGCCGCGTACGCTGGGCTGCCCGTCCCATCGACGATACGTCCACCGGTGATGGCAAGATCGACGTTCATATTTCGTCCGATCTCAGTATGTCCCGCTTGGCTTTTCCAAATAGCGCGTTCGATGATACACCGATACGCTGCCGCTGCAACCTACCTGACGGGTCACGATATGCCGAGCGGGACCTCGAGCGTTGAGGTTCCCGTCATCTCCAGGTCCCGTCCGGCAGACGGGACCTACTTCAGGACTGATAGACAGGTCTGCCGGCCAGGTAGGTTGCCTCGGCCTCCAACGACGCTGCATCCTGGCCGGTGCGGACATCGTCCAGATCGCCCTTCCAGATCACGAAATCGGCTTGTTTACCGGGAGTCAGCGAGCCGATTTCGTCCTCGTCGAATGCGGCATAAGCGCCGCCAACCGTGTGATGGCGAAGGGCTTCCGAGAAGGAGATTGCCTCGGAGGTATCGAGACGGCGACGCCGCGCCGTCGTTCGATCCATAGCAGAACGAATGCTGTCCATGGGCGAATGAGAAGGAAAGGCAGGTACGTCGGCCCCATAGGCCAATCTCACACCTTCGCGGTTGAACGTCTGCACGGGAACCATCGTCTCGACCAGTTGCCTGCGGCTTGCTCCCAACTTCCGGAGCATGTCTTCGGCGCGGACCTCAATGAAATTCGGCTGTATGCACACGGGAACCTCCAACTCGGCGGTCCGGCGGATCGTGTCTTCCTTGCGAAACAGAAAATGCTCGATGCGATGGCGGCGCCGGCGACATTCGGCGGTTGAACCCGCGGCCTTGGCAAAGGCGTCCAGTGTCCAGTCGACGCCTTTGTCGCCGACTGCGTGAACATCGGCCTGCAAATCGGCGTTGTGAATCGTGGCGATGATTTGATTGAACAGCGGTTGGGGGTGCATGGGAACGGCCATGTGGCGGTGTTGGGCCGGCACGTCGTACATCAGTGCGTAGCCGTCGACGGCCAACTTCACTCCCTGCAACCGGACCAGCGGACCACGGTACCGGCGGATCTTCTCGACCAGCAGCTTGCACATCTCCAGGTTCTTTACGTATGGGTAAATGCGCACGCGGCAGGGCAGTTTGCCGGTCTGCTCCAAACGCACGTATGCCGCTGCGTACTGTGGATGACAGAAATTGTCGTGGACGCAGGTGACGCCCTGTCGAGCGAACTGCTCCAGGCCCCACGCCGCGCACTCCATCCGTTCGTCCATATCGAGTGTGGGCTGATGCACCGAGTAGATGGCCGGGTAGTGGATCAGCACGCCGTCGGGCAATCCGGTGAGGCGGTCTCGCAGGTACATTCCACCGTAGGGGTTCTTGACGTCCTTGCGCAGTAGGTTCGCCTGGCGAAGGGCCATCGAGTTGGCCACACCAAACTGGCCGCCCCAGTGGATGATCAGCACTGGGTGATTCGGCGTGGCGTCGTCCAATTCCCAACGCCGGGGAAAGCGCCCCTCGCTGAATTCCGTAAATCCTCGCCCAACGATCCACTCGCCGGCCGGCGTTTCCTGGGCTGCCTTGGCCAGCTCGTTGTTCAGCGTATCGAACGACGTGACCTTTGGCGGGCGAAGCAGCACATACTTCAGTTGCATCTGTCCGAAACCGATCACATGGCTATGACCGTCGATCAAGCCCGGCGTGACGTGCCTGCCGGCCAACTCGACCACCTTCGTGCTGTCGGAGACGTACTGCTTGATTTGTGCGTCCGAGCCACTGGCGTGGATCCGGCCATCGCGCACCGCCAGGGCTTCAGCCCGCGGTTTGGTGTCGTCCATCGTGAGGATCTTCCCGCCGGTAAGCACCAATTCTGCGGATGGCGCTTGCGCGGCAGACACCGGCCTGAGGTCGCCAACGGCTGCGCCAACGAGTGCGCTAGCCGTCAGCTTCAGCATTGATCGCCGATTTCTTTTACTCGTGCTTCTTGGCATAGCTCTCAAACCTCCTTCTACTGGCGCGGAGTTGTAGTAAGAGACCGTCGAATGGCCCTTTCAACCGAGATACCCGAACTGCCGTGACTTCCTGCGCCGCGGAAACTATTTTCTTGAGCAGGTCTTGTCCCGCGGCGGTTGATTGCTTGCCTTCCGTATTCTACCGAGTGTCCGAACAAGCCGGTAGAATGAGACCCACAATCGCGTGTTTGAATCGTGGAAGACCATGGTTCGTTTCTTCCTTGCCACGTTGCGTGAAAAAAGCCAGTAAGACGGGCTGAGGAGCAAATATGTGCGGACGCTTCACTCTGCGGACTCCGATGAGCAAGATTGCCGAGGTCTTTGGCTTGGACGAAACTCTCGACGTTGAGCCTCGATACAACGTGGCCCCGACGCAGCAGGTCGTCGCGATCCGACCTGGTCCAACCGCCGACAACCGAGAGCTCGCCTTGTTGCGTTGGGGCCTGATTCCACACTGGGCCGACGACCCGTCCATCGGGAACCGGATGATCAACGCTCGGGCGGAGACCGTCGCCGGCAAGCCGTCCTTTCGCCAAGCCTTCAAGAAACGACGCTGTCTGGTTGTCGCCGATGGATTCTACGAATGGAAGAAGATCGACGGGAAGAAACAGCCCTATTACATTCACTTGAAAGACGATCAGCCATTCGGGTTTGCCGGGCTGTGGGAACGCTGGAACCGCGAGGGCGAAGAGATCCAGTCGTGTACGATTATCACGACCGAGCCGAACGAACTAATGAAACCAATCCACAATCGAATGCCGGTCATCGTCCAATCGACGGATTACGACCGTTGGCTGGATCCTGATTTCCAGAACAGCGAGGCGTTGCAGCAAGTCTTGCAACGCTATCCGGCGGACGCGATGGAGGCATTTCCGGTCAGCACGATCGTGAACAATCCAAGGAATGAAGAGGCCGGGTGTATCGAGCGATTGGAGTAATCATCCAGAGCTGCGCGCAAGTCGACTTCAACGCGACTCGGGGGGAAAGGCTCACGTGATCACGTCGTAGATCGCTACCATTCTCGCCAGCTTACCGTTGGTCAAAATCCTCTCGCTTGGTGTTTTGCCCGTCATCCACTTCAGTTTTGCTTCGTCGATCGGGTCGTGGACGTGGTGTTTGCAGGTGCCCGACGGCCATTTGTACGGAACCGATATGATCACGCATTCGCGGGCCATCGCAAATAACGCGTTGGCAAACGCTCCTACGTCGTCGACGTGCTCCAGCACTTGCAGGCACGTCACCACCGACACGGGAGTCTGAAAAAGCCCGGTGGCTTCGGGCCAGGGGCCGACAATCTTAGTGACCTCTGGAATACTCGGACGCTGACGAGAGTCGACAGTATAACGAATGCGGAAGTCGCCCCAGGTCGCCACGGGCGAATCCCAGGAGCCAACGTCGAGAATCGATTCCTTTGGCCCCAATGATTCCAAAAGCCGGCGCACAGACGCGTAGTAGGCGGAATTCTCGCGTCCTTCGTAAAACGTCATGCTTCCGGCTTTCCGTCCTCACGGCGCCCCGCGAAGTAGTCGGCCACATATTCGATAATAGCCCGTGGCGTCGACGCCGACCATTTCCACGTGCCGTTCGGCGCCAATTCCAGGTGCTCGGCCGGATCGATGCCAAGCCGGCTGATCTCCCGATTCCGTTCGTCGTACTTGCGGCTCTCGCGAGAGCCGTGCCAAAGATGCGATACGGCCGCATCCACGAATCCTACGTTTCCCCTGACCCGCTCGTGGGCCTTCTTTCCCCATTCGAAGATTGCTCGGCGCATGGGCTCGTTGTACTTACGAAGATACCGTGCCTTCCAGTCGCCCCAAAACGAAATGGCCATCATGGTATCGCCACTTCCGATTGGATGTCGATCGAAGAGCCCGTCGATGGAATCGATCGTCTCGCGGCGGGCGGTCCAAGCCAGTCCGGGGTGCCCGAAGCTGGGCGAAGTGATGCAGCGATTCGGCGGACGATCCCAGTTTTTCGCAGACAGGGACTCGGCCCACCGACGTTTGTCGCCCCATGGCACGTAATGTCCGTCAGCGTCCAACCACTCGCAAATCTGCCACGGCTGAACGACCGGTGAGCGGCCCAGCGCGGCGAGGATGGCCTCCTGAAGATCATCATGATGGAACAGCACGTCTGCGTCGAACCAGCCGACGGCGTCCACATCTGCTGGCAGGCCGGCGATGCCAACGTTTAGAAGCCGTTCTTTCTGAAATAGGATACTATCCAATTCGAGATGGGTCGTGTGATCTCCGGGCGGCAGACCAGGGCATTCTCCATGTAAGACGCCTTCGATGGTGTGGACTTCCATGCCGTGAGTTCGCATTCCTTCCATGAATCGATGGTAGTTGTCTGACCATCGATGGCAGCGGTGCGAATCGAACAAACTGGTAACGACGGCCAGTTTTGACAGGCTCACCGAGTTGTGCACTTTGCCTTCCGGGACACACTGCTCGGCAGGCACCGGCGACGACGTTGGAGCGGATGACAGGTCGCCAAGAAACAGGCTGGCTCGGCGATTGCCTGTTACTCTGCCCGCAGGCCAAAGGGTGCTGGTTTGCCCAATGTGTTGCACGAGACTGGGGACCGGGTAGTAGACGTTCATTTGCTTGCGCAGGGCCCAATCGCCGACGACAACGTCGATCTGGGCGTGTTTCAGCCGGCCGGTCCATCGGTGTTCAACAACGTCCTGATCGACAACGAATTGTCGCGCCGCTTGATTGGGGAAAACAAACGCCTGTGCCCCCCAAACCCATTTGCCGCCAAAGCGATGCCACCCGGATCGCCGGCGCGTGTAAGGCTCGGGACAATACAACGACACGACCGCGACGTTCTCGTCAGGCCAAAGGCTCGACTCCAACAATTCGCGCAGATTTTCCCCATCATAAAACAGGGCGTCGTCCTGCACCAATAAATACGCGTCCGCATCGGGCTGCCGCATCAGCAGTTCCTGCAGGGCCAGATAGAAGTTTGGCCAGGCGCCCACTTTGTGCTGACGGTAGGTGACCGGAAGGCAAAGCTGATGGTCGGCGAGAGCGGTGCCCTCGTCCACAAACAGCCATGGCCGTTCCCAGCCCGCGCGTGCCAAATTGTCCAGGCAGACGTCGACCGTCGGTTCTTTTCGGGGCGAGGTGGTAATGCCCACGGCCCAGTTGTGAATCTGCGGTCCGCACCGGTGTTGCGGGGGCGGCACGACTTGGATTAGAGGAAGGGTTGCCACCGGTTCGCCATCGCTCCAGTGGCGACACAAACGGCACTGGCGCTCCGTCGTTTCGGTCCGTTCGGGATAGCCGCATTCGAAGACGGCTTCGGAGGTCTTGATTCCCTGCCACGTCGCGCCCCGGTCGCCCGTCTTCTTGCCGAAGTGGACGCAAGCATCGACGCGCCGGCGGTAGGCGTCGACGTTGCACGTGTGTTCATCCTTTGGAAAGACGCACTCCAGGTTGTCCTCCGCCCAGGCGTGCAACTCGGATGCCTTGTCCACGTCGCAGCCGCGCGCCCCGCCCTGTTCGAGGATCGTCCCGGTGGCCTTGTGCAGCAGAGAGGCAATGACGGTATTGATGCCGGAATCGGCCGGGGCATCGGACCGGCAGCAGAATTCGCAAGCATCTCGCCGGACCTCGCACAAATCGAAATCGGCCAACCCGGTCAGCTCCACAAGCCGTCCGCAGCGGGCGATCTCGCCGTTGTCCGTGGCGCGCGCACTCTGGCGATGGGGGCAACGCTCGACCTCCATCGAAGCCGACCGTCCTAGCAGGATCGCTTTCTTGGCGGCGGAATACCTGTCGAGGCCCGGTAGACAATGCGAGCTTTCGTTTCCCATGGCACATTCTGACGCGTTCGCCGGGACGCGGTCGGGAGTCGTTTTCGGGCAGACCGCTTGCCATCGGGTTGAGGTGCCGCGCGAAAACGACTCTCGACCCTTTGCCGTTCTACTTCTTGATGTCGCACGGCCATTTGATTCGCAGGCCAATCGGCCCTGCTATTTCGCCAGGTCCTTCGCCGCAACAGAAGCCTACTTGGCAATGGCACGAAATCAGAAAGCACCCCCGATCGACCTTCTCCCAGATACAGTAGCCGTTCGGGAAAGCGCCACCGCTACTGTCAAAAACGCAGCTCATTTCCTGGCAAGTCATGTTTTCCTCCCGTCACTCAAGGGACCTGGCAATCCGGAATCCGACGGAACTTAATCGCGCGGCCCCATTATTGGGACCTCGACAAGCCGACCGCAATGCTGTTTCCCTAAACAGTATCGAGCCCCCTCGGACAACGTAGACTGCGCTGCGCGGCGAGGGTTCCGGGTCGGTGGCAGGATCGACCACGTAAGGCTCATGGCACCATTCCGCAACACTGCCGTAAGTGTCAAACAGGCCGAGGTCGTTCGGCATGAGGGACGCCACGACACGGGCCTGGCCTCCCGAATTGGACAAGCCCCACCCGAAATCTTCCACCAAACTCGCGTCCTCGCCGAAGAACCTGCTGCTCGTCGTGCCGGCACGACACGCGTATTCCCACTCGGCTTCCGTCGGCAGCCGGTACCCGGTGCGCAAAAGCGCCTCAGGATGCGCCCGCAGTCGGCCGGTGTCGAAATGATAACTCAACTGGTCCTCCTGTAAACCTTCCTGCTCGGAAAGCCAGTTGCAGTACGCCATGGCATTGTGAACGCTGACGGAATTCGCTGGGCATGCTCCACCGGGGCTGATGACGGTATCAAAAGGAAAATCCGACTGGAAGCGACGGAACTGGTCCACCGTCACCTCTTTCGTCGCGATGGCGAAGGTCCGCGGAATCTGCGCTCGGTACAACCGTTCGTTCTTGCTTCGTCCTTGTTCCGTCTCGGAGGACCCCACCTCGAAATCAACCAGCCCGTCCACTACGACCATGGAGTGTCCGTGGGAGGTCACGTACCACTGCCTTTCGTCATCCGGAAACGCTTGCTTCAGTTCCTTCGAAGCCTTCTCCAGTTCTTGGCCGGCCCCGTAACGTCGCAACAGCCATTCGGCGGCTGAATGGACACCGGCATCGGTGTCGCCCCGAAACGTGCCCAAGGCGAATTGCAGTACTTCCCTCCGTACACGCTTGGGCAGCAACTCGGCGTCATACTGGCCCAAGGTCAGCAAGAGCGCACGCCGTTCGGACACCTCCGGCTCGTCGCGCAGGCGCTCAAGCAAGACCTCCGCATCGACGCCGGACATCGCGATGCGCAAGATCAAGTAGCTGCGCAACGTCGGATCCTCGCGGAATTCCAGAAGCGGCCACACCGGTTCGGTCCGGCCAAGCCGCATCAAGGCGACGATCATGTTAGCCCCGGCGGCATTCGTCCCTTTCCCGCGTATGAGTGCTTCCCAGGGCTTGGCCAGTTCCCATGTCAGCCGGGAGACGATCTTTTCGCCATGAACAGACAGATTGCTCGTGATGAATCTTAGCTGCTCCGGCTGCGCTTCCTTGATCAAGGCGACCATACGATCCAGGTCGTCCACAAGATATTCGGACAACACCAGGGCCGCTGCTTTACGGTAGTCCGGATCTCGGCTGACCCGATATGTCGCTGCCAACTGCGGAATCAGCTTCTGTCGCACAGGACGAAGCAGCTTGGTCCAATCGTCCATCATCAGTGGGGTCTCGGAAACGAGCCAATTCGCGACGTATTGGCCGCGTTCTGCCCAACGCTCGTCCTGCGGATCAAGCGTTGCCAATGCACATGCCGCGCGCAATCGCGTAGTTTTAGGTTGACCGATGTCTGCCAGGACCGTCCAGAATTGTTTCGTAGCCGAACCGTTATCACGCAGGGCATTGCTAACTACCTCGACTTCCGCTGGATCGCCGACGAGCAGGTGCTTGACCAAGTGGTGCCACTGTTCAGGGTCGGTCGAGTAGAGCGCCAAGCGAACGCGTAGTTTCTTCTGGCGGTCTTTCCCCGCTTGCCCCAACGCCTCGTGGAGCATCGGCGTTGCCCAACCCATACGGGGAGAAATCTGTTCGACAATTTCCGGCACCTTCTCGGTTTTTGCGCTAAGGAGTTGGGCGACCAGAGCACGAGCCCGAAAATGTCCGTAGAATCCGACACCGCTGAACAATAGCAACAGCAGCAAGGCCAAGACGAGTACCACTCGCGTGACGTGGAAGCGTGTGGCCGTCCGCATCATTCCGCGTTGCGATTCGGTCCAATCGCGTCTCCTGCCAAACAGTCCGATGTTCAGCCATTCCCACCACGATGGAAGCTGTTTGCGTTCCCGTTTCGCGCTCCACAAATCTGCTCGTTCGGCTAACCTCAAATCGGCGCGGCCGCGTCGCGTTTCGCGTTGTTTTCTTGTAAGCCATTCGCGCAGGGCTGGGACCAGGTAGTCGTGTGTCAGTTGGTAGTAGGCGCCGTTCGCAGTAGACGGCGATTCGTCTTCGTCAATGAACTCACTGCCGTCCGGCTGGGTCGGCGTGATCAACCGCAACTCGCCATCGAGGATTCGCATCAAGGCATCGAACCGCTCCGGGCGTTGCTCGTATCCGGACACATCGAGCAACTGCTGCCGCGAACGCATGTGGCCCCGGATGACTGAGCCTTTTTCGGGGAGCAGCGTCTTCAGACACGCACGCGCCGCTCGCTGGTGCAGGCGGTGCTCCGGCGGAGCCGTCTGCGAACTGAACGTCTCGTCGAGGAAGGCCACGCCGATCCCAGCGGCACCGCCCACCGTGCGCAACGTCTTCGGCGTCCACGCTTTGCCTTTGAACATTTCGGCAAACAAGGCCAAGCGGACAGAGATCACTTTGCCGTCGACAGCCAGTTCCGCCAACGCCTGTTCGAGGAAATCCTCCTGTTCCTTCGGCAGATCGAAGTTCTCGGGCAGCCGGCCGAGAGATCGGCCGAATTCCGCAAGGACTTTGCCCGCGTGAAACAGATCGAACAGGTCGACCAGGGCGCTGTTCGTGCCTTCGACGAGCGGCACCTCCAACGCGTCCATGAAACGGCTGATGGCCAGCCAGAAATCGTCCCTCACCAAGATCAAACACTGCACTCGCCGCCCGTCACAATGCCGCAGTGCGTCCACAAGCTGGGTATCCAAACTGCCGCGATTGGCGTGCAACCACTGTTCGAACTGGTCCAGAATGACCACGACTTTTTTGCCGGACGGTAGCCGCTCCTCTTCCCGCAACAATTCGAAAACCTGCGGGAGCGAAACATCACTCGGCAGGGCTGGACACTGCTTGCGCAAGCCTTTCAGCAACCTGACCTCCGTATCGTCTGCCGTCGCTTCGACATACACAGGCACCACGTGCCCCGCGAGCCGTGGAATCAGACCCGCCTTGACCAGCGACGACTTGCCGCAACCACTGGGACCGTACAGCACGGCAACGGGAAACGTCTCGTCGGGGTCCCGCTCTTCCACTCGCCGCTTCCAGAAACGGATAGTCACCGGCAAACCGTTTCGATCTCGTGGCCCTGGCAACAGTTCCAGGAAGAAATCCGCGTCGTCGGCGTCAAATGAACGGAGCCCCTTCGGGACAATCTTGGCTGGGGACTCCACCTGGGTGATTTCGGTTGGCTCGCTTGACGTTGGGGATTGCGACAGCTTGACAGGGCCCGTCGGCTGGTCTGTAGTGCTGCAGATGCCCATCCAATGCTGCAAGTCATCGGCCAGGTCGCCCGCCGTGGCGTAACGTTCTGACATCTTCTTGGATAGACACTTAAGGCAAATCCGTTCCAGCTCTCGTGGTATCCCCGGATCGATCTGCCGAGGTGGTTTGGGGTGATGGTTTCTGATTTCGTCGTACAATTCCGCCCGTTTCTCGCCGCGAAAAGGCCGCCGGCCTAGCAGCATTTCGTACAGCATGACCCCCATGCTCCAGATGTCGCTGCGCCCGTCCAGGCGGTGCGTTTCGCCTCGCACCTGTTCCGGAGACATGTAGGCCGGACTGCCGGCGACTTCGCCCTTGCGCTGCCTTTGCAGGTTCTCGTGAATCGCCAAGCCGAAATCAGCGACGTGCGGTTGTCCTTGCATGTCGAGCAGAACGTTCGAGGGCTTCAGGTCTCGATGAACCAGACCTTGGTGAGCCGCGTAGTCGGCCGCTTCGGCGATCTTGATCATCAACTCTACCGCGTGTTCTTGCGGAAGCGGCCCGGCCTTTACCAGGAACGACAGGTCCTGACCCTCGACGTACTCCTCGATGATGTAGATCGCGCCGTCCTGCCGGTGGACGCCGTACACAGTGATGATTCCGGGATGCGACAACTGGCCCAGCGTACGGGCCTCGTCGATGAATCGTTCCACGTCGTCCGCCGCCGAAAAACGATCCATGCGGGGTGCCTTCAAGGCAACCGACCGTTCCAATTCGGGGTCATGGCCCAGGTAGACACATCCGAAACGACCTTGCCCGAGGACTTTCTTGATGACGTACGGGCCGACCTGCGAAGGTGTGGGCGGGGCTTTCATCTGTTCCCCCGATTCGCCGCTGGGCGATTTGGAAGAAGTGGCAAAGTCAACCGTTTCTGCCATTACGTCGCGGGGCCGGCGTGGAGCCAGGCCGAACGCTTCTTCGATGACCGTGATCTCGTCGGGAAAACGTTCGTGGTAGTCTTCCAGATCAGGTATATCGCCAACGCCGCGCCGCAATTCCACCTCTAATGCAACGAGTTCGCCAAGTAGTCGCGATCGGTGAGACTCGGCGATGCGGCACAGATAACTCTCGATCTCGGGCGGTTGGCCCGGCATCCACTCCCGTTCGAAGTTGTCGCACAAGCGATCAAGTTCTCGCTCGATCTCCGGCGAGACGGTGGGATCCGTGTTGCTATGCAAATCGGTCATGTGGGGAATTACGCCGCCCAAATTGTCCGAATCAACCGGAGCTTTCGTTCGACCGACCGAACACTCATACCCAGTCGGTCCGCAATCTCCTCGTTGGTATAGCCGTGCAACTTGTCCACGGCAATTTTCACCAACGTCCAATCATTTAACTTATCAAGCAATTCACCCAGCTCGTCTGCAATCTCAAAGGCGAGTTCCGGCGTTGCCATGGTCTCCACCAGTTGTTCGGTTTCGCCGTCGTCCGACTTTCCGACCCGACGGAGTATCGAGTCGCCGCGAACCTTACCTCCGCCTCGCTTGGCAGCGAGTTCTCGTCGCCGCTGGCTGGTTGCCTTTCGCTCGGTCAGCATGACGAGTACTTGCCAGAGATCATCGCGATCGTAGAGATTTGGGAAACGGCCTTCCTGGACGCCACGGCAGAGATCGTCGAAAGCCGAGACGACGACATCCTCTTCGTCAGCCGCTCGTCGCGGCGAATGGCGCAGGCGGTTGCGGGCGATTTCCAGAAGTCTGTCTACGAAGCGTTGCCAGAGCTGTTGCGCCGCCCGCTGATCTCCGTCCTTTAGAGCTTTGATCCAGTCTGTGACTGACTCTTCGAGGGGCATTCGACCACTCCAATCAAACAGCAGACCGCACCATCAATA
>JADHUC010000341.1 GCA_016784735.1 Pirellulaceae bacterium | reverse complement strand
AAAGGCCGAAGTGCCCGAAGGCTGGATCCGGGTCTTTCAGGGGCAGCTTGCCCTGTACTCTGGCAAAACGGACAAAGCGATCGAGCTGTTGCAGCAAGAGGCAGAGAACAGCGTGGCTGCCCATGGCATGCTGGCCGTGGCCTACTTCTTTGACGGGCGCATGCTTGATTACGAACTCGCTATGGGCAAACTGCGTGAGCGTTCGCCAGAGACGCCCGAAGACCATCTGTTTGCGGGCCAAGCATGGAGCTTCATCGACGTCGAGAAGGCCTCGGAGATGGTGGAACACGCCGTCAACGAACGTAACTCACCGCTTGCTCGCGCGATTTACGCTAAGGTGAAAGCTACAAAGGCTCTGCAGGCCGGGGGCGACCCGAAAGCAACAGAGTCAGCTCTTCGTGACATTGAGGCGGCAAGGAGCTTCGTAGGCGACACACCGTTTCTATTGACCATCCGTCTGTTCGTTCAACATGTCGCCATCAAGACGGAATACGTCTCACTGTCACCTGACCTGATTCACGAAGCTCGTGAGATAGCCGACACAGTGAAAAGTCTTCCGGTGGGTCGTGTCTACCTCATCCAGTTCTTTGCCGACATTGGGGATTACGAGTTCGCCGAACAGGTGTGGGCTTCGTCGAACCACAAATCGGATTTCGAAACGATAGCCTACATTCCTGTGGCGTTGCAGTGGAAGAGCCCGGAAGAGGTTCTTGAACTTGTCGAAGGGCTCATTAGATTTCCCGGACCTTATAGTCGATGCGCGACAACCATGGTGATGGCACTCGTCCCCGAGAAACGTGCCGAAGCCAGGCGAATCTGCGAAGAACAACTGCGTTGTCAAACGAGCTACGCCGCGCTGGCCGGCTTTGTTCGAATCCTACTTTTGCTCGACGGCGCGAACGACGTGAGGAACAAGGCGGCCGCGTTTTCGGATTCGTGGACGACACCGTACTCCTCATCGCAGCGAGCGATGGAGTACATTGCCAGTCCGGTTGATCCCGAAGTGTACCTGGAAGGAATGGGGCGATTGCCAGGGCGTTGGACGGAGGTCTGCTACACAATCGCGGTCAGCCAATTGGCGGAAGGGAATCGTGACGAGGCCGTGCGTTACTTCGAGCGGTGCACTGAAAGGGGAGCTTTTGGCTCCGTTTTCTATTGGTGGGCGAACGCGCTTCCCAAGTACATGGATGAACATCCTGATTGGCCGCAAGCGGTCCCAGCCGGCCGACAGGTTGAATAGCGCCATTTCCGGTCAGGAGCCGCAACCGTAAGAGTCCGGACAGACCAAGTACCGCATCCCGGATACGCGAGACTTTCTTTTCTTCGATTTTGAATACTGTGTTCCTGCCGTGAATGTTCCTGCCCGTTTCGTCATTGTTCCCCAGGAGAGGCAGGAAGATTCGTGGCAGGAATATTTCGATACGCGGTGTGACGGACGCGACGTGGTAATCAGCTTTCGGTCCGCAGGTACCTCGCCTCCACGGCTAACGTCAGTTTCCGCGCGCCAACTGGATCCAGTCGACGTCTGTTTCGAATGCGGTGGCTCCCCAGTGGACATGTCCCAACACGGGGGGCACGCAGTGGGACGCGAGTTCGGTGCGATTACTGCTGGTGCTGGCATCATCGCCCGCGAGGCGGCGGATGTCGTTCAACACGACGCCTGCCACGTCGATTCCTTCGCGGAAAGTGGCGGCGGTGATCAGCGTTTGGAGCGATTGATTGATTACACCCAAAGCGTTTGGGGCGACGACGATCAGCGGGAAGCCGAATTCGAACGCGAGATCGGCCACATAGTCCTCGTCGCTCACGGGCGTCATCAGACCGCCCACGCCTTCCACCAGAACAAAATCTGAACGGTCCGCCCAGTAGTCCAAACCAGCACGCAGTAATTCTGCGTCGACCTGCTTGCCTTCCTCGCGAGCAGCCACGTTCGGCGCCAGCGGGGCTTCGAAACACTGAAGACAGACGGCCGAAAGTTCGCCGGGCTGCCCCGCCGCTTCCCATAAAGCCACCGCATCGTCGGAAACGAGTTCTCCGTCCCGACGGTGGCAGCCACTGGCGACCGGCTTGTAGACGCCTACGCGATGTCCTTGGTCGGTCAGAGTCGAGGCAATGATCGCAGCGACGTACGTCTTGCCGACTTCCGTGTCCGTGCCGGTGATGAAGAGCCCGGGAGTTGATAGCGTAGCCATGCGGCTACTTTACACCGATAGAGCTTCCTCGCCAATGTACAACTGCAGAATCTGGCTTTGTACTTTGATGGCGCGGATCAGTATCCAGATCTGGTCGGCCGTGAATTTCTTCGGGTCCGATTGTGCCAGGTTTTCCAGTTCTTCCGTCATTGCTGCGTGTTGGTCCGCGGTTGCCTGCATTCGCAAATGAACCTCCCGCCAAGCTTCAGCAAGCGTGTTCTCGTTTACCAACTGCTCGAGGTCGTCGGTGGTGTTCGATAGCAGCAAGCACAATCGAGCGACATCGCGTGCCCCTGCCTCTGGTTGTAGTGTCTCGATGCGGCGAGCAAGTTCTTGGCAATTCATGGTTGCATTCGCACGGTTTATGACGGATGTGAAACGCTGGGCCCGGAAACCAGGTAGACGCGGTCTGCATCCCAAAGCGAGAGAATGCTCGCAAGGCGTGCCCACGACTCCTATGAAACCATAGGTTACGATTTCGAGCTATTGATGTTTTTTGCCGGGTGGCGATGTGGGTCGCGGAGGTGTTGATTTTCCGTAGCGACAAGCTGGCAACTTGCGGTTACGGACATCTTGAACCGGCTTACGGCATGACTGATGAGTACCGGGACTTATTGGATCCGTGCAGGCTGCGGGAATTCAATCGTGAATTGAGTGCCGCGATCGACTTCGCTGTGCACGCTGATCCGACCGCCGTGGGCTTCGATGATCTTCCGAGCGGTGGGTAATCCAAGGCCGGAACCTCCGTTCTTGGTCGAGTAGAAGGCGTCGAACATGTTCATCGCCGTCTGGCTGTCCATCCCACAGCCCGTATCGATCAAATCCATAGCGACGCCGGTGCGAGTACCTCGGGTGCGAGCTAACAGTTGCCCGCCGTCGGGCATCGCCTCCAAGCTGTTCTTGACAAGATTCAACAAAGCGGCGTGTAGCGTCTGTTCATCCATCTTAATGCTCGGCAACGCCGGATCCAGGTACCGGATGATCTCGACGTCCGTTTCGCGCGCCTGCGGCTCGAACAGATCCAGCACGCGTCCGACCACCTCGTTCAGGCTTCCCGAGGACAACTCCAAGTCACGCAGTCGCGCAAACTTCAGAAAATCGCGCAGCAAGTTCTCCAAACGCGTGCACTGCCTTTGGACGGTGTCGATTTTGGTCAACGCGCGGCGCTCTCGCGGGCTTTCCGCCTCCGCGAAATCTTCCGCCAGCAGATCCATGTTCATCCGGATTACGGACAGCGGGTTCTTGATCTCATGGGCCAGCGAACCTGCCAACTCGGCCAACTCGTTGTACTGGGTTCGCAGCCGCTGAGTGATGTCTTCCGCTTTCGAGCCGGTGTCAGACATTCGGCTATTTCTCCTCGTCATACGGTTCGCCCAGTCGAAACTGCGGGCGGCCGGCCAAATAGTCGACGATACGTTCTTCGCGTTGGATCGCGCCGGCAAAGAACTCGATGGCTTCCGACAGACGAGCGTCGGATTCCGCGCAACTGAAACGCACGAAACCTCTGCCCGCCTGGCCGAAGCATTCGCCGCCCAGGCATGCCACGCCTTTGCGGTCGTCGGCGCCCTCCAGCAGGTACATTGCCAAGCCGTGGGAAGTAATCTGGAATCGGTTGCATACAGGCGCCACCGACGGAAAAGCGTAGAAGGTACCTCCTGGGCGCAGACAACGAATTCCTTCGATTTCGTTCAATCCGTCGACTAGCAAGTGGACTTTGCCGCGAAACAAGTCCATCTGACGGTCGCGTTCAGCGATGTCGTGATTCAACGCTGCAATTCCGGCCAACTGCGCGAAAGGAGGCACGCAGGACAGCGAGGAATTGACCAATTTGGCAAAAATGTCGATGACCGCGCGGCTGCTCACGGCAAAACCGATTCGCCAGCCGCTCATGCTGAACGATTTGCTGAACGTGTACGCCGCGACACACTGATCTATCATGCCCGGCTGGGAGAGAATGGTGTGATGTCGGCCATGCCAAACCATGCGATCGTAGGGCTCGTCGCTGAAGACCGCGACGTCACGCCCGCGCACTAGTTCGGCCAACTCGACCAGGTCCTCCTCAAGTGCCACGCCGCCGGTTGGGTTGTGCGGGCTGTTCAAAAAAATGGCCTTGGGTTGCGGGTCGTTGGACAGAAAATCTCTCACGTCGTCCAGATTGGGGCGAAAGTCGCGGACCTGACGCAGCGGAGATAGTACGATGCGAGCGCCTCGCCGGGCAATGTTCGGATCGTAAGTAGGAAAATGAGGGCTGAAAACCAAGACGCCATCATCGGGATTCAGAAACGCCTCGCAGAAGAACTGTTCGAACGGCTTCCCGCCGTGCCCTGCAACGATATTGTCTGCCGTAGTCTCCAGCCCGTATTCACGGTTGACATATTCGGATGCTGCCTGGCGAAATTCCGGTAGACCAACGGCCGGGCCATAGTGACACAGATCTTCCTCGATCGCTCGAATTCCGGCCTTGGCTGCAGCCGGCGACGTGGGAAAAGGGCTGTCGCCGATTTCCAGTTCAATCACGTCCTTGCCGACCGCTTTCAACTTGCGGGCAGTAGCCAACACGTCAAACGCTCCCTCGAATTCGACGGAATTGGCGAAATTGCTAAATCGAGGCTGCATGAGTCATTGTCTCCAATCAAGCCCAACATCCAAGCTCACCGCCGAGTGCGTGAGCGCCCCGACGCTGATTCGGTCGACGCCCGTCTCGGCGATTGCGCGAACTGTTTGCAGGGTTACGCCGCCGGATGCCTCCAATTCCACGGCCGGGTTTGCCGCGCCCCGGCGGGAAACGGCGTCTCGCAACTGGTCCGGCGACATGTTATCCAACAGAACGATATCCGGCCCGTGCGGCAATACGTCGTCCAACTGCTCCAGGCGATCCACCTCGACCTCGACGATCATCTGCCCCGCACGCGGTCCGCTCGGCATCATCTCGTGCAGGAACTGCCTGGCCCGCTGAACGGCATCCTCCGGCGAACACGCAGCCAATGCCAAGTGGTTGTCCTTGATCAACACGGCATCGAACAACCCGGTCCGGTGATTCCGGCCTCCGCCACATCGGACTGCGTATTTCTCCAGCCGCCGCCAACCGGGCGTGGTCTTGCGAGTATCGTAGATACGAGCGCCGGTCCCCTGCACTGCGTCGACGTATTGTCGTGTCAACGTAGCGATCCCGGACAGACGCCCGATCAGGTTTAGCAGTATCCGCTCGGAGATCAAGAGATCACGAATCGGAGCTTCGATTTCCGCGACGCACTCGCCCGCCACGACCGGCTGGCCATCTCGTGCGGCTGGCTTCCAAGCAGCCTTGATTTCCATTTCATCCAGCGCGACTTCCGCGGCCTTAAGCCCCGCAATTGTTCCGTCCCGGCGGGCCATCACGGCGGTCTGCCCGCGTTGATCGGCGGGGGCCAATGCCAAGGTGGTCCAATCGCAAAACCGATCGAGATCTTCGCGAACCGCCAGCCGGACGATCTGGCGGCAGTCGTCTATCAATCGTTCGTCCCAGTCGATTTGCGAGAATTCCTTGACCATAATTCTTCAGTCTTCCATCTAGCGGCTCGCTTTCACGTCCCAAACATTCCATAATAACGTGTTGTCGACAAGCCGACACGGGCCCCCAGAAAAGATGCAGAGGCGTCGCACATGACGTCAGCGAAGGAGAATCCCGGACAGACCAGTCGATGGCCGCGTCCGCTGTTGCGGCGTTTCGAGCAGGCGGTTGTGGCCACGATTCTGGCATTCTCCCTGATAGCGATTGCCGTTTCGTTGATCACCCGTGGCGCTCACCGCGGCGATCTGATCGAAATCGACCGCGCCGAACCGCAGAACGTCAAGTTTCAGCTCGATATTAACCACGCAACATGGCCCGAATTCGCGCTTCTACCGGACGTTGGCGAGACGTTGGCGAGGCGAATCGTGGAGTCCCGTAAGAAAGACGGGCCGTTCCTGGATCACGAGGATTTGCGCCGGGTGCGAGGGATCGGCCCGAAAACGCTCGACGCGGCCCGACCGTATCTAATGCCTTTGCCGGACGCCGAGACGTTGGTGGGCTACTGATACACTGGGCCGGTGCGGTCCATCCTGCTCGAAACAACGGAGGCTATCCCATGAACTCAAAAAGCCTGCGGCTCTTGCCTGTCTCATTCCTGCTGCTATTCGGCACGATGGGCCGAGGGGAACAGCCGGCTCCAGTCGCACAGCGATCCAATGTGTACTCTCCTCGTGACGGTTTGTCGCCGGCGCAATTGGTCAAGTTCATCTCTGACATGCAGGTAAAGCCTCGCGCCATACAGAAACGGCGCGGGTTCAATGCGGCCGTGGTGGAAGCGGCTGAACGACTGCTTGACGGCGATTCCAGTGATAAGCAAAAGGAAGTCGCCATCCTCGCCAAGATCGAATTCCTGTACCGCGACGTCGACGGGGGAAATGAAGCGGCCGATGCGAAACTTGAGGCCTTCGTCAAGTCGCTGAAAGACAATCAAAGCGAGAAGGTAGCGGCGCAAGTGCGGTTTTATGCGCTCGAATACCGCGCGTTGGCCGCCAAGGGGCTTTCGGCCGCGAAACTTCGTGATCTGCTGGCCGATTTGGGGACGTTCTTCAAGGAAACCACACTCACCGAACGGCACTCGCGGATTGCGACAGCGGCAGTCGCCGCCATCGACCGCCTCGCCGAAGGCAAAGAGCGCGAAGCATATTTCAGGACGTTTGGCAACATGTTTGCCAAGAACAAGGATCGCACGCTGGCGCAGTATGGCACGGACGTTCTGAAACGGCTGGAAGACGAAGCCGCGAAGAACTCCCGCCCCAACGAATACTGGGACGTATGCGAAGCCGTGTTTCGCTACCAATTCGGGCATAACGCCTCCGGCGCCCAGCAGAGAGCCAAGGCGTATTTTCTTTCCGTCGGCGGCACGGACCCACCGGCAAAATTCCTCCGGCGTTTTGAAAGACACAGGCCCCTGGTGAAACCCGGTTCCCAGTTCAAGGTGGGCGCCGGTTTACAGTTCCGGATCGGCTCGTTCAAGTGGACGGGCGAAACCACAGCCGAGGTGGAAGGCGGGTACTATGAAGGCAACCTCAGCTCTTCGGGCAACACCTATAAAGTCCAGAAGACGGACGCCGGATGGAAGGTCACAGGTCGCATCATGTCGTGGATATCGCAAGGTGGCAAGTCCGCAACCGGTACGGCGACTTGGTGCGTACTTCAAGTTGCGAGACCGAAACGCGAGCCAGCTTCGGTTCAACGATTGGTTCGGGAGGATCGCAAGCGGGAATCTATCCAAGTGGGATCGCGTCGACAATCCAAGATTGCATAGATATTGATTCGGGTTTCATCAACGAGGTAGTAGACCGCAAATGGAAAACGTTCACAAGCATCCGATGGAATCCACCGGCTTTCGCGTGAATACCCGCGTAGATGAGAAGCGATCTGACGTCTGATTGAACGCAATCCAGGAAGTAATCACCAAGTCCGTCGGATTGAGCCTCGTAGAATCGATACCCCTCCCGAAGGTCTTCCGTGGCCGCTTCAAGAAGTTGAATTTCCACGAAGTTCACCTCGGAGTTCGGCGATCGCGGTGTCCCAATTCTGGAATTCCAATTGACCCTCTTCTACAAGGCGTTTTCGCTCTTGCAGCACGTCTCGATGCCAATCCGGTGAAGGCAGTTGATCTGCCCGACTGGACAGGTCTGCCCACAACGCTTCCATTGTCTGGAGTTTGTCGGCGATGGTCATCTGAGCGAGTGGCAATTCAATCTGCATAAGCCTCATCCTCGTCGGCGGAAAACACAAACCATTATACCCTTCCGGTATTCTACAACGGCCAAAGTGCAAAGCCAACCACAATGCGTCGCGAACCACTGCCCGGCCCCCGAACATTTCACCGCCTTCGTCGTGTCCAACGTAGGCACGGGGGCCGAAAGCATGTTACAGTAGCCCTTGGGTATCTGTGGTTCTGCTCTTCGTCTTGCCAGCAAATGCCAACAACAGGGGGAAGCCCGCCATGAGTGAAAACAGGAAAGAGACCACGTCGCGTCGCGACTTCCTGAAGAACACCGGTCGGATCGCTGCGGCCTCGGTCGTGGCAACCGCGGTCGTTCCGCACGTCCACGCGGGGGAGGATAACACGATCCAGGTCGCTCTGGTTGGTTGCGGGGGTCGAGGCACTGGTGCCGCGGCGCAGGCACTGTCGGTTCAGAACGGTCCGATCAAACTGGTGGCCATGGCCGATGTCTTCGAGCACAAACTGACGGGCAGTTACGACCGTCTCAAGAAGCGGTATCCGGACCAGGTCGACGTGCCGGAGGATCGCAAGTTCATCGGTTTTGACGGCTGCAAGAAAGCGCTGGATTGCCTCAACCCGGGCGACGTGGCAATCTTCGCCACTTACCCCGCCTTCCGCTGGGTCCACTTCGGCTATGCCATCCAGAAGGGTATCAATACCTTCATGGAAAAACCGGTCACGGTCGACGGTCCCACGACGCGAAAAATGTTCAACCTGGCCGAAGAGGCGACGAAGAAGAACATCAAGGTGGGTGTGGGCTTGATGATCCGCCACTGCCACGGCCGGCAGCAACTCGAACAGCGGCTCAGGGACGGCGAGATCGGCGACATCACCTCGATGCGCGCCTACCGCATGTCGGGGCCGATCAGCTCCTTCCAGTCCGGTCCGAAGCCGGAGGGCATCAGCGAATTGCTGTACCAGATCCAGCGGTCTGTGAGTTTTCTTTGGGCCAGCGGCGGTTGCTTTAACGACTTTTACATCCACCAGATCGACGAGTGCTCCTGGATGAAGGGCGCCTGGCCGATCCGGGCCAAGGCATCCGGCGGCCGCCACTACCGTGGCGACTTCATCGACCAGAACCTGGATAACTACTCGGTCGAATACACCTATCCCGATGGCACAAAGCTATTCTTCTTTGGTCGGTGCATCACCGGGTGCCACACCGAGTTCGCCAGCTACGCTCACGCCACCCAGGGCTCGGCCATTATTACCACCGCGCGGCATACACCGGGCAAAGTCCGCACGTTCAGTGGGCAGGACTTCGACAACGAAGCCAATCTACTCTGGGCTTACCCGCAGCCCGAAGAGAGTCCGTACCAACTGGAATGGAACGACCTGATCGACGCCATCCGCGAAGACAAGCCCTACAACGAGGCAAAACGCGGCGCCGAGGCCAGCCTGGTTTCGTCCATGGGTCGCATGGCCGCCCACACCGGCCAGGTCATCACCTTCGACCAGATCCTGAACCACGAGCACGAATTCGCACCGGACCTGGACAAACTAACCATGGATTCTCCTGCACCACTTCAGGCGGGAATCGACGGCAAGTACCCCGTCCCGATGCCGGGAATCATCAGGAAGCAGGAGTACGAGTAGGGAGCGGTAGCCAATTCATCCGCTGGCGTCCTGAATTCGTTGGGGTAGAAGGAAGGTCCCAACGAATTCAGGGCGGCAACGAATCAAGCATACACCGACAATCTACACGCCGATCTCGCTATTCACTCCTTTTCGATCGGCGGCATAAGCGAGAGATCTTGTTCAGCGAGCGGTTGCCCAGGTTCTTCATCGCGCGGTCGACACGGGTTTCCCATGATCGCTGAAACCCGCTGACGAGGGCAGCAGCGCCGACCGCGACTGCAACCGTTTGCTCGTTGCCCGGCTCGTGCTGATTGGAAACGTTCGAGACATCGGGGGCCACTATTGGATGATCCTGGCCGACAGAGAGGTCAGCGGGGCGAAGTGAGAGTTCGCCACTGTTAGCATCGTCGGCCTTTGCTTCTGAATCGACATTGTCGCTTGGACCATCAGCCAAGACATTCTGAGCGGCATCCGCTGCTTGGCTCTGCGCCGTTACCGGCGGCGGTAGCGGAATGCCGTCTTTCACCAAGACATCAAAATAACGCTCAAGTTTCTCGCCATCGCGCATCAAATACAATCGGTAGTGATCGTTGTCCAAGCCGCCAAACAGCCTCGGCAAATCGTCCAGCGCGGACGCATCTCCGTCGTCCCATCTCTTCACGGGGATCTCCTCGTCCTCCACGGCCACTCGGAACAATTCCAAGTGGTCCTGGGGATCAATCGCAGCACCGGGCAGGGGCGAGATCAGCTCGAAGCCGGGCGTTTCCGTGGAACTGGTTTTCGAGATCGTCCGTGTTTCGGGCACACTCACCTCGACCTTTGCCTCCTCACGTGGGGTTTGCAGGAATTGCGGTGCGCCAACGTTGGGCAGGCGAAGTCGGACTGTTTCCGCTACGGTCACTCTGACGACTACCGGTTGAGTTGTGTCCTCGAACAACTGAATGCCGTTACTGACAAAATCATCCCCGGGAGTGCCCCCGCGATAGTCGAAGCTAAACGTAAACACCGCAAAGATATCAGCCGACGTGTCCGGCCGGAGTTGGAGCGCAATCGTCGGATATTCGTGGGTTACCGTGTGGACGGTGGTCGCGTCGATCTGAGATGTCGGAACCGCTGACGGGGCCAGTTCGCCCGTGACGATGTCGACTACTTGGTAAACAAGGTTCTGGCTCGGGTCGCCGCTCACGCCCCAGTCGGTATCCACCCGGTAATTGGTGCCCTGAACGTCTCCTACGATCAACTGATCCATGGTGGCTGTAGACACAATATTACCGACGTCGACTTCCTCGTTGGGCCGAAACTGGTGAGGCGTGATCGTCACGGTCGGGGTTATCGTGCTGATTCGTCCAGTCGCCGTCTCGATCACGACAGCCGCTGCCGCATTCAATTGCAGGTTGCCTCCGGCACGGCCGGTAATGGTGCCGTTTCCGGTGGTCGTCACGCTGGCGTTGATCGTCAGGTCGCCGACCACCGCCGATAGGAGAATATTATCGGCGGCGCCACCATTTGCGATCGTCACGCCCGAGGTACCGTCGACCGTTGCGATGGTCAAGCCGCCAGCAGCGTCTTCGACGTTGAAATCTCCGGTATGGGTGACGCCGGCCAACGTAGCGACCTGCGTATCCAGGTCCTCGCTATCGTCAGCAACTCCCGTGCCGGCCCGCAATACCGTTTCGTCGGACGTGATATTGACCGCCTCGCCACCGGCAACGATGCCGGCCGACAGGTTGTCGCTGATGGCCCCGTTATTGTCGCTCAATCCGCCTGACGCACCGTTGTAGTCCGCGGTGACGAACACGTCGCCAAGCGTCGCATCGCCATCGCTGTTGGCGTTCAGCACACTCACTTGAACGTTCCCCGGCGCTCGGAGCATGATGTCACCATCGGCATCGACGTCATCGTCCTCGGTACTGATCGTCGAACCATCCTGCATCACAATATCGCCGCTGGCGTTCCCGTTCTGAGGTGCAGCGTCGTTGAAGTCGGTGCCGGCACTCAGCAACACCTCGCCATTGCCCACCGCCGATACGACGACTGCCGACAAGGCCAAATTGATCGTATCCCCCGCGTATAGATTGATGTTGCCGTTGCCGCCGATCGCCGTGATGTTGTCGTTAAGCGTCAAATCGTCGGTTGCCGCATTGCCTTCTGCGGCCATCGTGATGTTGCCGCCATCGTTGTTCACAACGGGATTTCCAGCAGCGGACGTGAGGGGGCTGGTGGCTCGGATCGTGACATGGTCGGCCCCGCTGTTGTCATCGCCAGCATCCGCAATCGTGACGCCGGAAAGGCCGTCGAACGTATCGATCGTCAGGGCACCGCCATTCTGCAGGTGAATGTCGCCGGAGTCAGTCACCGCGGCCAGGACGTTGACCGCCATATCGATGTCCGCAGCGTTCGACGCCTCGCCGTCGCCGATGCCCGTGCCGGCTCGCAACGCTGTCTCGTCGCCCGTGATATTGGCGGTTTCGGCAGCCGAGTTATCGCTAATGGCACCGTCATTATTGCTGTCGTAAAGCGAACTGCCCGTGCCATCCGGACCGGCATAGTCGGCGGTGACAATCACGTCGCCGAGCGTGGCGTCACTGTTGCTGTTCGCATTGACGGTGCTCAACTGGACGTTGTCCGGGGCCAGCAGCGTGATAGTGCCGTCTTCGGAACTCACCGCTGCGCCGCTTGTCATCAACACGTCGCCGTCGCTGTTGCCGTCGGCAAGTGGACTGCTGTTGTCGTTGAAGTCCGTACCGGCACTCAACAACACGCCGCCGTTGCCCGTGGTCGAGACGACGACCGTTGCGAGGGCCAAATCGACGGTGTCGCCGGCGTACAAGCTGACGTTTCCACTGCCACCGGCTGACGTTACGTTGGCGTTGATTGTCAAGTCGTCAGTCGCCGCATTTCCTTCTGCGGCCAACGTGACGTTGCCGCCGTCGTTGTTGACCACCGGATCAGCCGCGTCGATGGTCAGCGGACTGGTCGCTCGGATCGTGATGTGATCGCCACCGCTGTTGTCATCCGCTGCATCGGTAATCGTCACTCCGGACAAGCCGTTGAAGGTGTCTACCGTCAATTCGCCGCTGTTCTGCACATGGATATCGCCGGAATCGGTCACCGCAGCCAGAACGTTGATCGCAGTGTCAATATCCGCTGTGTTCGACGCTTCGCCATCGCCGATACCGGTACCAGCGCGCATTGCCAGTTCATCACCCGTGACGTTCGCATTCTCGCCTGCCAAGGTGTCGCTTATGGCACCGTCGTCATTGCTGGCATACCGCGAAGCGCCGGTGCTGTCCGGGCCGGCGTAGTCTGCGGTTACAATCACGTGGCCCACCGTGGCGTCAATGTCGCTGTTGGCATTGATGATGCTCAACTGAATGTCGTCCGGTGCCAGCAAAGTGATGTTCCCGTCTTCGGCATTCACGGCCGCACCGCTGGTCATCAACACGTCGCCTTCGCTGTTGCCGTCGCGGAGCGGAACGCTGTTGTCGTTGAAGTCGGTGCCCGCGCTCAGCAAGACATCGCCCGTGCCCACGGCCGAAACGACGACTGCCCCGGAGGCCAGGTCGATCGTATCGCCCGCGTACAAATGGACGTTTCCGGTGCCGTCGGCCGACGTGACGTTGGCATTGACCGTCAGATCGTCAGCGGCTGCGCTGCCCTCGGCGGCGAGCGTGATGTTGCCGCCGTCGTTGTTGACCACGGGATCGCCCGTGTCGACCGTCAGCGGACCGGTCGAGCGGATCGTGACATGGTCGGCGCCGCTATTGTCATTGGCGGAATCGATGATGGTGACGCCGGACAAACTGTCAAATGTACTGATCGTCAGAGCGCCGCTGTTCTGTACGTGGATATCGCCGGAATCTGTCACCGCGGCCAGAGAATTCACGGCCATGTCAATGTCCGCCGCATTCGACGCCTCGCCGTCGCCGATGCCGTTGGCGGCTCGCAAGGCTGCTTGGTCGCCGGTGATATTGGCGGCTTCGCCCGTCAGGTTATCGCTAATCGCGCCTGTGCTGTCACTCAGGCCACCGTCGACACCGTCGTAGTCGGCGGTGACAATCACGTCGCCGAGCGTCGCGTCAATGTTACTGTTGGCATTGACCATGCTCAACTGGATGTCGTCGGGCGCCCGGACCGTCAGGTTCCCATCTTCCGATTGAATCGCAGAACCGTCTCCCATCGCGACATCACCGGCAGGGTTCCCGTCCAGAGGCGCGCCGTTATTGAAGTCCGTACCGGCGCTGGCCAGAACCGCCCCGGACCCCGCGGCGCTGATCGTGACCGACGGGTCGATATC
>JADHUC010000021.1 GCA_016784735.1 Pirellulaceae bacterium | reverse complement strand
TCACTGCAAACGAGAGCCTCGCCGCCCTGAAGAACGTCTTCGCGGCTTACGAGTCTGCGGAGAGCGGTCGGACACAGCGTGTCGATTGATGGGAAGATGTCGTTCAGTTGCCGCTCGCTACACCTAACAGATCGGCGTTGAACTTGGCAATCGTGTTGGCGTCCTCGGATTCGACTCGCACCACTCGAACACCGACACCAGCACCTTCTACCTGGGCAATAGCCGTCGAAATCGCGTCCTGCAGGGAACTGGCCGTTCGTTCAAACTCCAGAAAGGCGACACCATCGCGCATGTTAAACTCGATGTCGCCGCCCGTCGCCTCGTACAATGCATCTGCAAGTACTGACGTAATCTCGGAAACCCCTGAGAGGATCAGCGTGAATTCATGATCGTTCATGGCTCACTCGTCTTCTTGGTGGGAGCATTTGTCGACAAACCGTCGGATCCCATTCGCGTGGTTCTGCGGATTCTGGGGAGTCGACCAGACCGACTTCTGACAACCGCCGCGCCCATGTGGGCAACGAATCACTCCCCAGCAATGACCGCGCGAGGACTCGACGACCGTCCACCCCTGACTTTCAGCGTACAGCAAAGCCGCTTCGATCTCTTTGTTGGGATGTCTGGCCAACTTCTATACCTATTCTAACCGGCAGGTCAACACGCTGGTGACAACGCCGTTCGTGGAGTTGGTCTCGACAATCTGCCCATAACCAATTGTACGCTCGAAATCCTGGTCCACAATCGCGCATCGGTAGATTACGGGTGGTCTGTCGGCGGAACTCACCAGAGTCGACTAGGGGCTGATGTGCAGAGGCATTGGGATGCCGCTCAGCGTGATCGGTACGGTGCTGCGGACGCGGGTTGGCTTGCTTGGGTTGTCGTTCTGCCATTCGATGATCACT
Source organism: Pirellulaceae bacterium (assembly GCA_016784735.1). Lineage (GTDB taxonomy): Bacteria > Planctomycetota > Planctomycetia > Pirellulales > Pirellulaceae > JADHUC01. The sequence goes on along the minus strand of JADHUC010000021.1, from coordinate 54,824 downwards.
CGGTTTGGCAGCGTTACTTGCGCCTCGCCTTGGAGTTTGCGGTAGGGCGAGCAGGATTCCGTCAGTTTTTTGGTTTGCGGGTCGTACTTGAAGCCAGAGCTATGTAGACCGTGCAGGATAGTGCGGCCATCTCGTTCCTCGATTGCGTTGATCGGCATGGGGCGATGGTGGTCGCCGCCCAACGTTAACGTCGCCCAATTGGGCTGGGAGGTGCTCGGTAACCAAGCGGCCGGATCGTCAGACGCGGCGGTCCACGTGCCTGCCAACGCGAGGTGATGGTTGCCTTCTCCTTGGACCACTTCGGCCAGAGGCAGCGGGCGGTGTGGGTGGACGGTTAGTTCGAGCCACGGGGATTTGAAACGGGTGGCTTCGTACAGCCACAGGGTCTTGCCGGTGGTATTCTCCATCAGCACGGCCGTGCGGCCCACGAATTCGAATCCGTCGACCGTGTGTGGTTTGGCGGGATTGCGGCTGTGCAGGACGGTGATTGTTCTGCGAGGGGCATCGGTGGTGACGATCCTAATTGCTGATAGTCCGGCATACTTGGTCGTAAGTGATAAGACGCTTTCAACGATCGGCTTGCCCCTTTGCGGTTCCCAGAGGACGACGAAGCGGCTGCACAGGTCTTGACCGTCGCGGCGGATGATCAGCTTGGGCATGCGGTTCTTCTCGACCAAGGTTATGTCGTCGGCTGCGCCGCGGCGGCAGCTTGGTGCCGTGGCCGTGAAGACACGCCCATCGGTCGGCTCCAGGACGTGGAGGCGAATGTCGGCGTAGTCCTTCTGCTGCGCAGCCAGCGTCGCCTGGAACGGACCGGCGATTCGTCCGACGTGGATGTCGCGGATCACGCCGTACCAAGGGTCAGGTTCACTTGGTTCCAGGTGCCACGAGTTGAGGCCAGCTTCGGTTCGCTGTTTCATGTATTCGGAGTGCGCCGGTGGCTCGAACGGCAAGCGGTCGTCGGCGTAACTTTCGCCGTAGAATTGCAACGGCACGTTCACGGTCAGGGTCTGTTCGATCACGCCGCTGCCGTGGGCCATCCATTCGTGGACGCTGCCGCCTTCGACCTCGAAGATATCGACTACCAAGTTGTTCTGCTGGCCAATGGGTATCAGTATCAACGCCCGCTGGTACGTACGGGTCTGCGGATATACGTGCGGAGCCGACGCCTCGACGACCTGCACACCGTCGCGCACGGGATGCCACGAAAGCAGGCGACCGGGATCGTTGACCTGTTGCTGGGAATGCCGGTCGACCACGACCAGGTTGTGACCGAGGCTCCAGTCGGCGTAGGGCCGGTATGTGTGCACGTAGCCGATGTCGCACACCAAGTCATCGCGGTACGGCCAGAGGATCAGATTCAGCATGTCGCAGTGATCATGGCCCCAATTGCCCGAGAAGTTCAAATGGGCCTGGAACTGGTTGTCCTTCGCGCGCCGGCCGCGGCCGAGTATGGCGTGGCCGTAGGCGTGAAACAGCACGGGAACAGTCTCCTCGTGCGGCGGCTCGACGCCGCGGCCGTATCGCCAGTGCGTATCGTCCACCGTGATGTAGTTGCCGCTGGGATAGGTCATGCGCGCCAGCGTTTCGACGGAGCGGCGCAGCATCGGCAGATCGCGCATCAGGTCCATGTTGTCGATGCGGGTTCCGTCGATGGATGAAACGAACCCAGTGGGATCGTTATAACCACGGCCGATCTCGCACGCCCGTTCCATGTTCACGATGTGCTGGCGGAAATACGACGGGCCTTCGGGGAAGACCGCGTCGGCCAGAATGGTCTTCTCGACCATTTGCTCGATTTTCCATCTGGCGTAGTGCACCAATTCGGGCACGCCAATCGCCGCACCGATACAAATGAGGCCGCGAGTCTGGTAAGGGATGTAGTTGCTCAATGCCGAGTCGGGCTGCGGGAAGTGAACGTCATAACGGATCGCGTCCTTGGCGGTATAGAGAAACAGGTCGCGGTCGATGACCAGACGGACATCGGCGCCTTCCGTCCGTTCGTCCAGCCAGTCCCACACCGGGGCGTTCTGGATCAGGTCGTAGCCCAGCGCCAACTGCTCGGGGCCATTGCCCAATCCAGAGTGGTACTTGTCGTACCAGAGGCTGGCATAGACGATGTGCTCGTCGACCGGCCGGAAACGGTCTTTTCCCTCGAATCCCGAGTGATAGCCGCGAGCGATCTTGGGCCAGTGCGGAACGGCGCAAGCGAAGTCATAAAGAATCGCGGCAGCTCGCTTGGCGTAATCCACGTCTTCGGTTTTGTGGTACAGGATGCCCAACGCTCGCACCGCACGCGATAGTTCACGCACTCGCAGGCCGTCCATGAACTCGGCCTGCACGTAGATCCGTTTGCCGTCCGGTGTGTCGTGGTAGGGATACCGCTGTACATCGCCTTTCGGTCCCGTGATCCGAAACTCGCCGGTCGGCGGAAAGTGTTTCAAGGGATCAATCACAGTGCCTTTGGCATCGCGCAGCTCGTTCGGTTTGTCCGGCGTCCAGACGAGATAGCCGGTGTCGCGCAGGTGAGTGGTTTGGCGCGATCGAGCCGGCATCACGCGCGCGTTGCCCGCCAATCGGTTCCGCCGCGGCACCATCTCAAGAAACGCCTCCGGATCGACGCGCATGAACGGCCTGATTTGCCGATGAAGGTCCGCCAATTGCCTCACGTCCAGCGATTCGGCGTACGCCGCCAGTTGCGGGTTACCGCGCTGCTGGCGAGGCAATGGTCTGAGGCTTGCGACCCATGTCTCGGTTGGGAAGAAGCCCCCGTAGAACTCCTCGGGTGAAACGCCCTTGGGGATGTCGGGCACGGCCAGTCCGGCGGTATCCCTTTCCGCAATCACCATGACTGCCAATACGAGGCAAAGCGTCAGCTTCGCGCAATGTAGTGAGTCTTCCGAATTCATGCTGCCAGATATCATGCTGCGTCTATTCCCTCGCTCACGCATCGGGCTGCCACGTTCCGCGGCTCAGCGCCCAAAGTGGCGCTGTCCCACTACCGAGCAGTTTGCTGTATCAATTGATGATCGCCCACGATCGTTTGCCAGCGACCTTGAACTCGTTCGACCTCAAAAAAAGCCGTGCGTTCTTTCAGTTGAAGCCGGGACTTCCCGATCTGCGCGTAACTGCCCTGGCATAGCGCGATCTGCCGGAATTGCCGATCTGCGTCGAGCCGCACCAGGCACAGTTCCGCGTCTGTTTCCACGTCGTAATCTGGCTGCGCTGCGCTGCGGACTTTCGTAAACGAGGGCTGTTGGCCGAGTGGGTCTTCGATATCGACCGAAACGAGCACATCGCGAGAGCCATCGACAAACGAGATCTCGACAGCGACGTGATGTTCGCCGAACTGGACGCCGTCCGGCGTGGCGAGCGGCAAACGCCGGATGCTCGCGATGTTGGACGTCTTCTCATAGGGCTCGACGACGGAAACGAAAGTCGATGCCAAGGGCCCGGTTTCCGATCGCCTTCGTACCATGACGCGCGGTATCCACCTCTCGTCGCCGCTGGAGTAGCCACCCGCGATGATCCAGCCCTCAGCGATCGCGGCCTCCGCGGCTGAGGTCAAGTCCGTATATCGCAAGTGGACATCCGCATCCGCCGGCAAGAGGCCGTATCTGTCTTCCACCTTCCAATCGACCTGCCAGGCCGTCGCGGGCTTTGGATCGGACTGGAAATTTCGCATCTGCGTGCCGCGAGCGTAGGCGTCGGTCGGCTCGAGCGTGAGTCCCTTTGTTTCGATCGTTCCGAAATGGCTGTGCTGGAACTTCGCGTGTTCCGTTCCTCCTACAACACGAAAGACGTCCAACACGTAGGCGTCTCGCTCGGACACATCAACGAGCGCAACGGTCCGTTCGAACTGTTTCCCGCCGATCAGTCCCGAGGCCGAGGCCCGGATCGCATGGAACGTCTCACCGTCAGCCCACAACGTAGTTTTGCCCCCAACGTTGGCCAGATTCCGGCCGTCGACGACCACCGTGTTGTGAGCCGCAGTCATTCGGTACCATGTCGCCTTCGGCGAGCCCCACCCGCCGAATTGCACGGGCGGGTAGCCGAAATCGGGCATGAGGTCGAGACCTTTGGTAAACAGGCCCAGGTTCATACCGTCGGAGTGGCTGTGCCCGCCGCCCGAATCGTAATCGAGCCAGACGGCGCGTTGGTGGTCTTCCTTTCCAGAACGGAGTATGGCGATACGCCACTGTTCCTTGTTGACGCTTTCCACATCCGGCACAGCCCCCTCACGCGCGATCACGTCGCGGACTCCTTGCTGGAGGCTTTCGGGATCCGGGGCAAAGAGGTCGTATGGTAGAGCGTCCGCGGACCGGTCGTTGGCCAGGTAGAGTGCTTGGACGAAAGCAGGATCTTTCGTCGCTTGATGAATGGACCACAGGTACGTAAACATGGATGGCGACAGCAAGGCGTCCTTGTGGCTGTAGTCCGATTCCAGCCCTGGGCGCTGAAAGCGGACGCCCTGATACTGGTCGATCGACTTTGCGAACCATCCGGAATCGCCCGAAAGCGGATAGTATTTCTGACAGCACCACGTGTCGATATGGAAACGGTACGTCCGGTGCAGGCGCGGTTGACGCTTCAGAAGATCGGCAAGAAACGACGGTTCGATTCGCGCGTAGAGCCCCAGAAATTGCGCCAAGCTTTGGATCGTGAATGCCGAGTAGTTGGCCAGTCCTTTCTCGCCGGTGACTCCGTCCACGGCCGTGGCTCTCTTGAGCATGTTATCCATCATGCCGTCAATTTCAGATCGGTTGTTCGGCCACGAAAGCACGGTTTTGATGACGGCCCGAGCGATCTCGGCACGCGGGTAGTTCGACTGAATCTTGGCCGCGTTTGCCAATGCGTCGCGCAGAATGCGTTCCTCGATGTTTCGCTGAACGTCGGCGAATGCCTGTTTCGGATTCGCGAGATTGCACTCCTTCGCCCTTTGGCTCAGGAATGTTACTAGCTCTCGGTCGTCGCGCAGCGCCTCGAATACTTGGTCGTACGCCAGTGCCAGCTCGCGGGTCTCTTCACACGCATCATGCCACACGGAGACGTAGCCGGTCGACAGCGCTCGTTCGTAAACGAGACCCTGGGCTTTGTAGTCGAACTTGGGATAGAGGTCTGCCACCCGGTCCAGCAGGATTCCGGCTTTGTGCGCGTAGATGGGATCGCCGGTGACCACATAGGCTTCGGCCAGTGCTCGGATGCCGCCCAGAACCACTTGCTTCCATTGGCCGTAGACCAGGAAGGCTCCGATGAAACGCCAGCGGTTCTTGCCCTCGACGTAGCCTTCGCCGTCATCGACGCCGAAACGGTGCAATGGGTCCTTGGGGTCCGGATACTCGATGTTGAACAGCAGTGAGCGGTCGGCACGTCTCGGATTGAAGACGCCGGACGGGTCGAGACCGGATCGGTAGAACTTCTCGAAATCGTTCGTGGGAAAGTCGTCACCACAATGTGGACAGCGCACCTTCCACGGCCGGCCCAAGGCGTCGATTTCCCAGTTGTACATGGGCACGCTCTCCTTACAGCCCGGGCAGAAACCGTTGGACCACACCATCCAGGACCGGGTGATAGTGCTTCCGAACATGAGGCTCCAAAGCTGTTCGTCCGACATCGCCACCCACGGGCGCGCACCTTCCACAGCCATATCACGCATCTTCGTGGCCCACGGGTACTTCTTGGCGTTGCCTCTGCCGATCTGTACGAGACTCGACGGATAGAAGGCGCTGGCGGTCTTCGGGTGACTCTTTTGTTCGGCTCCGGTCGCGAGCGGAGAACATGGGAGAATGAGAATGGTTGCCCAGGCCGTTATGACATGCATCAAGCATAATCCGACGGACTGACATTTCTGGTGTGATGTTGGCGCCATGCTCAAGCCTCCCTTGGTATCATTTGGCATTCAGACTATTGTGTTGCGAGACGACGCTTGCGGTCAACAATACAGTGCCACCGGTTTGTCGTGTCCTCGTTTAACCCGAAGCCGGAGGCGATGGCGGGCGCTACGTGTGGACGATCTATCCCACTGCCCGCCATCGCCTCCGGCTTCGGGTTAAACGAGCCAATGTTCCATTCCTGCACCTGCGTCATCCGCCAAGAGCTACCAATCTGCACAAAGGAGAATACCATGTTGCGGGCTAGTCTATTGGTTGTCGCTGTGTTCTGCCAAGTATCGGCGGTTTCGGCGCAGGAGGCAACTTCCGGTTCCGAAACCGGCGCTCTGAGCGAACAACGGATTCTGCACGTCAAACCGCGATACTATCGTTGGCATGTGGATGTCGGTGAAGAGTGGCTGGAGAAGAACACCGGCTACGCCTGCCTGGAGTGGGACATACCCATGTCTCAAGCCGCCTTGGTTCTGGTCGACGTTTGGGACCGGCACTATCTGAAGGAACCGGAAGACCGAGCCGAACGGATCATTCAAGAGACAATCCGGCCGCTTCTGAAGACGTGCCGTACGGCGGGCCTGCAAATCATCCATGCCCCATCGCCGTCACAAGCCCAAAAATGTGCCGCGTGGGTGGGGCGAGAAAAGCAGAAAGAGCTTCCGGCCGGCGCGCCGATACCCAAGACCGCCAGTGTGTCCGCCAAGCCGTGGCCACCCGCCCAATTCCGCGGCAAGAGCGGACCGTACGCCAAGTACGCGCGCCCCGCCGAGCCCATGGCCAGCGATCGGTTGAGAATTCTGAAAGGGCTTTGTTTGCATCCGGACGTGCAGCCCGAAGGCGCCGACGTGGTGGTCGCCACGGGCCAGGAACTGCACGAATTCTGTCGGGATCGAGGAATTCTGTTTCTGTTCTACCTCGGGTTCAACACCAACATGTGCATCCTGCAGCGGGATTACGGGACGATGGCGATGCACACCCGTGGCTACGAAATCATCGTCGTGAGAGACTGCACTACGGGCATGGAGTCGTTCGAGACTCAAGACGGCCTTTGGCAAACCCGCGGCGCGATATTGTTCCTGGAGATGAACCGTAAGTATTCCATCTTGTCGAAAGAACTACTCGCCGGACTGCCCAAGCAGGACTGACGGCAGGGGAATGTTCTGTTAGGCCATTCCCCTGCCACATTTAAGAAGCGAGCGGACAGCCGATCACTCGGCGGCTTTCTTCGGGATTACCGCCACGCCGATGCTTGCGTAAACGCCCGCGCCATCCCTTCGTTTTTGCCCTTTTCCGTCGACGTAGGAATTCTCACGGGAACGGGCGGCGTAGTACATCATGTAACGATCCGGGAAGCTCAAGACAAAGGGAATCGACGTATACCGGCCGTCAAAGTCCTCCATGCTGCCTGTGGCGGGGAAGGCGGCATTCTCGTGGTCGATCTTCCATCGCGAGCCGTCATCGGAAGTGGCACAGAACAACTCGAACACGCCGCCCGGCCGATGGCAGCCGTACCACATGTAGTACTTGCCATTCTCGCGCAGTACGCACGGGTAAATACAGGTCTTCGAATCGCCCGATGGATGGACCGCAGGCTCTTTGGCGCGTTTCCATTCGATACCGTCGCGAGACGTAAACTCGAAGATACGCCCAAGATCGACGTTCATCCACATCCGATATCGGCTGGGGCCGTCCTTAAGAACGAAGGGGCTGCGACTGCCATCTCGGTAGACCGGTTTCGGGTACACGTTCCATTTAATCCCGTCGGGGCTCGTGGCGTAACCCAGAACCCGGTCAGTCGGCATCCAAGCATCCGTTATCTTCGGATTGGGCACCATCTTGGACGTAGCCGAGAACCACATCTTGTAGATCTTCTCGTCCTGGTCGAACAGCACGAACGGTGTCTGCCAGCCTTCGCCCCAGGGAATATCGTCGTCAGTCAAAATGGGATTGTCCGGGTGTTCGGTCCAATGGATGCCGTCGTCCGACTCGGCGTATCCCATGGCCATGCCCGGGCCGCGCGACCCGGCCGAGGTGCCGATGTACCAAATCTTGAATTTCCCGTCCTTGACCAGCACTGCGGGGCTGTACAACACGACTTTGCACCACGACTGCTCTGTGGTCAACGCCGAAAGCACCGGCTGGCGCTGCTCCCACGGCTGGGGACGCATGTCAAACGGATGCGTACCGTCGGCTGCCGGTGCGTTCTGCATCGGTGCGACGCCGATCGTCAAACAGCAAATAACGAGGATCTTCAAGGATACGCGAATCAACATGCGAATTCTCCCATTGGTGTGCAAAGCGAACTAGCATTAGTTGTTTCAGTCGCGGCGAATTACTTGGTATCATTTGGAGCGTCGCCTATTCTATCACGCGGAGATGTCGCTGGCACTCGGCAGACGTTGATTCCTACCGGATGTACATGGAGAGAAGAAATGAGAATCTCACTCGTATGCACAATCGCCCTGTCGTTGCTTGTCTTTCCGGATACGAATGCAGATGCAGCCTCACCGCAGCGAGACGGACAACTCTCGTTCGGTTGGGCCGTCGAAAGCATCACTCCCGACAAGCCCGTGGCCATTGGTGGCCAATATCATACGCGGATCGGCGGCGAAGTGCACGATCCATTGTCGGCTACGGCGTTGGCTATCGAGACGCGAGACGCGGACGGCGTGGTTGATCAGGCCGTGATCGTCTCGTGTGATCTGTCGCTTATCCGTCGTAAAACCCAGGAGCAGGTGCGCGAGCTTGTCAAAGAGCAGTTGCCGGATTTGGACGTGCAGAAGATCTTCCTTTCGGCAACTCACACGCACACTGCGCCGGCACTGACCGATACCAACGAGACTGACTTCCATCCTTACGACTTCATCGGTAGTTGGGCTTATCGCATCCCTGCAGATCAAACGGGCATCATGCAGCCTGTAGAATACCTTACGTTTCTTGCGGAGCGAATCAGCGATGCGGTCGTCAAAGCATGGAAGGCACGAAAGCCCGGTGGAATGAGCTTTGCGTTGAGTCATGCTGTTATCGCACACAACCGTCGTGCCGTGTATGCCAATGGAACGGCACGCATGTACGGGAGAACCAGCGATCCCACATTCTCGCATATCGAAGGCGTCTCGGATCACTCGGTGGATGTGCTGTTCTTCTGGCGAGATGACGGGGGGCTGGAGGGCATGGCGATCAATGTCTACTGCCCGGCGCAAGAGGTCGAAGGCGAGAAATGCCTTTCCGCCGACTACTGGTACGACGCAAGGGAACTTTTGCGTGAACGGTATCACGCCGATCTGTTCGTCTTGCCACTCACCGGCGCCAGCGGCGACCAGTCGCCTCATTTGATGTGGAATAAGAAAGCCGAAGCCGCGATGCGAGAGCGCAGAAAGCTGAGTAGTCGGCAGGAGATCGCGCGTCGAATTCTTCGTGCCGTGGAAGATGTCTACGAGGTTGCCCAAGCGAACATTCAGACCAGCCTGCCATTCGAGCACCGTGTAGAACGTGTGCCGCTGCCGGTTTGGCAGGTGTCGGATGAACGTTACGCACAGGCGCTCGCCTTGTATGAGGCTGGTAAGGACAAGACGGGCGAACTTAGCAGCAAGGACTATATCTACTGGCGAGTAAGCCGAACCATGCTGGCTCGCTATGCCTATCAGAAGAAGGATCCCTTCTACAAAGCCGAATTGCACCTGTTGCGTTTGGGCGATCTTGCCGTAGCCACGAATCCGTTCGAGTTGTACACGGACTACGGAGTGAGGATCAAAGGTCGCAGCCCGGCAACTCAAACGGCAGTGGTCCAACTGACGGCTGGCTGCGCCGCCTACCTGCCGACCGTACGAGCGGTCGCGGGCGGAGGATACAGCGCGAGAATCGACGACGGCGTCGTGGGACCGGAAGGTGGGACGGTGTTCGTCGACGAAACAACGAGGATTCTAAGCGAGATGTGGCGTCAATAAGCCAACGTAATCACCAGAACCAGCGAGGATTGCGAGATGTATGTCCCTCTTATTCACACGAGCGTGGTCCTGTTTTGTATCAGCGTTGCGATGGGAGTCTCAGCCGGGGAACCCACGAGCGACAAGGCCGAAGAGGCATTGGACTACTCGATCAGCGTCTTCGGTCCAACCCATGTCTTCCAGGGATACGGAATGCGAGTGGGGGCGACCGTTAAGAAGAAATCGGAACGCGGCGAGATCATCGCCCTGAGCGTTGATGGGCTCCCGGCGGGTGCGGAGTGTACATTTGACTTCTGGAGTGAAAACCGGCTCTATCATCAGGGCACGGGAGTCATCCACATTGTCACCAGCCAGGATACGCTGACCGGCGATTACATTTTGAGCATCAAGGCCGCGTCCGAGAAGACCAAAGTCGAACGAGTTGCCACTTATTCGATCAAGGTCGATCCGGTGCCGGAGCCTCTTCCAACGGTGGCTGTGAAGAGCAATCCACCGATTCCGCTCTTGGACCGGTGGGAGAAACAGATGGTCACGTACGGGGCCAAACACTCCGAGGGGGACATCATCGAGAAGCGTGGCACTTGGGAAGGCAACGTCTGGTATTATGATGGCCAGCGCGCCTACCTTCAGATCGCCGATTACACGAAAGACCCGAAATGGCTCGAAGCCGCCGAAAAGGTGGAGCGAGTCTATCGCGACGGTTACGTGCTGAAAAACAACGGCGGCACAACCGGATACCGCATATTTCCTCACGGGCTGTTCGAGGACTACAAGCGCACCGGCGACGAGTTGTCCAAAAAGGCCGCCTTGCTGTTGTCAACGCGTGCTGCGTACACGAACCATGGAGGTGGAGTGAGCACTGGGTTGTCGCGCGAAACCGCGTACTGCCTGAATGCGTACATGGTGGCAGAGGACCTTGGGGCGCCGCGCCATCCAAAGTTCGACAACGCACTCGACTACGCTCTGGGGCACATGGATCAATGGTTCGTGTCGAAGAATTTTCTTGAGCACAATCCGGAAGGCTCCATGCCGCCGTTCATGGTGGGGCTGACCTCCGAAGCGTTGATCCAGTACTACGAGAAGACAAAAGACCCCCGAATCCCGCACATCGTTCGGACTGCCATGGACTGGCTATGGGAGAACGCCTGGGTCGAGGGCGACGAGTCTTTCTACTACAGGAATAAGCGACCGTACCAACCAGCCACGGAACCGCTGAAGGGCTCTGCGGACCTGAATCTACTGATCGCGCCGGCCTTTGCCTGGTTATATCACCTGACCGGCGATCCAACGTACCGCGAACGCGGCGATAAGGTCTTTGTCGGCGGAGTCAAGGGCGCCTGGCTTGACGGTGCCAAACAGTTCACACAGTCCTACCGCTGGAGCTTCGACTACGTCAAGTGGCGTCAGAACCCTCCGGCGTCGGGCAACAGAAGAGGCCCTTGATCGCCACTGTTGTTAACATCTTTGGAGGTCATTCTATTGGCCCGGTTCACCGGGCTTCTCCGCGTAGCGGAGAAGCCCCGTAAGAAGGGGGCTGAAATCTCACTTAAACAAATGTTCTTCTTCGGACGACATTACGCCGTAATCCTCGTTCCGAAAACTGTCTGGTGCGCTATAATAGTGACAGCGATCCTGTGTATCGACTTAGGAGTGAAACGCATGTTCGATCGAATTGTCTCTGATTCGGCAATCCTGGGCGGGAAGCCAATCATCCAGGGCACTCGCATCAGCGTCGAGATGGTGATGGAATGGGTCGCGTCGGGTGCCAGCCGTGACGATATGCTGAAGGCGTACCCGCATCTTTCGGCCGAAGACATCGAGCAAGCGATCGGCTACGCAGCGAAGGCCGTCAAGAACGAGGTGCTGACGACTGCGGAGATCCGTCCGTGAAGCTCAAGGAGTTTGGATTGCTGACGGACGAGAATATCGGAGCCGCGTGACCGTTCGATTGCGGTCACTGTAGAGCAAGGGACACGCCAGGAGCGTCCACCGCCACAAGGAAGCGGAGGCAGGTTCTGATCATTCGTGGGCGGAACTCACCCAGTCAAGACCGAACGCTGCGAACGTCACTCGCTTGTACCCGCCGGATTCGTAGAGTAGGCCGATACGACCGTCGGAAAGCCGCGCGAGACATGAGTACGCCGCGGAACCGGGATCGACCAAGCGGCTGACGGGCCACGTTCGGCCTTCGTCGTAGCTCATTCGAACGGTCATTCGACCTCGATTTCGGCTGGCGGGATTGGCGAACAGAATGCGTGAACGATCGCTGCTGTCGCCCGGCCAGGAGTAACGGAACAGGCTGCCCTGGCAGGTCGGTTCGATGAGGGTCTCGTCGAACGTCGGCTCCGACCAGGTCCCACCTCCGTCGGAACTGCGCGAGATGATCCGAACACCAGCCAGATCCGGGCGCGCGCCGGATCGCGCCCAGTGATTACGGGAGTTGATCAAGAGGCCCGGGCGGTCGCCGTCCAGTGTTTCTGCCACTTGGCACTCGCACGTGTGCAAGCCGACGCTACCGCCAATCTGCCAAGCTTCCCCTTGGTCGTCGCTATAAAAGACGTGAGCGATGGCCGGCCCCGACTTGCTTTCCGTCGTGCGATGATACGCCGGGATCAGCAGTCGGCCTTTGTGCGGCCCATGTTCGAGCTGAATACCAACACCGGGACCAACCGCGTAGAATTTCCAGTCGGGCTCTTTGACCTGCGACGTGATGTCGGACGGTTTGGACCACGTACGTCCGTTGTCGCGGCTTGTGATCAACAGAACGTCTGTGGCGTCACGGCTGAAAACCAGCCAAATCGCGCCCGTCGATTGGTCGACGACGGGAGTCGGGTTGCCGATCGTCACCTTGTCGCCCTCGTCGTAGATCACCTCCATCGGACTCCACGTTTTGCCGTCGTCGGTTGATCGCTTGAGTACCAGATCATTGTTGCCCAGATCGGCAAGGCTCGACTTGCGTCCCTCGCAGATTGCCAGCAGCGTCCCGTCCGCTGCACCGATCAGCGATGGAATCCGGTACGCGAAGTACTCGTCCTGACCGCTAACGAATACGTCGATTCGGTGCGGAGGCCGCGGCGGCGGAACAATCTGCACACCGGGCTGGATGCCAACAAGGAACTCGACTCGACGCCATTCGCTGATACCAGTTCCGGTGGAACGCGATCCGAACACCAAGTCGTGACCGTTGTCCAAGTGATCGAATTCGGTGCTGAGCAGGATCGTATCGTCGACGAAGACGTTGACGGTGTTTGTCTCGGGGTCGAACAGCAACATCCACGTGTGGAAGTCGTCGGGGTCGGAAATGATCAGTGAACCTTCGACTGTACCACGGGTGCCAACGTGGATGCTGGCTGCGAGTTCCTCGCCGCGACGTCCCATCTGCAAGCCAAACCGCAGACGATCTTGACCGTCGGGCCCGCAGACGCAGACCTCAGTGCCAATGGCCCGCGTCGGGCCGCCCGTATCGTCCGGTATGCGAACTTGCCAGCGATAGGTGAAACCGTTCTTACGGGCACGTTGCTTCTGATCGTCGGTGAGTTCGGATCTATAGTAGAAACCTTCCGGCCCATCGGCATCGTCGTCTTCGATCCGCCAAACCCGCTCTGCACCCTGGCCCACAGAAAGAGAAATCGCGTCCAGCGGCTTGTCGTGCTGCTTCGTCCACCCCTGCAGCTCAGGATCGGCCGAATCCGCCGCCGACGTGGCATCAAACGTGACAATCGGAATGCGCTCGGCGGCTCCGAACGACACGGCACACAGAAACGCATAATGAGCAACGGCGGCGAGTGGCAAACAATGGAATTGTCTATTCGCGAGCATGATGAGTCCCCCTTCGCTAGTTGTAAGGCGAAACGCACGCCGCGCTGGTGGCGTCCGCAATCGTCCGATCGAGTGTTGCTACTTGCCGTAGCAGACAAGATGCCCATCTTCCAGCGACAAGTAGATTCTCCCATTGGCCGCTGCCATACCATCATAGACGGGCAGCGACTTTAGCGGATACCCACACAGCCTTTTCCCATCCTCTTTGGAACAGACCTCCAGCACGCCGCCTTTGCGATTCTCGAACGCGCCATAAGGGTCGTTTTCGTCGACCATATCCGGGGCACCTGCAAGGTAAAGGTGCTGATCCGTAACTACCATTGCCTGGGCACGCAGGGAGGTGCGCCCGTCCCATTTGATCGAGGGGCCTGCCTTGCCTTTCGCACGCCTGCGCGGTTTGCCGGATTTGTTGGGCGCGCCGGTCTTCATGTCCGCGGCAAAGACACGATAGCCCTTACCCGGCGTGTATATGTCGTGAGGGTACGACTTGGTCACGAACTTCTCGTACGCCTGGATGCCGTAGACTGTATTGTCGTCGAAAACCAGCATCTGAGCGCGACTTTTCAAGTAGGTCCAGAAAGCGCTGTTGAACCACGTATCGTCCAGCAGTCCTCCGTCGTTTGCCGCCAAATACCTGCCTGCCCCTTCGGCTTCGAAATCGGTGATGTCCTTGGGTGAGAATCGCATGGTTCTCATGTGGATGGCATTTCCATCACTTACCAGGATGTCTGGCAAAACAGCCCCTTTGACCTCGCCCTTGATACTCGTATCCGCCGCCATGTTCACCTGTTGAAGCACTTCGCCCGTATTCCCATCAAGCGCATACGCGTACAGCCCCGAGTTGAGATGCATCGACCTGCCCGCCACGCAATAAACGCGGTCATCCATCACCAAGATGCTCCCGTGGACGGGCCACGGTGATTCAAGCTGTCCAAACGCTGTTAGACGGAGGTTCGCTGGAGCGGCACGAAAACGCCAGATCAATTGCCCGTCGTCGGCTCGCAGAGCGTAGACAAAGCCGGCACGCGTTCCGAAGATCAACCGGCCTTTGTAGCAAGTGGGCGGGGAATCGACGGCGCCTTCGGTTGTGACTTGCCATTGGCCGTCGCCCGACGTCGCATCGCGACAATACACTTGGCAGCCATCCTGCGAGGCGAGGAATACCTTGTTGTCCGCGGCAACCGGTGGCGTCAATCGGCCTCCGATAGACTGAGCCCATTGTTGCGACAGTTCGGCTGGCACGTTCGTTGGGACGTAGTTGCTGCGGCGGTTGTCAGACTTGAAAACAGGCCAGTCTTCGGCGGATGTCGAGTCCGTGTGGCCAAGATAACCGGATGCTGGGCCTTCTTGCAGACGGTCCTCCGCGGCACCAGTTGCTTCGGGGACCTCGTCTGCCGTCAGAGCGATGAAACCGTTCAGTTTGGCATTGTTGTGACATCCGCAACTGTGAGTGGGCAGGTAAATGCAACCGTTGGCCGGCATGATGCCGTAGCTGCACACGCCCCGAATCCAGTGGTGGATGTCGAGTTCGCCGGAATCGAAGTCGATATACTCGATCCCTTCCTCGCCCGCCAAATAGAACTGCTCGGTTGCCTTGTTGCGATAACAGCGGTGGTGGTGACCCACTAGCATATCTTTGACAGGGTATTCCTTCTTGACTTGGCCGGTTCGGATATCCAGCCCAAGCAAGGACACATCTTTGATCTTCAGTGTCCACACCAGGCCGTTGGTAACAAAGAGATCCGGCGGTGTGAAGTGGGCAAGTGACATGCCCTCGGATTCCCAGAGCGTCTCGCCCGACCGAGCGTCCATCGCCCGTACGACCATCGCTTTCTGTTGACGCGCATTCAGGTTGTCTGGGAAGGGGAACATCTGCCCCAACAGAAGAACGTCATCGTGGTAGACCAGCGTGCAAAGATTGGCATGATTGAATTGGTAGTGCCCGAAGACGTTCTTCTCCATCTCCGGCCGTGGCCTTCGCCATGCCTCTTCGCCCGTTTCCAACCGCAGGGCTACGATGTCGTCCCCGTCGATAAAGAACAGAGAACCGTCGCCGGCCGTCAGATAGGCGTCCGTGTATTTCTTTAGCTCATCCCCGTGCCCCGTCGTACCCTTGTATCCTCGCTTCTCCCATAGGATGTTGCCATCTTCCACATTGGCGGCCATGACCTCTTTCCCGGAACGGTCGCCGACAACGTTCTTGGCCAGCAGAAGTCGGCCTTCGTGACATAGGATCTCGGCGGTGTTTTCCGTGCCTTCGTATTCTCTGATGGTCTTTCCCGTCGCGCCGTCCAGGGCGAGCACAGGTTGATCGAATCCCAGCGTGACATAGACGACATTGTCCACCGCTACCAGACGCCTGTAGAGCTGACCGGGTACCTTGAATCGCATCAGCCCGGCAAATTCGACGTCGGACCATGTGCGCCACCCCCAATTCTCGATCGGTCGTTTCCACAACAGCAGGCCATTGAAGGCGTCTCTGGCCACCAACTGCCATCTGTCGGGCAATCCTCGGACACCAATGGCACCTTCGTCGATGATGTAGTAGAGACGACCCTGGGCTGACACCATGGCCACGACGCTGGGCAGCAGGTTGTGGTGTCTGGCCCAAAGCGGCGGCATGATCCACTGCAGATTGCGAGAGATGCCGACCTGTCTGTCTCGCGATACGGCATTGTTGTCAGGGCCGTGCAGCCAGTGCGTCCAGTCGTCGATCGCGTCGGGACGAGGCTTGGTGTACTTCGACCATCCAGCCAGGCCGGCCGAGGTTACGGGTGTCAGGTGTCGGGTGTCGGCACCCTCCAACCGTCCCTTGACCAACGCAACGCCTCCCGGTGCAAGGACGCGCGCGATCTCATCTGCTGAAACCTGATCGCTGGAATCCGAAATCACAACCAAATTGATCAAATTGTCGATGTATGGCAGCGTTTTCCCGTCGAAGGTGCACACCGTTACCTTGCCGTACAACCCCAGCGAGCTGATATGATCACGAGCCTTCTCTACGTTTGCCGCTTCCACGTCAAGTCCGTGAATCAGGTATTTGCCATTGGTGTGCAGTGCTGCCGTGAGTTCACCGTTGCCACATCCCACATGAACGACCAGCCCGCCTTGCACGCCGCTGAAGTCCAGTATCGCCTGGGCCCGGTTGTCCGCCGTTGACGGGACGGCGCAGGCGGAAACCAGAAACAAAACGCTGACGAGTATCTGCTGCCTGTTGCGCATTCTTCGGTTCTCCGTGTCGATGACTTGGAGGCGAACGCCTGCCGGTGAGGCAGGTGTCGTTTGGCCCATTCGATGCCGCCCAGTATAATCGCAATCGTACGCGAGGCACAAAAGGGTCACCGCGCAGAACCATCCGACGAGAAAGGCTGGTTATAGATTGCTGGTTATAAATTGGCGGACGAAGGTGAGATTCTTGTCTTCATCTATAACCACTAATCTATAACCAGCCTCCGAGAATCAATCCCATGCCCATTACGCCCCTCCATCCCGTTCGTCGCTTAACGCAACAGGAGTTTGCCGAGCTATCGTTTGAGGTCATGGGATGCGCATTTGAAATCCACAACGAATTTGGCCGGTTTTTCGATGAGAAAATCTACAAGCGTGAACTTGCCAGCCGCTTCCCCCGAGTAGATATCGAGTTTCCTATCTCGATTAGCCATCGCACGTTTTCGACGACCTACTACCTGGATGCGCTCGTCGCCGATGGTGGAGCGTTCGAATTCAAGGCGGTCGCGGCTCTTGCGCCCGCGCATCAGGGTCAGCTTTACAACTATCTGCTGATGCTCGATCTGGCTCACGGGAAGCTCGTGAACGTCCGCCCGGAAAGCGTGCAGCACGAATTCGTCAATGCCTTGGCGCTGCCCGAGGAGCGGCGCATTTTCGAAGTGTGCAAGGACCGTTGGGATCCTTCCATCCCCAGGGCCGACATGATCCTCGATTCGGTCATCAGTGTGCTGCGAGACTGGGGCACCGGTTTGGCAGTCAATCTCTATGAGTCCGCACTGACGCATTTCTTAGGTGGCGAGGAGGTGGTCTTCCACAACGTAGCAGTCCAGGGGAGCCGACTGTCGCTGGGCTACCAGCCAATGCGGCTCGCTGCGCCCGGCGTGGCGTTCAAGGTAACGGCGCTCGAAGCCGATTTTGGTTGTTTCGAAGAACACACGCGACGCCTGTTGGCCCATACGGATCTGCGAGCTATCTTGTGGGTCAATATCGGTTTGCGCGAAGTGACGTTTGTGACCGTTGAATGAGGAGGCTGGTTATAGATTGGTGGTTATAAATGAAGAATGGAAGCCCGAACCACAATCGTCTTCATTTATAACCAGCAATTTATGACCAGTACGTGAGAGACTTGAAAGGAGAATTCATGTTGAAGGACTTAGCCTCGGTGTTTGTCGTCCTCTTCTCGCTGGCATTCGTTACGAGTGCGGCGGCCGATAATCCCAACATCATCCTGATCATGGCCGACGATCTTGGCTTCGCTGATCTTGGATGTTATGGCTCCGAGATCGAGACGCCGAACCTGAATTCGTTGGCGGCTGGCGGGTTGCGTTTCACTCAGTTCTACAATACGGCCAAGTGCCACTCGTCACGAGTGTCGCTGCTGACCGGACTCTATTGTGATCAAGCCGGCAGCGCCAAGCTGAATCGCGGTGCTACCATCGCCGAGGTGCTTTCCGATGCCGGGTACTTCACCGCCATGGTCGGCAAGTGGCACCTGAGCAAGCAACCCACGGACTTCGGTTTTCATCGCTACTGGGGCCATCTTTCCGGAGCCACGAATTTCTTCACCGGTGACAGTACGTTCCGGCTGAACGGCGAGGAATGGAAAGTCCCCCAGACGCTGAACGGACGACCCTTCTACACCACACACGCAATTGCCGATTTTGCTCTTGAGTTCCTCGATGAAGCCACTCACGGGGACAAACCGTTTCTGCTCTACACGGCTTTCAACGCACCGCACTACCCGCTACAGGCACCCGAGGAACCGGTCCGGAAATACGACGGGCGCTACGATTGCGGTTGGGACAAACTCCGTATTGAACGACACCGTCGTCAAGTCGAATCGGGCCTTCTGCCGGCCAAATGGAAGCTTAGTCCCCGGCCCGATCACGTACCGGCGTGGGACAGCCTGAGTGAGGAGGAGCGTCAATGGGAAGCTGACCGCATGGAAGTCTTCGCCGCCATGGTCGACGTTGTCGACCAGAGTGTCGGTCGGCTGGTGGATTTCCTGAAAGAAAAGGGCATCTTCGACAACACAGTGCTTCTCTTCTGCTCGGACAACGGCGCCTGTCCCTTCGAGCGCACCCGAGGCCGCTATCTCAAGCCTTGGGATCCGAAATCCTATTGGACTTACGATGCCAGTTGGGCCCACGCCGGCAACACGCCCTTTCGCCTGTACAAGCAGAACCAGCATGAGGGCGGTATTTCGTCGCCCCTGATCGCCCACTGGCCCGCGGGACTGAAGACCGAACCTGGGGCTATCACTCATCAGCCCGGACACCTGATCGACTTCATGGCCACCTTCATCGACGTGGCCAACGCGACCTACCCAGAACAGATTGGCGAACGCCTCATCGACCCGCTCCAGGGCAAGTCGCTCTTGCCCGTTTTCCGCGGCGAAATCCGTCAGCCGCACGAGACGTTGTACTTCCACTTCGGCACCGATCGCGCGTTGCGTCAAGGCCCATGGAAGCTCGTCTCTGCCAAACTAGGCAGATGGGAACTCTACAATCTGGACGAGGACCGCACGGAGTTGAACGACTTGTCCGAGCAACAACCGGAGCGGGTCGCGACGATGCAAGCGGAATGGTTCCGGACTGCCGAGCAAGTCGATCGCCTTGGGAACCGCGCATTGGCCCCCGTCCGCGACGACATCACATCGCTCGGCTTCCGCAAAGACACCAGCTCCGGCTCTGCTTCCGCCCCCAAGAAGAAGCGGAAGAAAGAGAGAAAGAAGTAGACGTGTGCTGGCCGAAAAAGGCTACGGACCTCTAGCTGGAGAAATGACTGTGCTGCGCCTCGTCTTCGCGACAACGCTTTTCATGGCGGCCTTCTCGCATGTTAGGCCCATCGAAGCCGAAAACCGGAGCGACACCGTGACGCTTGCGGGAACGCCGGAGCAGATCGGTTCGCTGTGGGGGACGATCAATCGCGAGGCCATTCGGGAAGACATGGACAAATACTACCTGGCAGTCGCGAAGAACAAAGATATCGCGACGGGCGCGCTGATTGAACGATCCCATCGGTTCGTTGAACTTGTCCAGCAATTCGCCCCGCACTGGCTGACCGAGGCCCGCGCGATCGCCCGCGCGGCCGAGGTCGACGAACGGGTCTATGTCTCGTTTGTTGCCAACGTGTATCGAGGTCTATTCCTTCACGACGAATGTACCTCGTATGCCGTGTCGCCCGAGTTTACGGTGGACCATCGCATCTTCTTTCACAAGAATCGCGACAACGCGCCGAAGAAGCAGTGCGTGTTTGTGCTGGACAGTGCGGTCGAGGGAGTAAACAAGTTCATCGCGGTCAGCGACGCGAGCGTGATCGCTTGCATGATGATGGTCAATGACAAGGGCCTCGCCGGATCGGCCGACATGGGTGGGCTGCCGATGGGTCGGGCAAAGTATCGCGGCTTGATGAACACGTTCTTGCTGCGCCACATCGCCGAACGGGCGACCACCTGCGAGGACGCGCTGCGTATCATCGAGCAGTTTGTGTCCAATGGGTATTACGCCGGTGGCGCAAAGACTGGCACGCATTGGCTGTTCGTCGACGCCGATGGCAAGCGGTTGGAGGTGAGCAACAACTCGGATCAAGTCACGCACGCGTACCACACGAAGAAGGCCTATTTCAGTGCGCGGCAAGATTCGAACGCATCCAAGATCCTCGAACGCGCGGAGTCGCTCATCGACTTCGCCACATTCCACAACGTATCGCGAGATCCGTCGGTCTGCTTCAATACGTCCATCGCCGGAATGTCGGTCGAGATAAACCGGACTCACCCCGATATGCTCACACGCGTCTGGGTCTCGTTGCCCGCCCGAGGACTGTCGTTCCCCTTGTACATGGGTGGCACGCACACACCGCTGCCTTTGTTAAACGGTGAAGTCTTTGCTCGCACGAATCAGGTGAAGTGCAGTCGAGGCGTCTGCGAGAGGATCGAAGCCGCGGCGTTCGGCAATCAGCGTTTGCTGGAAGCCAAGGTCTTAGCTTTGCTCGCCGCGGGGAAGGAGCAAGAGGCCAGAGAAACATTGAACGGGTGGGTACGCAATTGCACGGACAGCCACTTGGCAGTGCTCGATAGGTAGCTCGGATCGGCTCCGTCACGCCATTTGCGGAATTTGGCTTTGTCGGCCGGATCGGTTGGGAAGTCGCCGTGTGTGTGCCACTGCTCTCGATTGGGGGAAGCCGCCCACTTGGCAATGCTTACCACAATCGAAAGCAGTGCCGTTGGGCAAGGAAAACGCGCACGCATGGCTACGACGTCGGCCGCACTGCTTTGAACTGTGGTGCCTCCATGGGCATACAAAGCCGAATCAGTTCAAAGCAGTGGCACACTGTGGACGACCCGGCAGTACGAAGCCGGGTTAAGTTCTCACGGCTGGGATTCTTGAACAGCACCGTCCACCTTCGCATGCTGGGCAACGTAGCGATAGCTGTACAGCCAGCCATTAGCCACGTACCAAACGTCGCGTCGATTGGCCACGTGGGCGAAGTGCTGCATCAGCGTTGATCCGGCCACGCCGTCCACGCCCGACCGGGAATCGTAGAGCACGCTGTTTTCGTATCGGTCGGCGTGCCACATGGCATAGAAGATGCCACCCTGCCGGTACACCGCGTCGAACGCCTCGTTCAGAACGGCGACGTCCTTGGCGTAGTATCGCCCCTTGGGCCGGCGAGCCTCCATGACGGGATCGTAGGATTTCGTCTGGAAGCCACCGATCCCGTAGTACCGGTGCTCGGAATTCCATGGCACGTAGTCGATGCTTGTGGGGTGGTCGCGGCCGTCCCAATCGCGGACGAATAAGAACTCCCCTGCGGCCGCTCGCTCCACCGCGTCGTCTTGGTACCCGTATGGCAGAATGAACTCAAAAACGTGCTGCCCGTAAGGGATACTGCGGAGGTTCTGCAGGATGTCGTCGCTGCAGCCGACGATTTCCTGCGAGTATCCGTCCGCGCTATAAGTCTTCACACTGCCAGGGTGACGCCGTGTGTGGACCACGGGCTCCCAACTGCGGTCACCACGATCCAGTTCTTCCTGCATCCGTTCCCAAATGGCTTGCTTGCCGTACATGCGACTATTGACACCGATGGACACCGGAAGATGGTACATCCGGCAGGCGTGGACCGAAGCCTGGTACTTGTCCGAGGCATCGTCGGTGATTCCTCGCCACGGGGCACCTGGATTGGCGCCGCTTTTTCTGCCCCAGTTGTCGTTCGATAGCGTATACGCTGCCTTTCGGGCGTCATAGTATTTTGCCGCTTCGTCAAACGTCACCGTACCGGCATCAACGAACTGAAGTCGTATAAGGTTGGTCTTCCCAAAACCGACCGAGACATACGCTCTCATCTTGTCCGGCTCAAAACGCACGCATTCATCGCCGTTGAAGAAGTCTTCGGAAGTCTTTCGCTCCAACGGTCTCCACGGCTCCGAATCCGCACTGCGACGGAGTACGGTCGTCTTTCGAGAAATGTCCGAGACGCGGAAAACGTATGTGACTGGGTACTCGAATCCCCACTTGCGCCACATTGGTTCGTCGATGGAGATGACGAAGTCGTGCGGCACATCTTCTGACCGTTGCCCATCCTCAGAGGGCACACGAGTGGTGACCGGCGAATCTTCTGTTGCTACAATGCCTTCCGCCGTGTTCGGTCGTGAGGGGGTGATAGTTGCCGAAACACTTGGCTCCTCACTTCCTCGGGCAACCGATAGAAGAACTGCAATTACCGAAATCCAAACCGTTATCGTTGCGGGTGGCATCATGCGCATATCTCCTTCAGTGATGGAATTGCAGCTCCATTGTATCCTCTCAGACTTGAAGATCCAGAAACCGTTCGGGAGAATACGTCAGTCTTTCGCCGTCTTGGCACGTATGTTGGTAGGGACTGCCTGGACCTTGATTGGCCGCTTCTTGCTGGCGTTTGCTGTCCTAAATGCGGTTGATGCGGTCGTCGCCATGGAGCCAACACTGCAGTCAAGTGCCGCTGGCGATTGGCCGCAATGGAGAGGGCCGAATCGTGATGGGGTAGTTGTCGGATTTTCGATTCCTGACGTCTGGCCTGAATCGCTTGACAAGCAATGGTCCGTGAAAGTCGGTGACGGTTATTCATCACCAGTGGTCGCCGACGGGCACGTGTATCAACTCAGCCGGCAAGATGACGAAGAACATGTCCGCTGCCTGGAATTGGAGTCGGGTAGAATCTTGTGGCACGCCAGTTACCCGGCTGCCGGTGCGGTTCATTCTGCTGCGGCGTCTCACGGAATCGGCCCCAAATCGACGCCTGTGGTCGCTCGGGGGAAACTTTACACACTCGGGATCGGTAACATTCTGTCGTGTTTCGAAGCACAAAGAGGGAACCTGCTGTGGCGGAAGACCTTTGAAGGTCGGTTTTCGAAACCAGCGCCCTCTTGCGGGACGTCGATGTCGCCGCTGGTCGATGGCAGTCTCTGCATCGTTCACGTCGGGCATGACCGTGACGGCGCGATGTACGCCCTGGACGCTGACACCGGTCAGCAGCAATGGGAGTACGATGGCGATGGTCCGGGATATGGTTCGCCGATCATTGTTTCTCTGGCCGGCACCAGGCAGATTGTAACACCGGTTTCCAAGTTTGTTGCGGGCATCGACATCGACAGCGGCAAGATCCTCTGGCGCGAACCGTTTCCCACCTTCAGCACGCAGAACGTCATCACGCCTCTCGGGCACCGTGGCGCGATCATTACCGGAGGCATCGGGCAACCAACCGTAGCGCTCCGCCCGGGCCGAGGCGACGGAGTAGCGACCGTAGAGAGAATTTGGGAAAACAAAGCGGTGCAGCTTCACATGAGTTCGCCCGTCCTGCTCGACGGCAAGCTGTTCGGCCTTTCCCGCATGAAATCCGGGCACCTGTTCTGCGTCGATGCCAACACGGGCGAGACGCTCTGGCAAGGCGAGGGCCGATTTGCCAAGAACGCGG
The DNA here is from genome assembly GCA_016784735.1 of Pirellulaceae bacterium. Lineage (GTDB taxonomy): Bacteria > Planctomycetota > Planctomycetia > Pirellulales > Pirellulaceae > JADHUC01. The sequence goes on along the minus strand of JADHUC010000021.1, from coordinate 30,994 downwards.
CACTACTGGTCGTGGAAAACTTGCTGGCAATACAAACATCCGACGGGAAGCTGATCTTCGCCAAACCGACCGCAACAGGTCTAGACTATCTGGCCGAGTATCCCGTCGATCCCAGCGGCCGTGCATGGGCACATCCGGCTCTGGTGGGAAGGCGCATTCTGGTCAAAGGCAACGAGAATCTGATTTGCTGGTCGCTTCCTTGAGTGCGGCCAACTCGTTCCATGTTAGCTTGGTCCTGCGTGTTCTTGTTTCACTCTCAAGTACCCACTTGCCACGATTCTGTCGACCAGTGCGAGCACCGCTTCCACGTTGAGTTCTGGTGAGACGTTTTCTTCGATGGCAAATCCGGATGACGTTCGCGAGATGGTCGTGTCGCTCGCGAGATACATCATCTCGAATTCGAGACGTTCGATGATTTCATTCAAGGAGCGTGTACCGTCGGCCCAATAGAGGATTCGGTGGAAGAGAAGATCGAGGTTGTTTTGGTAAAGGAGTTCTCGGTACTTGCGCTCGTCTTCCGGAGACTCGTGGGCGATGCTCCAGGCTTTCGGAGTTCCTTTGGTCGTGCGCTCCAACACCATGGTATTCACTCTCTGATGGATAGCATCCGGCAGATTCCGAGGCGACGCGGTTGGGAAAGCGACTTGGATTTGCTCGCACCAAGCGGTGACCGCAAGCTGCAGCTCCTCTTGAGTTGACGCAACGTCCGAGGCCGGCAGTTCGAAGCGTTCCACGGAAGCGATGGATAGATTCGCCTGTTCGATGAACCACTGCCGCGTACGCGATAGATCGAAGGGCCAGCAGCCGCTGAGCAACTGTAATTGGGCGCTGTGCCACTGTTCGCGGTTGGTTCCCGCCACGACTTGGGCAAGCCAGCGGGCGGCTTCCGGACCGCTGTCGGCAAGGAAATAGAGCTGCGTCGCACTCACTAGCCCGATGCACTCCATCACCTCCGCACTGAGCGTCTCCAGGCGATCGGCTGAAGAATGGTAGTTGTGCGAGGGGTATTGGATTAAACAGGGTACGGGGATATCCATATTCGGATCGGAGGTAATCGTATCGTTGATGATCTCTGCCCTATCGGCGACGGCTTTCCAGCGGATGTTGGGCGATAGGATTTCCTCGCACAGGTGCGCGAGTAGATGACCGGTACACGATGGATTCGATGCCGGAGGCATGAACAGATGTAACACCGAAGCGCCCTTGGCTTGATCCACGCCGATCTCGTCGATGTTCAAGCCGCCCAGGAGATCCGGAACTCGGTCGGCATGTTTGTGCATCCAAGCGTACAGGCCGTATCCTTCCCAGTTGAACAGGAATCGAATACTCCGGTGTGGTCGGGGCACGACGCCCAAGTTGATGGCGGCATTTAGGCTACGGGCCAATTCGAGTCCGACCCCAACGCCCGAAGCATTGTCATTGGCCCCCGGTTCGTACAAATGCGATACGAAGAGGATTTCCTTCTCCGGCTCCTCGGCCCCAGGGATGACGCCGGTGGCACTGTGGAACGCTCCATCGTAGACGCGGCTGTTGATCTCCGCGCGGACGCGCACCGCGCCCTCGCGCAAGAGACCGCGGAGCATCTCGCCCTTGCGCGGCGTGAGCATGAAGCCCCAGCATTCACCCGCCGCCGGCCGCAATGCACTGTTCTCCCAACGAACGTCATCTGGCAGATCGAACGGATCGCGAACGCCGGGAAGCGTGCCGAGAAAATCAGACAGGATTCCCCGTGCGCCCTTGGCACGCATCTGTGGGTACACGTCGTTGATGCGATGGCGAGTGAACGGGATCCTTCCAGTCAGGTCGGCGTTCTCCTCACCATCCCACCCGACGATTTCTGCTTCCACGTCGCAGGGACCGGAATACATAACCAGCGATTCAGGTACGACAGACCAATCGCATAGCAGTTCCCGGCGCGGAGCGACCATCCAAAGACGAGCTTCCTCCACGTCCCAGGCCTTCATCGAACTCCATCCGTACCACGAGGTCGTTCCATCGGCCGGAAAGCTCTCGATTGCAACGTCGGCCAAACCTGACGCCTGCAGTTCGCGGCCACAACGGTTGGCCGATTCCTCGAAATTCGGAAAGGTGAAGAACCGCTCCAAACGATTCTGTTCGGCTGCCTGACGCAAAGCCCGCTGGGCGTCAAATTGTCCCACAAACCTGGAGTAGAAATCTCGCCACATCGTTCGATCCGTTCGTTAGATTTGAGAATTCACTGGCTAACGGCTGCAATGATTTTGCCCACACATGATTTTGCCTTGTCTTATTCGGGCAAAATGATTGGCGGGCAAAATCATAAGCCACGCCTTTTGTTCATTCGCCTGACCCTTCGGCGTAGCAATGGAGCTGTCCGCTGGCCAGCGAGACGAAAATCTGTTCGTGGTGGTTGACTGCCAGCCCGCCTTTCACCGCGCGTGTGGCAAGCTGTTCCCGCCAAACCTGTCGGCCCGTGCCGATGTCGATAGCGTTTAGCGTGGGATGCTCGCCGCCGGCGTCCTGGGAGGCTGCCAGCATGACGGCTGGCGAGATGACGAACGCATTAAAGCGCCGCCCAGATCCATCCTGCCAGACGCTGGCCTGCTGTGGCCCAGCACGCCGCACCGTGGTGCTATCGGCCCCCGGTTTCGGAGCCGCTTTCGACCTCAACAGCGACAGCCGCGTGTGTCGATCGCCTTGCGGGCTGGCCTGGTAGCTGAGTACGCTTCCATCGGCGAGACGGTGTGAAAGTGACATGAACTGCCCGTAGTGCGGAAAGTAGGCGCTGAAGGCGTTTGGCCGTTGCGATCGGATCTCATCCGAGGGCTCGTTCAGGCATTGGCCGGTTCGCAGTTCGTATCGGGCCGTGGGATAGACGGTACCGCCACAGAAGGCAAGCTGGCCATTCTGGATACTCAGGCTTCCCTGAAGGCTGATGCCGCTGCGGACCGTCTGCGAGATCGTGCCTGATGTGTCGTTGTGCCAGATCACCTTTCCCGAGACGGCGTCCAGGGCATAGACGTGCGTGCCATCGTAGTCCGCGATGCCGGCGGCCGCGTAGACCACGCCGCTGGGATCGACTCCGTCGGATGACGCGTTCCCGTCGGCCACCACCACGCCGCCTGCCAACGGCCACGTGGAAATCAGTTTGCCGTAAACGGGAATGCGTCGTTCCACCGGAGCAGCGCGAAATCGCCATAATCGTCGCCCGGTTGCGGCCTCCATCGCGTAGACGTAGCCGTCGGACGAGCCTGCATAGAGGCGCCCGCGCCAAATCGCCGGTGGGAAGCAGATGGCCCCGCCGGTGTACGCTTTCCATTGAACGGTGCCCTCTTCGGCGCGCAGGGCCCACAACGTACCGCTCTCGTCGCCGAAGAAGACGGACTCGCCCGCCGTCACGGGTGCGGTAATTCGCTCGGCGGATGGCGGCCGAAACGTCCATTGATGATGGACCTTTTTGGCGATCGCGATCGGTGTAACGCTCGCTCCTTGGTTGTCGCCCAAGTAGGTCGGCCAATCGCCTGGGTTGGCCTCTAGCTTCTCGACTTGCGTCTGGTCGCCAACACCGGCCTCCGGCCGCGTGTCACCTGCCTCCGCTGTGACCTCGGCTTGACCGGCCGGCGAAAGGCAAACGTTCCCATAAATGGACAAGGCACAGCCGCACATCCAGGGCCCCAAGTAGAGATGCCCGGCCGCGGGAACAACTCCATCCTGGCAAGGCGGCCGCATGGTCGCCATGTGGTGCGCGGAACCGGAGGCGACATCCAGGCGGACGCTGCCGTTGGTCGTCCGGCCGAAGATGCCGTCCGCCGTGCCGTTTATCCGTGTGCAATCGAACCGCCGAACGCTGAACCGTCCCAACTCCTTCCCCGTCGGGTAGTCGAACTTGATGATGTCCTGGCTCAGGGCCGCGTAGAGAGCGTCGTCACGAAGCAGCACGTGCTGGAAAGTATAAGGAATCCGTCCGGAACGGATCTGCCTTTCATCGTTTTCCCACAACAGTTTGCCGTCTCGGGCCGAGATAACGACCAGTTTCGACCTCTGGGGACCGGCCATCACCAGGTAATCATCATTGCACTTGAGATAGTTGGTCGTTGTGTAACCGGTGGAATAATGATTCTTGGCCAAATTCTCCCCGATTGCGGCGAGCAGATTCGAATCCGAGTTCTTCCAACGCACTTCGCCACTTGACGTGTCCAAGCAGGCCAGGAAACGCCCGGGGACGTAGAAGTAGATCCGGCCGCTGTGCATGGCGACTCCCCGACCGTCGATGTACGCCTCGTCGCGATGGTGCCAGAGCAGTCTTCCGGTCTTGGGATCAATGGCCACGAACGTCCGTCCAAAGGCCGGATTGGTCTTGGGGTCTTCAAATTTGTATCCGGGCCAGTCTCCCCAACCCCAGTGACCAATGCCGGGTTCACGGGAAGGAGTCCGCGGCGACTTGACTTCCTGGCCACCGACCAGTGCGTACAGCACGCCGCCCTCCAAGGCCATCCACTTCCACACGGGGCCGTCGGAGATTCCTTCGGGCACGACGATCTCCCGGCGCAGTTCTCCCGTTTGGGCGTCGAGCATCTGGCAGGATTCATCGTCAGCGATGTAGAGGGCCTTGTCCGTGGCGATCATCGTGTTGCGATGGACGAGGAAACCCTCTTTCAGATTTCGCTTCCACAGAATCGCGCCGTTGTAGGCGTTAATGCACATCAGTGTATTGAGGACATCGTTCTGATTCGTCCTGTGAGCAAGATTGCCGAACGCCTTGTAGATCCTTCCACCGGCGATGACCGTCTGTTGGGGCATGGGAGAGAACTTGGGATAGGAGATGAATTGTGTGCGGTAGGGATAGCGCACGACGCGATCGGCGGACAAGGGGTTGTTGTCCGGACCGTGATAGGGATGACTCCAATCGTCGATGCCATCGGGAAACGGCTTGACGATTTCCTTTTTGCCGAGAATTACCCTTCCCTCCGGATGCAACACGCGAAGCAGCTCTTGCTCGGGCACCGTCTCATCGGCCTGAGACGATACGAAAATCGTGCCCACCAGGTTGTCAGCCAGGTGAATCCGAGCGTAACCGCCTTTTGCGGCAAATACGTTTTTCCCAAGCAACCCGGCAGCTTCCGCGGTCTTGCGCACAGCGAGCACTTCGTCTGGATTGGGAGACTGAAAGAAGACCAGCAACTCGCTATCCGCAGACAACTCAGTCATGAAGTCAGGCTGCGCCCCTTTCGGCAGGCCAAGCACAGCACAGATGCCGCTGCGAACTCCAATCTCCTCAGTGAGCTGCTTCTTCTGCGTCTCAGCCGCGGAACCGATCAATCCGTCGGCGCCGCACACGATCGCCCAAATGGCGATGACACTCGCCCAATACAACAACTGCGTTGATCGCATCTTTGCCTTCGTCATGACGTATCTCCTATGTTTGAGAACGTGGATGTCTTCCAGCGGCCACTCCTCGCCTCGCGGCATGCAGACGATACCGCTGTGATTGAAGACCACCATATTATGGACAATCCACGTCTTCTGTGAACCGGAAATATAGATGCCTTGTCCGCGATTCGAATAGACAAGGTTGTCCGCTATCACCCCGCCGCGTACGTGATTCGATACGCCGATGGCAAGACGCAGACCGTTCGCTTGGTGAATGGGCGAACCTGTGGCCACCCTCGAAGGCGCACCTGGCACATGAACGTCCTGGCAGCCTCGCTCCGCGACGTACCGATTGCCAAGATCGTGTTCCGCGATCTGGCCACGGCGAGCGCCCCGGTACTGGCGGCCGTGACCCTCGAGCGCTAGCGGGGATTGTGCCGACAGACTGTCGCAATACTGCCGTCTGGTGAGGAATATCGACTGGTACCGTGTCAAATCATGTTTGACGGGTAAGTGCGTAGGCTGGCCTACCCGCCTACGCCTCGCCATGCCTCAAACGCTTGTGAGCTTGAAGTCGGCGCTCCTAGCACCGCCGTCGGGAACGAAGAATCTGAGGACACTTACCTCCGGATCGCTGCACTTCTGGAGAAACTCCGTGCCTTCCTTCTTCGTCGCTCTTGTGTCCGCGCCGGCCACGGCGGCAGAACTGGCGAGAAGATCGCGGCGTGACGGCAGCCGCTTCACTTTGGCTCGATGGTGGTGGGGCATTGCAGTCTCCTTTCACGAATCAAACAAGCCGTATCGACCCACCTCGCCCAACGAGGTGCGGCTGCCAACGTATCGCGAAATCCAGTTTTTCTCAAAAGAGCTTGATTCTCGCGATCTTTTTTGGTGCAATAGACGTAATAGCAATGTGCAGCTTCTCGTTTGATTCTCGTTTGGTTTTTTGATATCCAGATTCTTGGTCTTGAACGGCGCGGAGCGAATTGCCGCAGATCCACGCATAACCCGGAAGGACCGGAAACCAAGGTCTAACTACAAGTCACCGGAACAGTTTTCAATGTGAACGACTTGGTTTTGTTGCCACGTCGCGCTATGCAATGTTCCTGAACTGGAGAAAGTGAGGTAACCCATGAAACGGTTTTCGTGCCTCTTCCTGGTAGGCGCGCTCAGTTGCTTTTGCGCCGGGTGCGGGCAAGCGGACAGCGAACCGCCAGCCGAGACGGAGATGGAAGAGGACCTGGAAAGCCAGGAAGAAATGATGAAAGAAATGGATGGGACTTGATCGGTGGAATTGCGGTAAATGGCACGCCAGCGTCTCGGTGAGACAAGTCCCAGCGGGATGGTGTGGCGAAGGTTCTTGGGGCCTGCATGTTGACAGGCCCACCCTTTTCCCGTTTACTGAATTATGCGGTGATGCCGGGAGAGTCTTCTCTCGGCGCACGACATTGGCACATCGCCAGGCGTGAATTCTAATCTGTTTCGACTTTGTTTCTACTCAACGGAAGGTTCTCGCTTCCCCTCGTCCATAGCGTTGTCGCATGGGTCGACAACGGTCGTGCGGCGTGTTGGTAGGATATCCTGTCTCAATTTCGTTTGACCTTATCAAGGACACGGCAATCGAACGTCGGGCTTTCGTGGTTCTGTATGCGGTTCATGTCGACAATTTCGAACGATTGCCGTTGACAATCGCCGCCTGTGGGCGGTTCTGCGGCCGTTTTTTCCTGTTCCCTTATCGCAATTGGAGATTGGTCTCATGTTCCACAGAAGAAGACTCCGCGGATTCACATTGGTCGAATTGTTAGTGGTGATCGCTATCATCGGCATTTTGGTTGCCCTTTTGCTGCCCGCAATTCAAGCCGCCCGCGAAGCGGCTAACCGAACGGAGTGCGCTAACAACCTGAAACAGATTGGCGTGGCGCTGCACAATTATCACGACACGTACCGAATGTTTCCGCCAGCCCTATTGGGTTCCGGGCGGTACAACAATGCGGGCTACCACGCCACCCACGGCAACGTGAAAAACACCACGGGTTGGCTGTTGCTACTGCCATACTTGGAGCAAAGCGCGCTTCACGATCAATACAGTTTTAATGCTCCTTCGTCCACCTCTTCTCCATACGGCCATGCGCGGCCCGTAGCGCCATTTGACAACGACATGGTCAACAACACGTTGTACAACGCTCGAATGGAAGCGTTGGAATGTCCGTCACATCCAGGGGTGGGAAAGACGTCGAACTATTCACCCGGTTCGACCACCTTTTACTCGCGTCGTAATGCATACCGGACGAGCTATCTCTTTTCCACGGGTGTTTTTACCGACTACGATAGCCCGTGGGACACGAAAAGTGGCGATATCCGGCAAGGCACCTTCGGCAATGACGGCGCCGCAGATTTCGCCGCGGTCACCGACGGGACAGCCAACACGATCGCTGTAGGAGAAGCCTGGGGCGGCCGCTTCAAATATTCTTCACACTACGGGCCCTGGGGGATGACGGGAGCCCACACCTGCTGCCACGGCCGTGTTTATTCTACGAGCTCTACCAATATTAACTCGATCATCAGGAACCCGTCGAGTACCGGCCATTTTGGATGGTGGACGATCAACGGCCCCTGGCTAGGCCGTGCGGACGGGAAGACGTATGCGTGGGTGTTTAGCAGCGGGCATCCTGGCGGCGCCCAGTTTGTTTTCAACGACGCATCGACGCACTTTGTCAACGATTCCATCGATTATGTGACTTTCCTCAAGTTGTGCTACATCCATGACGGCGAGTCCGTAGGCCAGTATTGAGGAGCAAAGCGTCGTTGCATAAGACGACCGTATGCCTTATTGCAGGCGTCTTCCTGGCACTGCTGGCGGGCATGTACGCTTGGATGGCGGGGGATGCGCCGAATGTGCAGCCAAAGGTGCCCGAAGCGGATGCGCACGCACCGGTTATGCGACAATACGATCCCCTTGACAAGGGTGTCGTCCCATCGGAAGGCCGGTCTGTCGGTTTTGCTCGGGACGACGCATCTTCTGCCCTAGCAGCGTCATCTCGAACGGTTCATCCTCTGCTGGGGGACGCCCACGAGGCAGTCCTGGTTGATGGAAGCGACGAAACTCGCTCGACGGCCGAACCGGAGTTGGCCGAAGTGATGCGGGCGGTTCTCCAGGCCGGCCGGAGCGACGACAAGCTGGCTGCGTTGATTATCGACTACCCGCAGAATGAGTCGATCTTCCCCCCGGAGATCGTCGCTCCGACGTTGCTCTGGCACGAACCAGCCGAGCAAGCGGATACGTGGCTGATCGAAGTGGCTTTCGGAAACGACACGCAGCCTATCTACGTTCTTTCGCCCGGCGAACCGCCTCCTGCCGGGCCGATCGACCGTGCGTGCATCACCGAGAACAACGAGATCTACAAGCCAACTCCCCACCAAGCCTCGGCCAAGAGTTGGACCCCTGGCGGAGACTTGTGGGCGACGATCAAAACCGGTTCAACAGAGCTTCGAGCGAGCGTCACCATAATCGGGTTCCGAAGCAGCGAGCCACACAAGGTCCTCTCACGCGGCCAATTCACGATTACAACTTCAAGGGACCCGGTGGCAGCGCCGATCTTCTACCGCGATGTGCCTCTTGCACCGTCGACAACCGAAGAGGGCGTTATCAAACCGTTGGGTGAGGATGCGGTGACGCTGATCGCATGGCGGCTTCGAGACATATCCAGACCCCAAAGCCGGCTTCTCTTGACCGACGTGCCCACGTGCACCAACTGCCATTCGTTCTCCGCGGACGGGAGGACGATGGGCATGGACCTGGACGGCCCGCAGGGCGACAAGGGCGCCTACGTGATCGTCCCGGTTAAGAAAGAGATCGCCATCGACGAACAGGACGTGATCAGTTGGAATGCCTTTACGGAAAAACCGAAAGACCACAAAACCATCGGCTTCTTGTCGCAGGTCTCACCCGACGGGCAGTACGTCGTGACGACCCTCAACGAAGCGCTCTATGTCTCCAACTTCCTAGACTACCGGTTCCTGCAGGTTTTCTATCCGACGCGTGGCATTTTGGGGTATTACTCCCGAGCGTCGGACGAGATCAAAGCCCTGCCCGGCGCGGACGACCCCCAATACGTGCATTGCGATGCCGTCTGGAGCCCGGACGGCAAGTACCTGGTGTTTGCGCGGGCCGGGGCAAAGGACCCCTATCCGGAAGACGGGACCCTGGCCGCATATCCCAACGATCCCGCCGAAACGCAGATCCAGTACGATCTCTACCGGATCCCGTTTGACGGCGGCCGAGGGGGCACGCCGGAGCCGATTGAAGGGGCATCGAATAACGACATGAGCAATACGTTTCCCAAAGTATCACCGGACGGCAAGTGGATCGTGTTTGTCAAGTGCCGCAACGGACAGCTCATGCGCCCGGACGGCAAGTTATGGATCGTCCCGGCTTCCGGCGGCACGGCCCGGCTGATGCGATGCAACACTTGGCGAATGAACTCTTGGCACAGTTGTTCCCCCAACGGCCAGTGGTTGGTCTTTTCATCCAAGGCCAATACGCCCTACACCCAGATGTTTCTGACCCACATAGACGGGCAGGGGAACGATAGCCCGGCGGTTCTCATTCCGAATTCCACCGCGGCCAACAGGGCGGTGAATATCCCCGAGTTTGTCAACGTCTCTTATGACCAGCTACTGAGCATTACGGTTCCGGCACTGGACTATCTCAAGCACGGCTTGCGCGGCGTTAAACTGGCCAAGGAAGGGCGGCTTAACGAAGCGATGGACGAGTTCGAAAAGGCGGTCGAGGCCAACCCTGACTACCTGGAAGGCCACGTCAACGCGGCGGTCGTGCTGCTGGACAAAGGGATGGTTCCGGAGGCCACGGCGCGACTCAACAAAGTCTTATCGCTCAACCCCAAGCGATGGGACGCGCACGGCAACGTGGGGATCATTCTGGCAAGACAGGGGAAGCTCGACGAGGCAGTGGCCCATTTCAAGAAGGCCCTGGAATACAACCCGAACTACACGGAGGGCCACGCGAACATGGGAATGGCCTTGATGGAGAAAGGGATGCTCGACCAGGCCGCGTTCCATCTCCGCACGGCGGTGAAGCTGGATCCGAAGGATCCCCGCAACCGCTTCGACCTGGGGAACGTCCTGTTGGCCGGAGGGATGCCGGCAGAAGCTGCCGAACATTTCCAGAAAGCGGTTGAATTCGACCTGAGATTTGTCGACGCTCGCCTCATGTTCGGCAAGGCGCTGGCGGTGCAGGGCAAGTTCCAATCCGCCGCCGCGCAGTTGCAGATAGCTTCCGCCACCAATCCCCACAATCTGAGGGCCGTCAATGACCTAGCCTGGCTCCTGGCAGTTTGTCCGCAGGCCGAAGTCCGGGACGGGCCCAGGGCGCTTCACCTGGCACAGCGAGCCTGTGCGGTCACGAGTCACAGGGATCCGGTGCTGATGAGCACGCTGGCGGCCGCCTATGCCGAACTGGGCAGGTACTCCGAAGCCGTCAACGTGGCCACCAGCGCGCTACGTTTGGTGAAAGCGCGCGATGAATTCCCGGCCCCAAGGCTCCGCCAGCAACTCGAACAATACAAGAACGGCAAACCCTACCGCTGGAAACCCGGTGGCTAAACGAGGATGGAACGCGATCACGGTGGCCTACGCACCTAAAGCGTAAAGACTGTTTCGACACGGTAACGGGTTTCTTCCATCCGTGGGTCCGCCATGCCATCCGTGGGCTCGTTTCTTGTCAGAAACGTCCTGGCGATCGCGAAAAACAAGCCCCTCGTCAATGCACATTCAGACTGACGCGGTTTGACGCCACGAGTCGATTGGCTCCGGGTACTGCTACTCTCCGCTGTCGGTCTTCGTCTCAGCCGCATCGGAGGTGGCTTTTGCCGTTTCTTCTTTGCGGATGATCAGCTTGCGCGTCTTCTTGTCCCACCGGACCGTACGGAGCTTCAAGCGATGCTGGCCGTGGCAATCAGTGCAGACCAATTCGCTGGGATTCGTCTTCTTGGGGCATCGCTTCTGCCATCGGGTGATGACCTCCCTAGCCGACACATCGTGCTCATCGTGGCACTCCGCACATTTTTCCTCGATCCGGTCCGCGGGGTACATGACGTCCGGCGGAGTGACATTGTCCTCGTCGTCGCGATGCGCCAAGGATTCGCCATGGCACTCGATACAGCCGACGTCGTCTATGGCGTGGATCAACGCCAGCTTTTCTCCGTCGTAATTGGCATGGCAGACGTAGCAGGCACTATTGTCCGCCTTGACCTCGACTTTCTCCTTCGGGGCGTCCGGTAGCTTCTCGTTCAAGAGGCCTTCGAGCGACAGCGGTGGCGCGGCATGGGCCTCCTTGTCGCCGCCCGAAAACCCGGCCAGGCAGGCAAAAATAACGATCACAACGGCAGCAAGCAACATTATCGGAGCGGCGTATTTCATCAAATCAAATCCCAAACGAGTGCGTGTGAGTGAGTGAGTGCAGAAACCCGGCTTCTCGGAAGAAGCCGGGTTTCTTTGGTTCAGAGTAGGTCCCGCTTGCCGAGCGGGACCTTGAGTTTTCGGGGTGATCTCTACGTCCAGGTCCCGTCCGGCAGACGGGACCTACCAGCTAGACGTAATTCCAATCGTTCAGCCAGCGGTAGTGGTACGGCAGGTTGGCGAAGGCCCGATCGGTTGCGGCATCCAGTTCGGCCCGTTCTTTCACGTCCAGCGCCCTGCGCTGCAGCACAGCCGTCGCGACATTATCGACCTGCTCGGGCGAAATGATGCCGGGAATCGGAGCGGTGATGACCGGGTTGGTCAAGATGGCCCGAATCGTCAACCGGGCGATCTTGTTGTCTTCCTCCTCGTTGGGATTGCCCGGCGAGCTGTCGCCTTTGAACAACGAGCCGGAGCTGAACGGCTTGATCCCGAACCACGCCACGTCGCGTTGTTGCATGGTGTACCACAAGCTGTTTTCCCACGAGCCATCGTCCATCTTCACGACTCGAGCCGCGTCGCCCTCTTCGGCCGATTCTATCTTGGTGCCGGTCATTCTCGTTCTGGCCGTATAAGGCGTGACGATGACGTCAAGTTCGTCTGGAGCCCGTTCGATCCACTTCTTGATGTGCGGCCGGTCGTGTGAGGAGATTCCCGTGAAGCGGGCGCGACCGGATTTCTTGGCCCAAGCGAGCGCCTCGCACATTTCCTCCATTTGGTTGTCGGTGTGCATGCCGCTCTTTTCGTGGCAAGTGATCCGCCAGATGTCGACGTACTCCAATCCGGTCTGCTTGAATCCGTAGTCGATGCACTCTTTCAGCTTCTGCGTGATCCAACCCGGCGGCTTCGGTTCGCCGGCTTTGGCCGCCTTTTCCATTTCGCGGCTCAAGCTCCGCATCTCGCCCTGGTACCAGGAGAAGCCCAGGTACATCTTGTCGCGGCGGTCCTTGATCGCCTTGGAGTACATGATCACCTCTTGCATCGTGCAGGCGTCGATGTAGTTGATGCCGCGCTCGATGCATTGCGTGACCACGTCGTACCGGTTCTTCTCGAAGTCTTTGCTGGTCAGCTCGGCACTAAGCCAACTTCGACCCTGGAACAAGCCGGGCACCATCTTGTCGACTCGTTTCCAGTGGCCACCCAGACACACGGCGGAGAACATCAAGTCCGTCCTGCCGCCGCGGCGGTATTCCATCTGCTCGTTGTAGTTCTGGATACTGTCGGTCTTCTCTTTCGTGGGATTCCCCGCATAGACGGTGAACGTGGGCGTAATGCCTGCTGCCACACCGGCAGCCGCCACCGCACCCGCCTTGACGAACTGTCGACGCGTTACCTGATTGTCTGCCATGCTATGACTCCTTGGTCTCTCGAAGCAGGAATTGTTGAAGGCAAATGTATCGGTCGTAGTTTGGTTTTACCCTAGACTGACGCATACGCCCCTGTCAATGTGATTATGGGCATTCTGAGGTTTTTGGCCGCAATGATTGACAACACGGGCGATGCCGGACCATCCTCGGCGTTCACCGCAGGAAGCAAAGAAAACTGGTCTTTCCTCACCGTGCGAATTCTCGCACAATGCCCTTCGGCAAGCTGCATGGAAACTGATGTCCGGGCCTGTCTCCTCGAACGCGTCTCCGGCATGATGCCGGGCACTTGCTTCTCTGGTTTGATCCATTTGTTACTCGCCGGCTACTGCTGCTTGTCCATCGCGACAATCCACTGCTTGCCCGTACGGGTGGGGAGTTGGCCGGGCACCGGCTGGAACGGAGGCTAAGCGATGCTTGTGCTTTCGCGCAAAGAGACCGACAAGATCATGTTCCCAACGCTGGGGATCACAGTCGAAGTGTTGCGGATTCGAGGCAACACCACGCGGCTAGGTGTCGACGCCCCATCGGATGTCCCGGTCCAACGTCACGAGTTGGCCGGTCTCAAATCGATTGACTTCGCGTCGGAGGAGGACGTCAAGTCCAAGCTGAGCCGATTGTTGCACGCCGTTCGACGTCGTCTTGATTCAGCCAGTCTGGCCCTGAATCGACTTCACCAACATCTTGAAGGAAACTCGGACGCGACCGCTCAGAACCTGGTTCTGGAGGTATTCCGAGAATTGCAGTCGTTGGACAGCGAAGCGACCGACGCCATTGATGAATCTAAGAGTCCGCTGGCTCAAGTGCTGTTGGTAGAAAACGACGACAATCAAGGAGCGCTGCTGGCCGGCTATCTCCGCTTGAATCGATTCGATGTCACCGTGGCACACGACGGCGAAGACGCATTGAACTACCTTTCGCTACACGCACCGCCCGACGTGATTCTACTGGACATGCTGATGCCGCGTTGCGACGGCCCGTGTCTTGTTCGGGGTATTCGGGCGGCCAAGGAACTTGCCCAGGTGAAGCTGTTCGCCGTGAGCGCCGTGGACCCAAGCTCGATGGACGTTCCCTTGGGGGCGGCCGGAATCGACGGTTGGTTCCGCAAACCAGTGGACGTGGAACACTTGGTGGGCGAGATCACCCGAGTACTGGGAATCAACACGCCCCCGGAACTGAATTGACCCACCACCGCTTCTAGAAAAGGAAATTCAGCTCTCGGTCCCGCCGGATCGTCTCCTCCTGCCAGCGATAGTCGTTGCCGCCGAGCAGGTCGGGCAGGTCGGGCGTGAGTTGCGAGATGAGTTGGAAGAAGCGACCGATCTGTGCAAGGTCGTTGGGCTGCATGTCGTCCGACCGAGTCCGGTTTGCCGATATGACGAACAGGAAGTACTCCCCTTTGTCGCGCACTCGTAGCCGGAAGCGACCGTTTTCGTCGGCACGTGTGTAGTCGCCGCCGATGCTGCGTATGGCCTGTAGTCCGGGATGCTCTTCGTCCGGCTGCGGATCTTGGGGGCGTAGGCCATCGATGTCTGCCTTCTGTTCCGGATGTTCATTCTTCGGCACCACGATCGCCACGGCACCTTCGTCCGGTGTTGACGTGTCCCCGCCGTTGCCAAGGGCGATTTTTCCGCTGATGAAGCACTCCTGCGCCACGTCGTCGCCGCTTGGGCCCGAAGTACCCATCCCGACAATCACGCCTAAGACGAAACATACCACGGCGACCACACCCAGCAGGGCACCTTGCATGTAGAGAATTCGCCGAGGCACGGCGACCTTGGTTGGATCGACCGGAACGTCCTCGGCGTACGGCGTTTCCTCTTCGTCTTCGGTCGCGTAGACCAATTCGGTCTCGTCGTCGTAGACGACAAACTGGGAGAAGGGATCTTCGTGTTCCTGCTGCCCGGTGGGCTCGTCCGCTTCCAGCTCTTCTTGGGCAGCGTCCGAAGGCTGTTCGTCTTCCTCCGGAGCCGGCACTGCGATAGGCTCTTGGCATTTGGGGCACTTGGCCCGCGCGCCCGCTTTGCGCGAGCTTACGCTGAGACGGGCACCGCAATGTTCACAAGCAAAACGAATGGGCATGGAAACGAACTACTATCCGCCGGACGAGTCGGAGCGGTCATCTCGATCACCAAGAGCGTTGATGCCCAAGGCGCCGACCAACAGGACGACATCTGCGATCGTCAGCATAAGGGCGCTGACCGCGACCCAACGCAACACCTTGGCACCCGCGGCATCCAACGTGGCTTGCGCCAAGATAAACCCTCCCATCAGCACACCAAAGGCTACCACCAGGACCGGCAGGGAGAACACAAGGACTGTCAGGATTCGTCGTGGGATCATGGGGCCACTCGCATAAGATGGATAAAACATTATAGTTTTGCGGATTAGGGGACCTGTTGTCAATCGAGCGCGAGGCCCTGATTATGGCACGAAACGAACAACTCATCCGTCAGCACAAGATCCTGCAGGTCCTCGAACGCTTCCATTTTGGCCGCACATTGGACGAAATCCGGCAGGAACTACTGGACGAACTGGGCCTGTCGTCGCTGCACCAGCGCACCGTGCGTCGCGATTTGGAGGCCCTCCAGGCGGCCGGATTCAACATCGAGACGTACGAATTGCCGCGAGGCCGGGTGTGGAAGTTCGGTCCGGGGGCCAAAGGAACGCACAAGATTGCAGCGTCCGCCACGGAGCTGATCGCTTTGTCGTTGAGCCGCGATTTGCTGTATCCGCTGGCAGGCACACCGTTCTGGCTAGGGATCGAATCGTTCTGGAACAAGCTGCGCGATCAGTTGCCTGATTCGGTGTGGAGCCATTACGAGAAGTATCGGCAAGCGTTATTTGTGCGCGGCATGCCGGCCAAGTCCTACAAACCACAACACGGCGTCCTGGAAACGCTGCACCGCTCGATCCAGCAACACCGCGTGACCGAGATCGAGTACCAGCCCATCGGCAAGGACGCGGCGCGGCGAAAGATCGAACCCTATGCGGTCGTCTTTTACCAGTCCAGTTTGTACATCATCGCCGCGGCTGCGGAGATCGCGGAGGAGAGCCCCGAGCGGATACGCCATTGGAAGCTGGACCGCTTCATCAGAGCGACGGCGTTGGACGAATGGTTCAAGCTTCCCGCGGATTTTGACTTGGAGCAGCATTTCGGCGAGAGTCTAGGCATCTTTTCCGCCGCCGGGAAAGCGAAGAATTTCAAGATACGCATTAGCGCCCGGGCGGCGCCGTGGGTAATCGAAGATCCCTGGCATCCGGATCAGCAAACCAAGCGAACGGACGACGGGGGCATTATTCTGACGGTCAAAGCCGCGCACGAACTGGAGATCATCCCTCGCGTGCTCAGCCTGGGCAATGAAGCCGAAATCCTCGCTCCCGTCGCCTGTCGCAAGCGTGTCGCGCAAATGATCCAAAGCATGATGGAACGTTACGCGGGAGATTAGCAGCGGACCGATTCCGGGGCTTGTCGCGTTTGGTTTGATAATCAGCGTTTCGGATTGTGTGGCACGGCCTACTTGTTTCGCCGGAACACAGCTACGGGTATAACAGGAATTATCGGCCAGCACGCGCCCAGCAACGTGTACCGAAATGACTCTCCAGTTTTTTCAGTGTGGCACTGCTCGAAACGACCCGGGCTTACCATGTCTGATCGCTTTCCATCGTTTCGAGCAGTGTTGCGCTGGCGCGCGATTCAGCACTGCTGGGAATCGTGGTGGGTCGTGTGGCGTGGATGACGCGTCCGATTCCCAGCAGTGCCACACGTTCCGAAAACAGCCGCAGTTCTCCAATCGTGTCCAGAAAGGATCTCCTCATGAAATCAACATCCGCAGCAATTCTGTTCCTGTTCCTTCTGTCGTGTCCCGCGACCAAGACACTGGCTGAACTCAAAGCAGGTGCGGCGGTCATCGACGTGACGCCTATCCAGCTTCCCGTCCTGGTTAACGGCGGCATGACCAGTCGCAGTGCGGACAGGGTCAAGACGCCCATAAACGCCCGAGCGATCGTGCTGGACGACGGCCGCGAGCGTCTAGGAATCGTGGTCGTGGACAGTTGCATGATGCCGCGTCCGCTACTGGACGAGGCGAAGAGCCTGGCGGCCAAGCGGACGAAGATCCGGCCCGACCGCATTTTGATCTCGGCATCGCACTCGCACACCGCACCGGCGTCTATGGGTTGTCTGGGCACGGACGCCGATCCGAACTACGTGCCCTTCCTTCGCGAGAAACTGGCCGAGGCCCTGGCGGCCGCCGAGGCGAATCTCGAACCGGCGCAAGTAGGCTGGGCCGTCGGAAATGCGGCAGAATTCACCGCACTGCGGCGTTGGATTCGCCGGCCCGATCGAATCGCCGAGGATCCCTTTGGCAATCCCACGGTGCGTGCCAACATGCACGCCGGACGCAATTGGGATGACGTGACCGGCGAATCCGGCCCGGAGGATCCCGATTTGTCGATCATCTCGTTCCAGGCGATAGACGGACGTCCGATCGCCGTCTTGGCCAATTTCTCCATGCACTACTTCGGCGACCAGGCGCTGAGCGCCGACTACTTCGGTCTCTTCTGCGAAGGGCTCAAATCGCGTCTTGCCACCGACCAGGACGACAGCCACCCGCCCTTTGTCGGAATCATGGCCCACGGCTGCAGTGGAGATATCTGGCGACGCGACTACACGAAACCCGTTCCGACTAGGGAGAAGGATCATACGATCGACAGTTTCGCAGAAGGTCTGCTGGATATCGCAATGGATGGCTACAAGGCGATCGTTTACCGCGGGGACGTGGATCTGGCCATGGCCGAGGCGCGACCGACTCTGAATTACCGCGTGCCGCACAAACAGCGTCTTGAGTGGGCCCGCGGCATCGTCGACGAAATGGGTGATCGACCACCAAAGAGCACGCAGGAGGTCTACGCACTGGAACAAATCATCCTCGACGAACGGCAGTCGACCGAAATCGTCATTCAGGCGCTTCGTATTGGCGACATCGGTATCGCCACTACGCCCAACGAGACCTATGCCCTGACCGCTCTGAAGCTGAAACTGCAAAGCCCGCTCTCGAACAACATGGTGATCGAGTTGGCCAACGGCGGCGACGGTTACATCCCGCCGCCGGAACAACTTCTGCTGGGAGGCTACAACACGTGGCCGGCCCGTTCCGCGGGATTGGAAGTTCAAGCCGAACCGAAGATCACCGAAACGGCACTCGGGCTGCTGGAAGAAGTGGCTGGCCGGCCGCGTCGCGTCTTCAAACAGTCTTGTGGCCCTGCCTGCGAAGCCATCCTGAAAGCCAAGCCGGCGGCCTACTGGCGAATGGACGAGTTTGCAGGTCCCCTGGCCGTTGATTCAACCGCGCAGAGTTGCGATGCCACATACGAGCCCGCCTTGTCATACTTCCTGGAAGGTCCACGATCCGATGCCTTTTGCCTGGATGGCGAGACGAATCGTGCGGCACATTTCGCCGGCGGACGGTTGCGAGCGCGAATCGCAAATCTGAGCGAGAAGTATTCGGTTTCGCTTTGGATCTGGAACGGCATGCCCGCGGATGCCCGCGAGACCTCGGGCTGGATGTTCTCGCACGGCCGCGACTATGGTCTCGGTCCCAACGGGGATCACCTTGGCATCGGCGGCACGGCGAGTGAACCGGGAAAATTGGTCTTTCTGCACGGCAACGATGCAGAGGGCGCTAAGCCAGCCGTGGGCCGCACGGAGATTGCGCGGTGGACCTGGAACCATGTCGTGTTCGTCCGCGACGGCCAGCAAGTGCGGGTCTACTTGAATGGGAATCCGAAAGCGGAGATCGAGGCAAAATCACCAGCCGATTTTCCCAACGGCTTTGACCGATTCTTCCTCGGCGGCCGCTGCGACCGTGAATCGAATTGGGAAGGCCGCCTGGATGAGATCGCCGTTTTCGATCGCGCACTCACCGCAGAAGAGATCGAGGCGTTATCGGTACAGTAACCATCCTGACCAGTAGGTCCCGGCTGCCGGACGGGACCTCCGGCTTGTTGGAGTTCACGCTTTAGCGTGCCGGGATCGGCGAAACGCGTCGGAGAAGACACGCTAAAGCGTGAACTCCAACAACGAGGCCGCACAGAAGGAGCCAAACATGAAAAAAGCCGCTATCCTGTTTCTGACTGCTGTCGCTTTGTGTCGTCCGGCATCCGCCGCTCGACCTAACATTGTCTTCATCTTCACCGACGACCAAGCGCCCTTTGCGGTTGCTGCGGCCGGTGACAAACGCTTCATCACGCCCAACATCGACCGCATCTTTCGCGAAGGCGCTCATTTGACCAACAGCTTCGTCACCACACCCGTATGCAGCCCCAGTCGCGTTGGATTGATCGCCAGTCGCTACGGGACCGAAATGGGCATCACCGATTGGATCAACCCGGGCAGCGAGTCAACACTGGGACTCGCCCCGCAAACAACCACTTGGCCTCAGTTGCTGGCCCGTGCCGGCTACCGCAACGCGTTGTTCGGCAAGTGGCATCTGGGGACCGAGGACAAATACCATCCGACTCAGTTTGGCTATCACGAGTTCCTGGGAATTCGTACCGGCGGCTGTCCACCCAAGAATCCCGTGCTGGAACTGCTCGACGGCCAGGTGAAGAAGGTCGAGGGCTTCACATGCGACATCTTCACCGACCATACCCTGCAATTCATCCGCGAGAATCGTCAGCGACCGTTCGCCGTCTCGCTGCACTTCCGGGCACCGCACGCCCCTTGGCTGCCGGTGCGCGACGAGGACTGGGAGCCGTTCAAGGATCTTGACCCGGAGATCCCCAACCCGGACTATCCGAACCTGAACGTGGCCCAAGTCAAGAAGCGGACCCGAGAATACCTGGCGGCCGTCAAGAGCATCGACCGTAACGTGGGACGGGTCTTGGGCCTGTTGGACGAGTTGGAACTCTCGGCGAACACAATCGTGATCTTTACCAGCGACCACGGTTACAACCTCGGCGAGCACGGCGTCTGGTACAAAGGCAACGCCATTCGCATCTTGACGAAGAATCCGCCGCAAGAATGGAAGAACATCCCGCCCAACCGGCGGCCGAACCTGTGGGACACGTCACTGCGCGTGCCGACCGCCGTGCGTTGGCCGGAGGTCATCAAGCCGGGCACGAACGTAACGCACACGGTCTCGAATCTCGACTGGTATCCCACGCTGTTGGCAATGGCTGGCGTCGACTTGCCGCCAGAAGTCACGATTCGCGGACGCGACATCACGCCGTTGTTGCGAGGCGACTCGGTCGATTGGGACGACGATCTGTACGTGGAATACAGCATGCACCACGGCGCTACCACGCACATGCGCGGCTATCGCACGCCGCAATGGAAGCTGATGCGCGATTTCGCCAGTCCGGGACGCGCCGAGTTGTACGACCTCGAGAACGATCCCGATGAGCGCACGAACCTGATCGAATCCGACGACCCGGTTCACGTGCGCATACGAAAAGAACTTGACGGCAAGATTCTCAAGCAGATGCAGGCTCTGGGCGATCCGGCGCTGTAGGTTGGTTATACATTGGAGGTTATAGATGTCAGCAAGAAAGTGGACAAGACGCGAGCTGCTGAAAGCAGGTGCCGCGACCATCGCTCTGCCGGCCATCGTGCCGGCACACGTTCTCGGGCGGGGTGGTTCCGTGCCTGCAAGTGAAACGGTCAAGGTGGGGATCGCCGGACTGGGCGGCCGGGCGCGATGGATCCTGCTGAACGAAGACCTGCCGGGCGGCAAGATCGTTGCCGTTGCCGATTGTTGCCTGCCTCGATGCGAGCAAATGGCGTCTGCGGTGGCCAAGCAGCGTCCCGATCTACGGCCGGATTCTTGGAAACAATTTCCCGACATTCGGCAAATGCTCGACAAGGAAAAGCTCGACGCGGTGTTCGTCGAGACGACCGCGCATGCCCGCGTCTGGTGCATGATGCACGCATTGACGGCTGGCTGCGACGTGTACGGCGAAAAACCGCTGACGCTGACAATCCAGGAAGGTCGCCCCTTGTCCGATGCCGCTCGCAAGCTGGGTCGCATCCTGCAGACCGGGACCCAACAACGCTCGATGCCGATAAACGCCTACTGCAGCAAGCTGGTCCGCGAGGGGGCGATTGGCAAGGTCAAGGAAGCAATCGTCTACAACTTCGAAGGTCCCGCCGTCTGGCAGCCGCAACCCGAGCAGCCGATCCCGCAGGGACTCGACTGGGACCTGTGGACCAACCAAGTCGAACTGCGTCCCTACCACCCGTCGCTCCATCGTGGCTGGTCGAGATGGGAGGCTTACGACGGCGGTGGGCAGTCTTGGGGCGTGACGGGCTGGGGCACACATTCGCTCGATCAAGTCCAGTGCGCTCTTGGCACGGATGATACTGGACCGGTCGAAATCTGGCTTGAAGAGAAAGACAAGAACGGCTGGCCTCGTGTCATGATGCAGTATGCCAGCGGGACGTTGTTGAAGCTGATCGGCGAGCGTCACACGATGGAGGATTTGGGCGCCATCTTCCGCGGCGAAAAGGGCAACATCGAGATCCTTCGCGGTCATGCGCGGGCGAATCCACCGGAGTTGCTCAAAGATGCTCCGCCAGACACGACCGGCGGACCGAAGGAGTCGATCCCGCACATCGCAAATTTCCTCGAATGTGTCCGTACTCGCCAGAAGCCGGTCGCCGATGCCGAGACCGGCCATCGAGCCACAACCGTCTGTCACTTGATCAACATTTGCCGCAAACTCGGCCGGAAACTGCAATGGGATCCGCAGACCGAGAAGTTCGTCGGCGACGACGAGGCCAACAAACTCGTCGCCCGGCCACGCCGTTCCGGCTACGAACTGCCGCCAGTCACATAGCGAGGCCCAATAGTAGGTCCCGTCTGCCGGACGGGACCTGCGAGTTGCTGGAGTTCACTACTTAGCGTGCCCGAAGACACGCTGAAGCGTGAACTCCAGCGATAAAATTCCAGGTCCCGTCCGGCAGACGGGACCTACTGAAAGCGAAAACGGTAACCGTCCCATGAACGGAGATTCGAAATGAAGATTCGTAGTCACGTGTTGCTCTTGGTGATCACAGGACTTCTGGCCGCTCAACGGACTGCGCAGGCCGCTGGCGAGGATTCCGCCGACCAGCCGCGAGACTGTTGGATGAAGATGCCAACGGTCAGTGTCATGACCGGCTTCATCTACGAACCGCTGGAGCCTTACACGATCCAGCAGTGGATGGAGAACCTGGGCATCGAGTTCGACGCAGACCAATGGGTGAAGGATTTCAAAGAGACGGGCGCGACGCACCTGGTTTTCTATGACAAGTGGATCGACGGGTTGGTTTTCCACGATACCAAGACCACCGATTTCAAAACCAAACGCGACTTCGTGCGCGAATTGGCTGCGGCCTGTCAGCGCCAGGAGCTTCCGCTAATCTTCTACTTCAATGCTATCAGCGACGGCAACCCGGAATTTGACGAATGGTCGACGCTGGACAAACAGGGAAAGCCGATTGTATTCAGCCCGCGCTGGCCGACGCGCTACCAGACTCTGCATTCGCCTTTCCATCAGAAAGCGGTCGAACAGGTGCGCGAATTGCTCACCAACTATGGTCCCATCCATGGTATCTGGCACGACATCTTCCACGAGCGGTTGAACACATCGAGTCCGTGGGTCGCGAAAGGCTATGAGGAAATGTTCGGCGAGCCCTTCGAAAAGGCCTCGCCGGCACGGTTAGCCGAATTCAACGCCCGCACGCTGGCGGGCTATCTGGACGAGATCGACGTGATCCGGCGCGAGCAGGGGCAGACGGCCTGCATCTACACCGCAAACGGCTCGGGCAGCAGCTTTCTGCCGGCGGGCATCTGGACCGACCTGGTAGGTTCCCGGCTTCAGTACTTGTTCAATGAAGGCCACGGTTTTGCTCGCAACGATCAACTTGCCCGTATGGCTTGGGTGTTGCCCAAACCGCTGGACATCAATTTCAAACTCGGCAGTTCCTGGTTCTCGCCTTTGGGGGATGTACCGCCTCCGTCGCACTTGACGGACAAGCAAGCCATCGCGGGGACGGCAATTGTGATTTGCCAGGGCGCCGGCGTCCATTGGGCGTTGACCCCGGGCCATTCGGGCACCTTTGGCGAGGACCTCGAGCGAGCCAAAGCCGCCGGCGCGTGGTTCCGCCAGGTGAAGCCTTATGTCAAGGACGCCCGGCCATACGCCGACGTGGCAATCGTGGTCGGCACGCCAGCAGCGGGAGGACCGGGACTGCCAGGCGCGAATCCGTTTTGGAGTCGCTATCAGGGTGTACAACAGGGCGCGTGGCAAAGTGCTGTCACGATTAGCGACGCGTTACTGCGCCGCGGCGTATTCAGTCGGTTGTTGTACATGTCGGCCCAGGGCGGCAGTTGGCCCGCGGCGCTCGACGAATACCGCGCCGTCATCGTTCCAGAACTGGCCGTGCTCGACCAGACGCATCTGGATCAGTTGCGCGAGTACGCCAAGGGCGGAGGCCACCTGATCGCGTTTGGGCATGCCTCGCTACTGGACGAGAAGGCCCAGCGGCGGGAAGCCTACGGCCTAAGCGACTTGTACGGCGTCCGGTGGACGGGCGAGGTAGCCTTCCCCGCGGATTCGCAAAAGGCAACGATCAAAGTCGATTCCGAGTACAACGAAGCGTTCGGGGCCAACGTCCTGGCGGGCGGCCCAGGAGAAGCGTGGGCATCGGGCGGCACACCGATGCCGCATTGGATCGAATTGACACTACCTAAGCGCGTCGACGCAGCCCGCGTCGAGGTGGTCAACCGGCACGGCCCGTACCAGATCGCTGATGTCGAAATCGAAGCGTTCGAGGGAGATGAATGGAAGCAAATCGCCTCGGTTCAAGGTGCGTCCACTCGTGAAATCGTGATGCCGCTGACACCCCCGGTGCAAGTCGAGAAACTTCGCGTCAAGATCCTGAAGGAACTGTTTCAGGGCGAGGACCGGCAGTACGCCGACGTGCGAGCCGTCCGTGTGGTAGACACGAAGGGACGCGATTGGGCCGGTGGCTCGGCCGCCCGGATTCCGCTGGTCTTCGACGATCCGGACATGGGACGGGCCTTCGGCGATCCGCCAGTTGCCTGGGCGCCGATGGCGGTCAGCGTCGAGCCGACAACCGCCAAGATCGTTGCGCACCTTCAAGCGAAAGGTCCGGCTGCGGCTATCTTGAGCAACCGTTTCGGCGAGGGCAAGGCGCATCTATTCACGACCAGCGACGGAGCCTTCCGTATCGAACATCCGTTTTGGAGTGGGTTGGCGCGACTGGCGGCGACCGAGCCGACACTTGTGGTCAACCCGGAGGATCAGCGCCGCTACCGCTTTATCATGACGCGCAGCGCCAACGCCCACGTATTGCACGTGATTGATTCCCAGACAGACTCGCCCAACAACCCGCCACGGCAAGTTTCGGTATCCCTGTTGTCGGCGAGGCTAGGCGACCCAGCAAGTGCGACTCAAGTCGGCACCGACGAACCGCTGACACTGTCAAGAGATGGTGGGAGAATCTCCCTTGTCGTCCAGCCCGATCCCGTGGCCACCATTCTTTTGAAATAGGAGCACACGGCGGTCAGGGCACCGACGCGGCTTCGGGTGCAGCTTCTACCCTGCCTTCCGCCCGTACCCGGTGGCGACCACTACGATCATCAGCGGGAACAAGATAAGCCCGTAGAAGATGAATGGGGCTTCCTGTGCCCACGAGAGCACCTGGACAAACTCGTAATCCTTGGCCAGCGTCCGCTGGATCCCCGCGGCTGCCACGATCGGTGCACTATATGGCAGGATGTAGGGAAACGAACAGGAGATCGTGTCCATCAGGTTGGCGCTGCGGTGCGGATGGATTTGGTGTCGTTTGCGAAGCCGGTTGGCCAAGGGGCCAACGGTGATCATAGCGACGGTGTTCACCGAGACGCACAGATTGGCGAACGAAATCATTGCCACGATCGTGCCTTCCGCGCTGCGCACGCCGCGCGCCACCGTGCGGTCCAGCCATGCCATTAACTGCGCAAGAAAGCCGGAATCGGCCATGATGCCCATGGACGTCACCAGTAGCAGCGTCAGGATGCAGATGGGGATCAGTGACATTGCGCCGTCGACGGCACTGCCTTCCACCAAGCCTTCGTGCGTAACGTGCAATACGTCCCGCAATGGGAACACGCCGCAAAGCGGCCCAATCACCAGGGCGGCGATGATCCCGGCGGTGAGCGCGGCCAGAAAGTTTCGCCCGATCACGGCGACGAAGAATACGATGGCTGCGGGAATCAGCATGGGAAGTCCCGCCGGATCGGCTGTATCGGCTATCAGCCGTTCTGCTTTCTGTATATCAACGGCTGCCTCGCCACCTCCGAAGAGGGCGAACAGCACGCAAGAGAGCCCGGCGGCGATCAGCACGTACTTCAGCCGCGAGCGTACCACACCTGCGACGTCGGTCTCTTGTGTGGCAGCCGAAACGATCGTCGTGTCTGAAATTGGGGCAAGGTTGTCGCCCAACGCGGCGCCGCTGATGATTGCTCCCATGACAGCCGCCGGGTCGGCACCCAGCACGATGCCGGCCGGATACATCACCGCCGTGAAGCCAAGCACGGTGCCCATACCGGTGCCGACCGTCACTGCGAACAACGCCGACGACACGAACACCAAGACGGTGAAAGCCGCGCCAGTGACGTCCAGCTCGGCGCCGATCCAGACAATGGCCTCCACCAAGCCCGAGTCCTTCAGGATTCCCGAGAATGTACCAGCCCACAGCCAAGCCACGATCGCAACAGTGGCCGTGCGATCTGCCATCAGGGCAAAGACCCGCTCGGTGTACACTCCCGGCCGGCGGGCCAACAGTAACCCAAGTGATATGCCGGCCATCGCCGCCAGGATCATGCCCTCGACCACCGGTGCCCCGGCAATCACGAGGGCACCAGTTGCCACAATGAACACAACCAGTGGCACAACGCTCGTCCAGGCCCCACCTCGGAATTCAATATGTTCGTCCATGGTGTATCGTCCAGTAGGAAGGCTCGGTTGGCGGCGATCCTTGCAGTGGTCCCGCTAAAACCGCCGAGAACGTTGCCAAGAGTCTAATGGCCTCCGTGCCTCTTGGACAGCACCACGAGAGGTTTTGCGTCCCCAGATCATCCGCGTCTGTTGAAATGGCCGCGTGTCTTGTTACAGTCTAGATCGGTGCGTGCATCGCGTGGGGCACGTTTCCAACGTGCCGATAACGCAATGGCACGTTGGAAACGTGCCCCACGTCAAGATCGCGGCCAAGACAGAGAACCACGCTACCAAGAATCGGAGGAGATAAAGTGTTGTTACAGACAAATCTCGGTAGGTACGCGGCCATCGCGCTGATCTGCGTCGCGAATCGAGCTTTCTCACAAGAGACAAACGTCGCCGAACAAGGCTTGGCGCAAGAGATCCTCGCGGCCAGCGGAATCAAAGGCGGAGTCGTGGTTCACCTCGGCTGCGGCGACGGCAAACTCACCGCCGCGCTGCACGCCAACAGCAGCTACCTGGTGCACGGACTCGACACCGATGCGGCAAATGTCGCAAAGGCCCGTGAGTATATCCATTCGATGGGATTGTATGGCCAAGTATCGGTGGACAAATTCGATGGCAAGCATCTGCCGTACGCAGACAACCTGGTGAATCTGATCGTGATGCGGGATGCAGGATGCGAGGTGCGAGATGAGGAGATTCTGCGAGTCTTGGCACCGGGGGGCGTTCTGCTGAAGATCTCGCCCGACACCCGAAACCCGAAACCCGAAACCTCAATCCGCAAGCCTTGGCCGGACGATATCGACCAGTGGACGCACTTTCTGCACGATTCATCAAACAACGCCGTTGCCCAAGATACGCAGGTGGGGCCGCCGCGGCGACTGAAGTGGAAATGCGGCCCATTGTGGTCGCGCAGCCATGAATTCATCTCCAGCGTGCCGGCCATGATCTCGGCAGGTGGGCGGATGTTCTATGTCGTCGACGAAGGGCTGACAAGCATCACCGCCGATCCCGTTCCGGACCGCTGGGTGCTGATCGGCCGCGATGCCTTTAACGGCATCCTGCTGTGGAAGCGACCGCTTCCCGATTGGCGCGGCGATGAATGGCGAGGGGCGGCTCTACGCGGGAGGCCGCCAAGCGCACCGCGACGAATTGTGGGCGACAGCCGCCACTTGTACGCGACGCTCAGCCATCGCGGTCCGCTCGAAGTGCTCGATCCGGCCACCGGCAAGACGTTGCGCACGATCGACGGCACGGACAACACTCAGGAGATTATGCTCTGCGATCGCACGTTGGTTCTCCGTCTGGCTCCGATTGCGGCAAGAAACGCGAAGGTAAGAGGAGAAATCACTGCCGTTGACGCCGACACCGGGCAAATCCGTTGGCGAGCTACTGCTGACCGGTATCTGTCCCAGACGCTGGCTGCGGCCGACGATCGCGTCGTCTACAGCACCGGCACCGATATCGTCTGCCTGACCTTGGATGGCGGCGAGGAATCATGGCGTCAGCCTACCGGGGCAGGCAAGAGAGCCGGCGAGAGGACGCTCATCCTTCACCGCGATCTCGTACTCGAAGGCGGCGGAAACAATATCGTTGCCCGCTCGGCAAAGACCGGCGAGACCCAATGGTCGGCAAAAACGGGCGGCGGGTCGATGCGGCCCATGGACATGTTTGTGGCACAACAATGCGTTTGGCATGCTTCGCCGGATGGTATCACCGGTTATGACTTGGCTACGGGCAAGCCAGCCAAGGTCATTGATCCGTCGAGCGTACAGAGCCCGGGGCATCACCTTCGCTGCTACCGCGCCAAGGCAACCGAGCGGTTCCTGATCACTCAGTTCCGCGGCGCCGAGTTTGTCAGCCTGACCGACGACAATCATGCGAACAACGATTGGATCCGCGGAGCGTGCCGTTACGGCGTGATGCCCAGCAACGGCTTGCTGTACGTCCCCCCGACGCCCTGTTTCTGCTATCCAGGCGTCAAATTGACCGGGCTCCTTGCGCTGGCTCCTGCAGACAAATCGAAAAGTGATGAGGTCAAGGAGTCGAAGGGTGACCGGACCAGTCGTCTTGAGCGCGGCCCTGCCTTCGGTTCATTGGACATTGGTTCTTCGTCATTGGTCATTTCCTCCGATTGGCCGATGTACCGCCATGACGCGAGCCGAAGTGGGGCTACCGTTGCGGAGGTTCCGGCGCAGGTGTCCAGCGGATGGCAGGTGAATCTACGGGGACCACTGACGCCGCCGGTGGCTTGCGGCAACCGTGTATACGTGGCGGCCAAGGACCAGCACACGCTGTACGCGCTGGATGTGGACGACGGGGGCGAGCTTTGGCACTTTACAGCCGGCGGCCGGATTGATTCTCCGCCAACCGTTTACAGTGGTGGGGTTCTGTTTGGCTGTGCGGATGGCTCTGTGTACTGCGTGCGAGCCGCAGATGGCGAACTGGCTTGGCGCTTTCGAGCCGCTCCGGCCGATCAGCGGATCGTCGCGTTCAGCCAACTGGAATCTCCGTGGCGCGTTCACGGAAGCGTGCTGCTGGTAGACGGCATCGCCTATTGCACGGCGGGGCGTTCGACGTTCCTGGACGGTGGCATCTGGGTTTACGGGCTTGACCCGAAAACGGGCGAGGTCGTACACGAAACTCACCTGGACACATGGACGCCGACGCGCCAGGACGCCGTCGGCAAGCCCTATATCCCTTCATATCACATGGAAGGCACGCACTCGGACATCCTTGTCAGCCAAGGCGGCTACATCTACTTGGGACAGTACAAGTTCGACCGCAGACTCATCAAACAGGACGCACCGTTCGTCATGCGCGATCCGGACAATCCGGTTGTGGCCTTGGACATCTCGAAGGAAGGATACACCGTAGCGGATCCGGACTTGAGCAAGGGATACGAATACATCCGAAGCTTCCACCGGTACATGGAAAGTGCGCATCCCGAATTGGCCGAACAGTACAAACAGAAGTACGGCGGGATGAGCATGGGCGACCGGCACACCGGGATTCACCTTGCGCCCACCGCCGGTTTCCTGGACGACACGTGGTTCAACCGGACCTTCTGGATGTACTCGGCCAACTGGCCCGGTTGGTATCACGCGCACCGAGGCGCGAAGACCGGGCAGTTGCTCGTCATGGGACCTGAAAGGACTTACGCCCTGCAGGTATTCCCAACGCGGAACAGGCAAAGCCCGCTGTTCACGCCCGGTGACAAGGGCTATCTCCTGCTGGCCGACGACAACGACACCGAACCCGTGCTGGACGACCTGACTCGAGGCGCCACAAAAGGGCTCGGATACACCCGTCTTCAACCTCCCGTTTGGTACGACTGGGTCCCCGTACGCATCCGCGGAATGGTCCTGGCAGGAAAACACCTGTTCGTCGCCGGCCCACCGGACGTCGTGGACGCGGACGACCCGATGGCATCGTTTGAAGGCCGCAAAGGTGCCATGCTGCGAGTGTATTCAGCCGCCGACGGGAAGAAGCTGGCCGAAACCACGCTCCAGTCGCCACCCGTGTTCGACGGCCTGATCGCAGCCTCCGGCCGCTTGTTCATGTCGACAACGGACGGGCATGTCGTTTGCCTTGGACGAAAGTAGGCTGGAGAAGCTCGATCGCGAAGGAAGCGACGTCGAGGGCTGCAGAAATCGCTTGCCAGACCGTGGCATGAGGGAATTAAGGTAATGAACCGTATATCGTCACTCCAACTCGTGGGTTCTTTTCCTGCAAAGCGTTTGGGCGTTCGACTTCCGTGGAGCGTGCTGATCGCAGTTGTGATCGCGTGCCTGAGTTTCTTCCGTGCGGCAGTCGGTGACGACCGGGTTGCGGCGATCCTCGACGACACGGGCGTCAAAGGCGGACTGGTCGTCCATGTCGGCTGTGGCGACGGGAAACTGACCGCCGCGTTGCGAGCAAACGACAGCTACCTGGTCCACGGCCTCGATGCCGACGCCGAGAACGTCGCCGCGGCCCGCGAACACATCCAGTCGCTGGGGCTGTATGGCAACGTGTCCGTCGATCGTCTGAGGGGCGGTCGCCTGCCGTATGCCGACAATTTGGTGAACTTGGTTGTGATGCAGGATGCGGGGCGCGGAATACGGGACGAGGAGATCCTGCGGGTACTGGTACCGGGAGGTGTCCTGCTGAAGATCTCACCTGACACCCGAAACCCGACACCCGGAACCTCTATCCGCAAGCCCTGGCCCGCGGGGCTCGACCAGTGGACTCATTGGGACCACGGGCCGGATCGGAATCCCGTTTCCCAGGACGTGTTCGTCGGTCCCCCGCGACGTACGCAATGGATGGACGGACCGGCGTGGTCGAAGAAGCACTGGGGGCCTCGCATCAGCGCCATGGTGACCGCCGGCGGCCGACTGTTCTACGTCCAGGACGAGACGCCGACTTCGTTGTTTAATATCGCCGCCAAATGGGTCCTGGTCGCTCGCGACGCGTTCAACGGTGTCGTCTTATGGCGGCGCGATCTGCCGGATTGGACCGGTGGCGGCTGGGGGCGAGTCGTGCGGCGCGAAACGTCGCCGTCCGTGTCTCCGGAACTCGTACTAGGTGTGTGGGGCGAACTGTCCGGAGGCAAAGGTATTCGCGACGCAACCCGTGTGATGGTGGCCGTCGACGACCGGCTGTACGTTCCATTGTCGGCGGACGCGCCTGTCTCGGCGTTGGATGTCGCCACAGGCGAAGTGATACGCACCTACGAAGGCGTCGCTCCGGTTCAGGAAGTTGCCGTCGCCGATGGCGTTCTTCTCATCGGCGGCCGAGGCAAGATTCGGGCCGTTGAACCGGAAACGGGT
>JADHUC010000340.1 GCA_016784735.1 Pirellulaceae bacterium | reverse complement strand
ATTCTGGTCACGGATCAGCGAATTCACCGCTTCGCGCTGAGGCCAGATCGAACGCCGCAGGTTGATCAATTGGTTCTTCGTCCGGTTCAGTCGCTTGAGAAGGTCGGGGCTGGGATCTGTGACGACGACGTCTTCGAGTTGTTCGAGGCCATCACCTATATCTTCAAGAACCAGATAATACGCATCGACAATGGTGTCAAAGATGGCATATGCCAGATAGTCCGCGCCACGACGCCGCATGAGGCCCTTACCGGATCGGATTCGTCCAAGCACGGGCTCCAGGACATCACCGTAACGTTCCTGAAACGTCAGCACGTAGTTTCTTCCCAAAATGATGCTCACCTGTTCCAGGTCGGTTACGCCATCGCCCAGCGATCGAACTGCACGGACGATCAGTAGCAACTGGTCTTCATAAGTCTCCGCCTTTGGCCGTTGCGGGGCATTCACCACATCCTCGATCACCAGCGGATGAAGCGAGAAAACCTCGCCGATCTTGCGGATCGTTGTCTCGTCGCCAAACCCTTGGACATCAATCCAAGTCACCATGCTTTCGTCGAAGGCGCCGCGCAGCGTCTCCGGATCGTCGACCTCTTCCTCGCGAACATCGTCCGGGTTGAACGAAACCATACGGATCTTCGGAGACGGCGCATCTTCGGCAATCACCAGCGTCCCGGGACGAGCGCCGACCTTTGGATGACGTTTCTTGAACATGATTTTCCTCCATCATTCCTGCGAACCTGGGCCAAACCCATATCATTGACGTGACGCCACGAATATCAAACTCGTGAGACCTGCGCGCCTTGTGCCACATCCGCGTACAACTCCTGGCGGCTGACACGTCCGGCCGGCTTTTCCTTTTCCTCGGGCTGCGGTTCTTTTTCATCCGGGACGCGTGGAACCGTTGCTTCGACTGGCAGCAGAACGACACGGAATTCTTGAAGCGACGAAAAACGGCTTTCCAGAACATCAAGCAGTTCTTCGCTGCGTTCCGCTTCGACGAGCACCTGAAACCGTACGAGATCGTCGTTCAGCGGGTCGCTCCAGCCACCGACAACCTTGTGTTCGTCCAGTACGTCCGTCAAACGTTCCGTCGACGAGTTCGGGAGCACAATCTCGACTAGCCGCAGTTGCATGACGCAGGCCACTGACTCATGTGGTTTGTTCAAATACTAGCCACCGCCTGGTGACGACAAATCGCTCCCAAGCATCTTGACTGCGAGTTCTCGCTTTGGGTCCCGCGCCAAATACAAGGTCTGCGTCGGGAAAGCGAACTCGATGCCCGCCTTTTCATACTCCTCGAAGATTCGCAGGTTCAGTCGATGTGCATGCTCTAGGTACTCCCAATATGTCGGCGGCGAGTACCAATACATCACAAAGACGTTCAGACTGTCCGCATTGAAGTCGTTGAAGAACACACGCGGCGGATAGTCGTTGCCGTCTAAGGACGGATGAATAGGTTCGTGAATTCCTTCCTCTTCCAGGATGTCACGGATGATTTGGGCGGCTTGTTCGATCTTGTCACGAGGCGTGTCGTAGGTGATTGTCACATTCAGATTACGGCGAATGTATGGTCGCTGGCCGATGTTTTCCACCGGATCGCTGACGATATTCGAATTCGGGATCGTGACCAAGTGCCCGGTCAGCGTGCGGACTTTTGTCGAACGGAAACCGATTTCCTCGACGGTGCCATCGTATCCGGAGCATACGATTCGTTCGCCTACCTTGAAAGGTCGATCGAGAAGAATCGTGATCGAGCCGAACAGGTTTTTCAGAGAATCTTGAGCTGCCAGCGACACGGCCAGTCCCGCGATGCCCAGACCCGCCAGCCATGCCCCAATGTCGCCTTCGAAGACCGTGTCGACGATGAAAAGAGCGGCCACAACGACCAAGAAGACTCGCAGCGTCTTGCGGATCAGCGGGGCAAGCTGCTTGTCCAGCGCGGAACCGGTCTTCGCAGCTCTGCGCTGCAAGAACAACTCGACGATCGCGATCAGATTGAAGACGTACCAGAAGACGGCGATCGAGAAGAGTAGCAGCAAGGTTTTTGTGCAGAATCGTCCTAATGCCCCGCTCATCGCGACGTTTGCCAGCCCAACCATGAGACCAACCGTCAGCAGTGCCAAACTGGCCGGCCCAGCTAGTCCCATCAACACCTGCGCTCGTGACTGCCAGCCGCGCGATTCAAGACGCGTGCCGATCCGCCGCAGCGACCATGAGGCAATCTTCCCAACTGCCAGGCCCACGAAAATCGCGACTAGCAAGATGATCCACGTCGTGACCGTGTTTTCCCTGACAACAGAACCCAATTGCAGATTTTGCAGGAGCGTTTCCGTGTCGATACCTTCCGGCGCCGCCTCTCTTGAAGCGGCGGGAGTGTCCGCCGCTGTGGCCGTGGACGTGACATTCGGCACCTTTGGCAACTGCGCTTGCAGATCGCAAGCGAACATCAAGAACACGGCGACGGCGAGCAGCGTGGAGAGACCTAGCCTGAGTCTTGAATCTGACATCTCTTAGATCTCCAAACAGCGGTCGACGAAAAGTGGAAAGGGATACTTTGCCAACACCGCGGGCTATTTCGATTTTCGTTTCAGCCACCCGGCAGTCAACAAACCGACGCCGAACCCAACCAGCAGCGTTCCGAACAGCATGGCGGCTCGGGGCATGCTGATTGTCGCAAACAGCACCTCGGTTTCCACGGTCTCCCTGTTCTGCAGGACAATGATCAGCACCAGTATCGCAACGATTGCGGCAGCAGCGATTTGGATCTTCTTCTTCATCGTGCGGTATCTCCCGTAGCCCCAACTGTTGACCGATAAGACAACTGCAGGCTGAATCAGCCGGAAACGCAGGACAAGCGTGTCCTTCATCTTACCTCATGCAGGGGCAGCAACAACCATGCGGAGGTTGTTCGGCGAGTGAGTCCGACAATGATCCCGCCCAGAGATTGGAGGCGAGTCGATGTGTCTCTCTCAACTTCCGACCAGACCCTCCTGCGTGCGTCAAGAGCACTCAAGGTAATGACTTCGTTGTGAACGAGCCACCTCAAACGGGCTCCGAGGGAGCGACTGCAGCACGCCGATCGTCGATAACGAACGGCGGTTCCGACGATCGGATGTGGATGTCGCGTTGTGGAAAGGCGATCTCGATGCCGGCTTCGGCGAACCTACGGTGGACCTCGGTATGCAATTCGTGAATGGTCGCCAGACGATTATCGAGATTCGGCAGGTAGCATCGTAAGACAAAACTAAGCGTACTGTCGCCGAAGCCTTGAAAGGTAGCGACCGGGGGGGGATCGTCCAAAACCAGCGGACTGTCGTTGGCCACGCTGAGCAGCACCTCTGTGGCCCGTTCCGTGTCCGCTCCGTAGGCCACTCCGACGTTCACGAGCACGCGATTGATGGCGTTGGAGAGCGTCCAGTTGAGCAGCCTGCCGGTGACAAACTCCTTGTTGGGAACGATGTACTCCTGCCGGTCCCAATTGGTGACCGTCGTCGCTCGCATGCGGATTCTCGATACGACGCCCGTGACACCTTCCACGGTGACAATATCTCCGACTCGCACCGGCCGCTCCATCAACACAATCAGTCCGGAAACGAAATTGGCAAAAATCTCCTGCAGTCCGAACCCCAGACCCACGGACGCCGCCGCGACGAGCCATTGATACTGCGACCATTCGATGCCAATGATACGGAAAGCGAATATTAGGCCGATCAGCGTAATCAGGTAGCGGATACACGTGGTGCTCGCATAGCGTGCGCCCGCGTCCAGCGGCAGACGCTGCAGAAGTGTCAACTCGAGCAACCCGGGGATGTTCTTCACCGCCAAGACCATCACA
This sequence comes from Pirellulaceae bacterium, assembly GCA_016784735.1. Lineage (GTDB taxonomy): Bacteria > Planctomycetota > Planctomycetia > Pirellulales > Pirellulaceae > JADHUC01. Next base: position 10,073 of record JADHUC010000340.1, on the reverse strand, counting down.
GCGACAATCATCAATCCAAAGACCAGGTGCTCGAGGGTAATCCACTGCAATTCGTCACGAACAGAAACCTGCCACAACCGGACGTCCTCCAAGATGCCCAAGGCCGGGAGAACGTCCACCCAGATGAACCACATCCCAAGAACGGCGGCAACGAACAGCGAGACGCGCAACAACTGGCGGCTCTGTTGGCTCATCTCGCCCAAATCGAGTTCCGTCGTAGCGACTGCGGCTATGGAAACGGACAACGTACCCTTTTCCGCGGCAGCGGCCTGTGCCTGCGCGGTCCTCCGCCGTTCTAGGGCCTGGTCCATGGCTAGTCTGCGACGGTTGACGAGCAACCACCGTTGCACCAGCGAAGCCAGCACCAGGAGAATAAGCACCAGCCAAAGCGTCTGCTGAAGACGGAAGGCGAGCGCGTAAGCCGTGTAGTAGTACCCCACCAGAGCAAGTGCCGCTAGAACAAGCGGCGCGAATACCGCAGCCCCATACCAAACTCGCCGCAATCGCCAAAGCCAGCTTTCAGGAGCGCTACGGAGAACCGCTTGAAAGAACTCACCATTCGGACGAAACAAACGATGTGCCACGATCGAAACGACGGCCAACGCAGCGATGCAGCACATTCGCGCGAGCGAGTTCTGCCAGCTTTCGTTCGACTGCCCGTGTAGCGAGGTGACCACGACCACAAACGGCAAACTAAAGGTCAACAAGGTCCTCAAAGACGATCGCAACAACTTGGACGCTTCCGCTGGCCAATCGAAATGCGCCACCGCCAGGCCTTTGGAGCGGCATATCTGCCGAAGGAGTTGGAAGGAGAGAACATACCCGCCCGCGAGTCCCAAACCGTGCCCCACCGCCCTGGCAAAATCCGAAGGACCGACGGCCGTCGTCAGGCGCCAGGCGAGAAACAAGAGTAATGAGGGCCACAGCAGAGAGATCAGAACGGTAGCGACCAGGGCGTGAAACGTGAGCAGGAATCGCTGGCAATTTCGTCTTGCCGCTTGATCGCCCAGTTCCCCAATCCGTCGGCGTATTCGCCGTTGGTTGGCGACCAAGAGGACGAAATAGACGATGAATAGGAGCGAGCCGACCAGTGGCCACGGACGTTTCCCCATCTCCGTTCCCACGTTCGAAACGATCTCCGTCCACCGTTGAGGCGTATCGTCTCCTAACAGGGTGCGGACCCGCGAACCATATGGAATCAGCGCCCAGCCAACGTCCGACCAGTTGTCCGGTCTGAGAAGCCAACCCACGGCCTCACCGGCAGGTTTCAGGTCTCCCGGGCTCCATACCTGCGCTGATCGTATCCACAATACTCGCTCGCGGAGATACTCCGAATACGCGCGCACCTCCTTGATCAGTTCATCTTCCGCCGAGTCAAACTTGACCAGTAGATCAAAGTAGCTGTCTTGGCTTTGGATCAGCTTGTCGAGGAGCCCTTTTCTCGTTTCCAGCAAGTCTCGGAGCGCACGCCTCAGATCGTCCTCGTCAACGTCAGCGGGCAACGGTCGCAACGCCGCTATTTTCCGCTCGACTTCCCGTTCCGTATCGCTCAACGCATAGCGCGCATCATACAAGTCAATCAGCAGAAGCTCGGCCGAGCGCATCTCGCTACGTCGCGCCAGCAGACTGCGACGATGCCGCCGAACGTCCGGCAGTGTGGCAAGCTGTCGACGCAGGAGAAGGCCGATTCCTTCGGTCAGTCCTCCCCGATCCGTTTTCTCCCGGGTCGTTTTGACCTCGCTCTGTACTCGCTCCAGTTCCTGGTTCGTACGTTCCAACTCCAGAGAGACGGCATGGATTTGCGGTGCCAGTTTCTCGCTCTGTTCGGCGAAGGCCTGGTTTACCGATGCCTCAGGTTGCAGGAGCGGGTGAGCGCGAGCCGCCTCCATGCGAGCGACCGCCGCAAGCTTTCTGGCTTCGTCTTGGCGGCGGCGATTGGTCATTTCCAGAAACTGGGCGACGCGGCTCTCCGACTGACCAACTAGCCGTGCGGCCAGATCACGCTGCAAAGGGACAAGCTCGGTCGCATCCGCGGCATAAGCCACCAACTCTTTCTCCCCCGTGGCCAACTCCTGTTCCAGCAACTGTCGCTGGATTCGCCCGCGCAATTGCTGCGCGATCGTCAACAGCGGTGGCTCGTCCGCCGGCGCCGGGACTGCGAGCTGTTTCTCGATGTTTGCCAGCCGCTCTCGGATCGAAGTCGCTGAGCTCGGCACTTCGGTACGGCGTGCCTGCCGGCGCGCCGGTTCGGCGTCGAGCCGCGCGAGGTCCTGCTTGAGTCTCGACAGTTCGGCTTCTTCCTTCTTGAGAAGTTGCTCCAGATCCGTGACGGCCGCATCCTCGGGAACGGCAACGGTCGCGGTCGATCCCAGATCATCCAATTGTGTCTTTGTCGCCTGCAGTTTTACCTGGACGTTGACGGCCATATCGTCGAAGGCCGCGGCCTGAGCAGATAGACCGGCGGCGACATCCAGGTCCTGTAACGCCTGCTGGTACAGTTCGCGGATCCTCGCTTTGGTGTCTTCAGCAAGTTCCTGCGACTCTTCGGCTTCCTTGATGCGACTCTCGACCGTCTCGCGCGTGACGGCTTCGACGGCCGGCTTTTCACCCGGTTGGATTTGGCCTTTCGCTGGCGAGGCTGTCAATGCTATCACTGCTATCGCGAACGGCCCGACATATCGCGAGCCCGCCTGGTGGAGGGTTGAACCGAAATCACCGAACATAACGATTTTCCTGTTTCTACAGAGTCCGTGGCAGTGAACGCGAAGCGTGAACTCCAACGATTCTCTCACAGGCCCGGAGGGAATGTCAGCCGTACAGTGGCGTTTTCTATTGCCTTCTTGCGCTCAACTATACCTCACACGAGGTGACGAAACGGCCCACCGGCAATGGTGCAGACAACGGCTCGCTTCGACGAACAGATCGCAAATCATTATCGTACATCTCCCGGTGATGGACGAGACGATCTGGCAAGGAAGCCAAGGCGCGAGTAAGCTCCAGACATCCGTCGCCTTGTCATGATTCCCGTTCTCTGGCGCTGAAAAAGACTATTCGCGTGACAGACCATCCAGAACAACGCGATTTTTCCGAACCCTTCTTCCCGAGTTCGGCTTCTCGTCGGATAGGCGATTACGAGGTTTTGGAAGAGGTTGGCCGGGGCGGCATGGGAGTTGTCTATCGGGCCCGGCAAACGTTGCTCAACCAGATCGTCGCTTTGAAAGTCCTGCCCACTTCGCATTTGGCTGATCCGGAGGCGGTGCTGCGGTTCCGTCGAGAGATGCGGTCGATCGGGGGCTTGAACCATCCGAACATCGTCCGCGCTTACAATGCCGGGGAAGACCGAGGGACTCAATTCCTGGCCACGGAGTTCGTCGACGGAACCACTCTACACCAGCTCGTGGCTGAACAAGGGACACTGACGGTACCGGCGGCCTGCGAATTGGCGCGGCAGGCCGCCGTCGGCCTCCAGTCCATCCACGAAAGCGGCTTGGTACATCGCGATATCAAACCGGCGAATCTCATGCTCGCGCGCGGCGGGATTATCAAGATCCTTGACCTTGGGCTGGCCGGTCTCCACGTTGCCGGACTGACGCGAGAATGGCACGGAGGCAGGCTCCTGGGCACCGCGGATTACATGGCCCCGGAACAATGGGTGGATCCCGACGCGGTCGACATCCGGGCCGATATCTACAGCCTCGGTTGCACCCTGTTCTATCTCTTGACGGGACAAGCACCATCCGCAGTCGATGCACCCGCCATGCGGCGGAAGAAGCCAACGGCTAATGCGGCGGCCTCGGTGATTCGGCTTTCGGAGATACGCGATGACTGCCCCGAAGACTTGGACCTGGTTCTCGAATCCATGTTGGCCGAAGACGCTGACGATCGTCTTGACACACCCGGCGAGGTGGCTGAGGCTTTGGCGCCTTTCGCAGAACCACAGGAAGTGAATGCGTCACTGGCGGCCAGCACGCGAGGATTGGATCAGAGACGGAATGGCGTGTCTCCGCGTGGGCGAGGTTCAGCGATCGCCGACCTTGATCAGGGGGGGCGACCATCGAATCCCTGGTTGGACAGTGCCGATCAGGACGGGGAGTCCGAGCCACAACGGCCGTTCAGACGGATCCGGAACGCCGGTTGGGTAACCGCAGCATTGCTGGGTGGCTTCATTGCCGTCTGGCTGTTGTCGCAGTCCAGCGAGCGCGACCCTATTGCACCAGGGCATCAGGTCGGGGCGGATTCCGTTCAGTCCGTGTTGCTCGCCTCCGAGGTGTGCGCTTTGCCGGGGCTGAATGGCCGTTGGTGGTTTGACGAGACACCCTGGTTGCTGCCTTGCGTGCGACAAGCCATTGCCAACGAACTGACCGCAGACATCTTGTCCGCCGAGGGGCCGGTACGCGGCGCTTCCGAAAACAGCCCGCTGCTCGATCCCAACACGGGGACCGTTCAGGATTGGCTATTGCAGATGGTAAGCACAACGCGGGGAAACTTGACCGCGTCACAGCAGGCATTACTGGACGATTTGCTTGGCATATCTCAGGAGGATCTTGTCGATACGCAACTCGCCGCCCGCTTGCACGCCAGCCTCACACGATTCAGCCGCGATCTGGGTGAATCAGCCACGTGGGCTCCCGTCGATCTGCACACACGTGCCGTGCTGGAACATAAGGTCGCGATGATTACCAACGACCGGGATCTGGCCGAGCAGGCAGCAAAATCCTACGAATCTGCAGCGACTGTCTACGCGCAGACAGGCGCCGTCACATTCTCGTTGCGGGCACGATGCCTGGTCGACTGGGGGCAGCTCCACGCGCAAGTGTTGAGAAAAGGCTCGGACGCCCAACGACTCTTTCGCGAGGCGCGAGCCCTGCCCGATGTCCCCTTGTTGCTGCAAGCCGAAGCTTGGGTCGACGAGGGTATCGCCAACGCCGCGGCCAACAAATACTCCGAGGCAGAAGACGCTCTCACCCACGCCCAGCGGCTTTTCCAGGATTCGACGCTGGCCCTATCGAATCATCCGTTCGTCGCTCATGTTCACGAGCGATACGCGTGGATCTTGATGGACCAATGGGATGTGCAGGAGGCCAACCGCCACTTCAAGGAAGCCAGGAACATCCGCTTCGACAACCATTGGAAGTCCCAGAACGATTTTGCGCAGATCTTCGTATTCCACAACGATCACGGCCAAGCGATGGCGGAACGCTATTGCGGCGACGAGAGAATCGCTCGAGCCCAGTACGATCTGGTCATCGGCGAAATCGAAAAGGCGCTGGCAAAGGCCGAAGCGGAGGCGGACCGCCCCGGCATGCAACGCTTCCGGCGCGAGCTTCGTGAGCGATTGTCGAACTCCCGCGAACGTCGAGCCGACTGCGAACTGTACCAGGGAGCTGGTTCCGATGGATCCGTGGACCTGAAGGAAGCGGCCCGGCTGTACGCGCTGGCCCGTGACAAGGCCGACGATCCGGCGGTGAGGGCCGCAATGTCCTGCAAACGGGCCATTGTTCTGGCACTGGACGGTCAGGTGGCAGAAGCCGAACTCGAATTACAGCAGCACCAGTCCGCGGGGCAGATCGTGATCGGCGTCCAAGAGGAGCGAATCCAGCTATTGCGGAAGGTGACGGAGGCGGTCCTGAAGTTGAAGAAGCCCGATCTCGAAGCCGGCATCTCGGCCTTGCGAGCGTTGTTGAAGGCTTTGGATTTCGGTTCGGACCATCCCGACCATCTCCGCCGGGAAACTCTGGAGCTTCACCTGTTCGCGGCCGAGTTGCTGACCGCAACGGAACTCGAAGAAACATCGCTGCAGTCTGCCGCGGTGACAGACGCAGCGTACTTAGAACGACTGGTGGCAGGCATTCCGCACCGCGATCAGATGCTGACCTATCTACGGCGTTACTACGACCTTGCCATCAAAGCCGTCGCCCAGAGCGATCCGGAGCGAGCGGCGACGAACATCCTGGCCTCGCGAGGTCAACATCCGGTTACCGATGCGACTTTGGTACTCTTTCATTTTGGGCCGCACTCGGGCCGAGCGATCGTCCGGCCGGGCGAGCGGCCCAGTGTTTGTTTCACGCTCGATTTCGGACGTGAAGACATCCAGCAAACGGCAACGGCGGTAAATCCGCATCTGGCTCTGGCCTTGCCGGATGCCTTGGTCGAATTCATCATCCGCGAGCAAGGCACCGGTCGAACCGTAGTGCTCTCCTGGGCCGACGGCAAGTGTTGGGCGAGACCGGAAGCAGCACTCGCTGCGAAAGACTGGCCCTTCGGCCGCCAACTCGACATCGGATCATTTCAGACTCCCGCCGACTGACACGCCGTACTACGTGTCGTTACTTGCCGACCACTTTCAACTGATTCTCCACCGTGCGAACGCCGTCACACGTGGCAGAATTCACTACGTAGCCTTGGCTGTATTCACGACGTGACATCCGGATCTGTCCCTCGAAGAATAAAGAGTGGTTACGGATATCTTCGACCAGCACAAGAAGCCGGACCGTCAGCGGGCGAGAGGTTAGCGTAATCGAAAGGTTAATCGAGACTCAGAGTGACGGTCTTCGTTTCCGTGTAGTCTTTGATTCCCTCCCAAACCAATTCGTGCGCTGTCCAGCTTGCACGAAGTGCATATTCGTATCAGCTCGGCCTCGCTTGTAGCGAAATCTGCTACTGACTTCTGGCGAATTTTCCGACTTGCAGTGGGGCGTGCGTCTGAAAGACTGGTATTGCGTACGAAAGGAAAGAAACGTGAAGGATTGAGAGGGACAATCTGGTGCGCGTGACGTGGCCAGATCTAATTGGATGACGAGGGGGAAAGGATAACATTAGTCGCTTCATGTCTTGGCCCATTGCAGTTGTCGTTGTGCTCCTTGTTGCCGCCGTTGTGTTGGATGTGGCCAGTGACCAACAGCGAAGATGATCCATCAATGTTACCCCCTCGAAACATTCCGTGGACCGCGTTTCATCAGAAATGACGCTCAGCCCAAAGCCACATCCAGCGTCATCATGACGACGAAACCAACCATGACTCCCAGTGTCGCTACATGGGTGTTCTTCTGTAGCTGGGATTCCGGAATCAACTCCTCCACGACGACGTAGATCATGGCGCCCGCCGCGAACGCGAGTGCGTAGGGCAAGATGGGCTTCATCAGTATCACCGCTGCCGCTCCCAGCACGCCGGCGATCGGCTCGACGGCCCCAGACAGTTGTCCATACCAGAAGCTCTTCCAGCGTCCTAGCCCCTCTCGGCGCAAAGGCACCGAAACCGCTGCGCCTTCGGGCAGATTCTGAATGCCAATGCCGACGGCCAATATCACCGCGCCCGCCAGGGATGCAGACGGCAGATCGGCACCCAACGCTCCGAATGCCACGCCGACTGCCAATCCTTCCGGGATGTTGTGCAGTGTGATGGCCAGCACCAGCAATACACTTCTCTGCCAGTTCGTCGGAATCCCCTCGGCTTCCTCCATCGGAAAACCCAGGTGAAGGTGAGGCAGCACCTGGTCGATTGCCCATAGGAACGCCCCGCCCAGCAGGAAGCCCACCGCCGCCGGGAGCCAGGCCGGCACGGCGGTTCCCTCTGCCATTTCGATCGCCGGCGCCAACAGCGACCAGAAACTGGCCGCGATCATCACACCCGCGGCAAATCCCAGCATGCCGTCCATGACCTTCCTGTTCACTTGCTTGAACACGAAGACGACAGCCGCTCCGAGAGCGGTCAAGAACCAAGTGAAACACGTCGCTAGAAACGCCTGCCATATTGGATCTAGTTTCGCGAACCAATCAATCAGCATCGTTCAGCCTAGACTCCACGGACGCTTGCGGCGAAATCAAGCGTTTACTTCGAATTCGGCGTCGACAACATCGTCGTCTGTCGCTTCCGAGGACGCCTGGCGCGGCTCCACTTTCTCATCAGGCTGCGACTCACTTTGCGTTCGCTCGTCCAGCACCTTGCTAAAGGCGTGCGAAGCCTGTTCCAGCTCGTTGATGACCGATTTGATGGCCGCGGCGTCGTCACCCTTGGCTGTCTCGCGAGTCTTGTTGATCGCCTTCTCGAGCGGCTCCTTGTCGGCGTCACTCAACCGGTCCGATTGCTCCTTCATCAGTTTCTCCAACTGGAAGCACATCTGGTCGGCTTGGTTTCTCAAGTCCGCGAGTTCGCGTCGGTGCTTGTCTTCGTCGGCGTGCTGTTCGGCGTCGCCTCGCATCCTTTCGATTTCCTGTTCGCTTAGGCCGGCCGACTGTTCAATCCTCACGGATGCCGCTTTGCCGGTGGCCATATCTTTGGCCGATACGTTCAGGATGCCGTTCTGGTCGATGTCGAACGCAACCTCGATCTGCGGCACACCGCGTGGCGCAGGCGGGATCCCATCCAGGTTAAATTGTCCGAGCAGCCTGTTGTCCGCGGCCATCGAGCGTTCGCCCTGGAACACACGAACGGTCACCGTAGTTTGGGTGTCTTCGGCAGTGCTGAAGACTTCTTTCTTCTCGGCCGGGATTGTCGTGTTTCGCTCGACCAGCTTGGTGAACACGCCGCCCATGGTCTCGATGCCCAGCGACAAAGGCGTCACATCCAACAGCAGCACGTCTTTGCGGTCGCCCGCCAGAACGCTGGCCTGGACCGCCGCGCCCATCGCAACCACTTCATCCGGGTTGACGCCCTTGTGCGGCTCTTTGCCGAACATCTCCTTGACGATTTGCTGGATCTTCGGCACTCGCGTCGAACCGCCGACCAGTACCACTTCGTCGATGTCCTTGGGCTCTAGTTTTGCATCGCGCAGGGCCTGTTCCACCGGCTTTCGGACTCGCGCCAGCAGCGGATCGATCAACTCCTCGAACTTGGATCGGGTAATCGTCATCTGCAGGTGCTTCGGGCCGGACGCGTCCGCCGTAATGAAGGGCAAATTGATGTCGGTCTGCGGCACCGAACTGAGTTCCCTCTTGGCCTTCTCGCAGGCTTCCATCAATCGCTGCAAGGCCATGGGGTCCTTGCGCAGATCGATTCCTTTCTCTTTCTGAAATTCGTCGGTCACGTATCTGATTAGCAGCTCGTCGAAATCGTCACCGCCCAGATGCGTGTCGCCGCTGGTACTGATTACCTCGAACACCTTTGCACTATCCCCTTCATCGCCGTCTTCGCTAAAATCCAGGATGGACACGTCGAACGTGCCGCCTCCCAGGTCGAACACGACGATCTTCTCGTCCTTCTTCTTGTCCAGACCGTAAGCCATGGCCGCCGCCGTCGGTTCGTTGATGATGCGGGCGACTTCCAGACCGGCGATCTCGCCAGCGTCTTTGGTGGCCTGTCGTTGGGCGTCGTTGAAGTAGGCCGGCACGGTGATCACCGCCTTGTTGACCTTATGGCCCAGGTACGATTCGGCCGCCTCCTTCAGCTTGCGAAGCACCTTGGCAGAGATCTCCTGCGGCGTGTGGTGCTTGCCGTCGATGTTCACCTTGACGTATTCGTCTGGGCCACCAACCACCTCGTACGGGACCATCTTCTCTTCGGCCGCAACTTCGTTGTGACGGCGCCCCATAAAGCGTTTGATCGAATATACGGTCCGCGTTGGGTTGGTCACCGCCTGACGCCGCGCCGGTTCCCCAGCCAACGTTTCGGCCTTGTCGGTGAACGCCACAACACTGGGCGTCAGCCGGTTGCCTTCCGCGTTGGCAATCACCTTTGGCTCGTTGCCTTCCATCACCGCCACCACCGAGTTGGTGGTGCCGAGGTCGATCCCAATGATTTTCTCAGTTGTCATGGTCATCTTCTGTTCTCCTTGGTTCGTATTTGCTTCGAGCAGGCAGAAGGGAATATCCTTGCTGCTCGCTCATTTGGCAGTTTTCGATCTTGATGAAACGATGAGTCGCAAACGACGTGCCAAATGCTGGGGAACGGGGCCGTATCCGTGCCGCATAATGACGAGCGCAGTGTCCCACAAAAAAGAGCCTGTTCAGGCGAATTTGTGGGCGAATTCTAGCTGTGGTAGGCTGCCAAGGTTGTGATATAGTGCGGTTTCGTAGGCTGTTTGAGTTCGAAAACCATAGGATCTTCTGGTGATCAGTTTTAACTTGTTATTGAAACC
>JADHUC010000339.1 GCA_016784735.1 Pirellulaceae bacterium | reverse complement strand
ACTTGCCGGGCACCGTCCATGCATCCGAGACGTTGCAGTACAGACATGGCGTCAGTACCAGCAGCATGACACCCATTTCATGACACTGGCCGCCGAACCGCTTGCACGCCAGCCCGTGCCCGATCTCGTGAAGGATTTTGACTGTGGCCAACGAAACGGCCAGCCAGATCCAGTTTCCCGTCGCGAAGAAATCGTGAAACGCCGGCAGCTTCGCCCGAAACGTGCCGAACTCGGTCACCATGAGCAACAGCGCGGAGATGGCCAAGAGCAGACAAACCGCGAAAGCAGCCGGCGAGAACACCCAACCGAAGCATCGGTTCATCCCGTCCAGAAACCGATCAGGGTTAATTCCCTTGAAACGAATGCACAGCACATTGGTCAGGGCATTGTGTCGGGCCGCGCGTGCGCGCCGTGCGTGCCGGGTTTGTAGCTCACGGCCTTGCCCTGGTGCGTCCGAGACGATCAACGAATCGCGATAAGCACGCCCCAAGAAACGCTCCAGTTCGCGAAGTGTGATCTTTCGTGGCTGGAACCTGCGCTCGAACTCGGACTGGATCTGCTCCAAGCTTGACTCGCCGTCCAGCATTTCCAGAATTGCGTACTCTTCTTCTTCGAAACGGTAGTACCGGAGCGAGATCGGGTCTTTCAGCACAACCTGCTCGCGCCCCAGGAAACGATCGCGGTGCACCTGCAGATCCGGACGCAGGCGCAGCGGGAGCCGTTGACTGGAGGAGGCATCGAGCGTGGCGTCAGATTCGGGCATCGTCAACGGTCAAACTCATAGTGTGAGCGATCCTACAACCAGAAGAGCACCTCCGACTGAACGGTGTCGATCAAGTTGCGGAACCATACGTAGCCGACCGGGCGACTGCCGCAATGGATACGTGCATTGACCGTTGTGCCGCTGCGCAACTCGGGCAATTCGGTCTCGTTGACCGCCACGCGCACGACCACAATGCCTTCGCCCTGGCTGCGCGCTTCCGCCGTCTTTTGGATCTCGACTATCTGGCCTTCGAACTCGCGTCCGGGATGACTGTGCAGCGCGAAAGAAACGCTCAAGGCGTCGTTCCCGTTGCCAGATTCGTCGCGGTCCAATTCTCCCGCGGATGGCTGCTTTGCAGACGCAATAACGTGCCGGATATCCGATTCGGCGACGTCCAGTTCCAAGTACCAATCGCTATCCGGATCGATGATGCTCATCAAGATCTGGCCCTTCTGGACGGGTCTCTCCTGCAATGCATCACTCACGTGCCACGTGACGACTTGCCCAGGGCGCGGACTGCGTACGGTCAGTTGTTTCTGCTTGCGCCGGTACAGTTCCAGTTGCCGTTCGATGCTCTCTTCGCTCTGTTCCAGTTGGGTCAGTTCGCCGGAGAGCCGGTTACGCTCTTCGGGTGGCAAGTTTGCGTGCTTCAACAGCGTCCCTTGAATTGCGAGTCTCCGTTCGCTGGTCGATGTCTTCCGGCCGACCAGCGTAGTGATGTCCAGTTCCAGGTCGTTGTTGCTCATTCGCACCAACTCTTGCTCGGCCTCGACCATCTGCCCGTGTACGACAGGGACCTCCTCGACCGTGCCGCCGATGCGGGCAAAAATGTGTTGCTGGACGGCTGGCTGCAAGATGCCTCGTGCGCGAATCCGCAATTCGGCAGGAATCAGAGCAAGGCCCAGCATCGTGGCAACGGCCGCGGCCAACACGGCGGTCGTCTTGGGCAGCGAGCGAGGCCCGAAGGCGCTTTTGAGCTTGGCCAAGCCCTTGACCAACGGCAACAAGGGCAGACTGTGATGCGTCAGGGCGTTGCCGAGTGCGGCAGCGCCGTGCCGTACGGCCGTTTCGGCACGCGAAGTCCGTTCTGCCGCATCGCCGCTGTCTGTAAACCGGTCGACGATCAGCACGCCGACGGGCGACGGGTCCTGACGTTCCGTAGGCTCCGCGGTTTCGTCAGGCGGACGGAGCGGTAACACGCCGATCGTGCGCGAGTGGGATTTGTCTACGTAGCGGCCGACGACGCTTTCGAGCTGCGGCGGCAGATCCGTATCCGCCGCGGGATGCCAGAATGGCTCGCCCGTTGCGGCAACGACGGTTGCCAGGTCGGACATGCGAGCGACTTCTTCGGCGCGCCGGTCGATGGTGTCCAGACCGCTGACGGCGAGGACTTCGTATTTCCGGCCGCGACGCACGGCCACGCTCACTCGGTCTGCTTCCAGCAACCGCCGTCCTTCGTTTGCGATGGCGTAGGCGGTTGCACGCAAATCAAGGCTGTCATGAATCGCCTGGACAAACTGTTCGGTGTGCCTCCAGAGTTGCCGGTCTCGCGTGAACTGACGCAGCCGGCGGTTCTTAAGGTAGTCGCTTGCCAGGTCGCACATCTGCGTGAGGAACCGCAGATAACCACGTTGCGTGACCGGTCCGCCGTTGGGGCGCTGGAAGATCTCGACGATGCCTTGGACGCCGTCGTCGCCGGTCAGGATACCTAAGACCAGCAGCCATTCGGTCGGGTTGCCCGAGTCTTTCTCGGATTCGGTCACGGATCCCGGTGGGACGAGCACCGACTGCGCGTGGCGTGCGGTTTTGTTCAGCAGAAGTGCATGCCGAGCGGATGCCGCTTCGTCTTCCGCCAGCCGCGTTTGCGAAAAATTCACATGGTAACGCAACCGCAGGCTACCATTTTCGTCCATCGTCCAAATGGCACCGCCGACGGACGCCAACGCCGAGACCACGCGGCCGAGAAACTGTTCGAAGAACTCTTCCAGCGGCAGATCGGATTGCGAAATCTGCGCGATCTCGCGGACCAGGCGGCGTATTTCGGCTTTCGTCTGCTGGACCAACAGCGGGTCGACCGATTCGGGCGGAGTCGACGACGAAACTGGCGACTGCACACCAAGCGACGGCGAATCGGGCAGCGTCTGGCCTAGGTAGGAGTCGACGGAATCCACGGTTTATCACTTCTTGTGGGGTGAGCCGAGTTGGCGCACAAGCGCGCATTTTGATACTTCGTCGGACAATAGCGACGGTCGGCTTCGAACCGTGTGAGAGAAGTTGTTTATTTACGAAGAGGTTAGCTGTGATACGGCCTGCGCCGGATAACCGTCATCCTCCGCAGAGTCGCGGTGAGCCGTCATTCTTGCCAGGATTTCCACAGCCGCATCGCCTCCTCGCGTACCTGCCCCGACCAGCCGGGCAAATCCGGGTTCACGCCGTCTTCTCTCCAGCGCCGCTTGACTTCCGAAAGGGCTTTCTCGAAACCGGTCTTCTTCGGTTTCGCTTGGACGTGGGCCTTGGGTTTCCTGGAGACCGGCGTAGTTGGGCGAGGCTGCGGCGTGCTTGCCCAGTCGGCAGCGAGCTTGCTCTTTTTCTCCTGGCGTTTCTTTTCTTCCGCTTCCCACGCCTTCAGCCGTTCGTGTTCGCCGGGGTGAACCAGTTCGCCATTGGCAGGCGAGATCAGAACCTTGTCAAGCGGCGTTTGGATCATGTGCTCGAACTGGTAGACCGGCCCTTCGCAGTGGATCAGGCCGCGGAGCGTCTTGAGCGATTCCGCTTGGATGTCCAAGTAATGGAGAGTGCTGCCGCCGTAATGCGGCTTGTCGTACTTCGAGCGATACATGAAATCGCGTTCGGTCGTGGTCAAACGCACGGCATCCGTTAGATCTCCTGGCGTTTTCAGGTTCTGCGCCAGGAAAACCCAGTGTACCCAGACCCTTTTGTCCCTGCGGAGTTCCAGCAGCGGTTCACGGTTTCGCATGCCGCGGACCATGATCCAGTAGCCCAGCCGCTTGCCATGTTCCGTTTCGGTATACGCGTCGAAAGGCCGAGGCATCGACAGATCCGAGGGCATTTCTTCGATTTGCGCATTGGCGTACTTGGTCTTAAGCCAGCAATAGAAGAGCATCCGGGCATCGAGCAGCTCTTTTGGCTCGTTGCCGAGGGGACAGTCGGCGATGGTCTTGTGCGAGAAATGCCAGCGTAGGATTTCACCGGCCTTGACCGTGACTTCGCCGCTGCAGACCGGGCAGACGAACGCGCCGGATCGCGCGCGGTTGCGCAGGGCGTCGATCCTCGATCGGTCCCTTCCGTAGTCGAGGACGATATCCTCCTCGGTCGTTTTGTCTGATGCCCGGAACATACAACAGGTCCCCCGTCAGCGGCCCTGTTCCAGGTATCGTCAATCCACACGTTTCACTGTAAGGCCAGCAGAAGGAATCGTCTACCCATTTACATGGAAGGTACGACGGATGGCACCCAAGACCACGGATGGGGGAAGCCCCACCTGTCATCTCGGCCCCCATCCGTGGTCTTGGGTGCCATCCGTGGTACAATCAACCCCAAAACAACCCAACAGGACCACACCATGCAACACAAACTCCCCCGACGATCATTCCTCAAGTCCGGTGCCACCGCCGCCCTCGGCGCAGGACTCACCGGCCAAGTCACCGCCGCCCAGCAAGCCGACAGAAGCGCTGCCACCGTTCGCGAACCTGCGAGAGAAATACCGATCGTGGAAGAAATCGACGTCGTAGTCTGTGGCGCGGGACCCGCCGGAGTGGCGGCAGCCGTAGCGGCCGCGCGATCGGGCGCCAAAACGCGGCTGATCGAAGTGAACGGCTGCCTCGGTGGTGTGTGGACGGCTGGACTGTTGAGCAACATCATCGACTGCGGCAACAAGACCGGGATTATGCAGGAGATGCTGGACGAGTTGGACAAACGCAACGCCCGCATCTACGGTCGGAAGTACGATGTCGAGAAAACGAAATTGTTGCTGGAGGACATGTGCGGCGAAGCGGGCGTGCGCGTGCGTCTGCACACACGAGTTGCGGCCGCTGTGAAGGATGATAGCAACCGGCTGTCGATCGTACTGACCGAATCCAAGTCCGGCCGCGAGGCGTATGCCGGCAAGGTATTCGTGGACGCAACCGGTGACGGCGACTTGGGTGCGTTGGCCGGTTGCGGTTTCGATTATGGTCGTTCCGACAAAGATGAAGGCCAACCGATGAGCTTCATCGTGCAACTTGTCGGTTTGGACTTGGAGAGAATCAGGCCGTTTGTTTCAGGTCTGCCCGACGAAAAGGACTGGGGCGCGACAAAAGGTCGGCTGGCCGGGGAAATCAAGCGTGGATCGGGATTCGATCCATCATACGCTCACCCGACGCTCTTCCATTTGAACCACGGTCTGTTCACATTGATGGCAAACCATGAATACCACGTGAAAGGTTTTGATGCAGACCAACTGACCGAAGCGACGATGCGTGGGCGTCGCGAAGTCCACCGCATGATCGACGGCCTGCGCAGCCTCGGCGGGGTCTGGAAAGACATCGCCATCTGCGTATCACCGGAACGGATCGGAGTGCGCGAAAGCCGGCGCATCCACGGTCTGTATCAGGTTACGGGCGATGATCTTGTCAACGGCGCTCGGTTCGATGATGCCGTTTGCCGATCAACATTCAGCGTGGACGTACACTCGACGGATCCCGACACGAGCAAAGGATTGGGAAACGAGGGTTTACGAGCCAAGCCGTATGACATCCCATACCGTGCCTTGATCGCGCGCGACGTCGACGGCCTGCTGCTGGCCGGTCGCTGCATCAGCGGCGACTTCTTCGCTCATGCCAGCTACCGAGTGACCGGCAACGCCGTCCCGATGGGCGAAGCCGCCGGCGCGGCCGCGGCCCTAGCCGCCCGGACGAACCGATTGCCGCAGGAAGTGCCGTGGAGCGATATCCAAAAGTCGATCGAAAAGAACTCGAAGGTTGCCTGACGCAGCTCTGATTCTTGCTCAGCACCTCCCACGCATGGACATAGGCTGTGCCGGGTCTTCGCGGCACACCGGCTCGTTGCCGGACGATCTGATGGGCTGCCAACCCCACTGGCCACAGGTTCGCAACATCAACAAGAGAGCGGTCTCGACCATGGCGCTGACGCTCGATGGAACGTTGACCGGTCCCTTCGCGTGACGCCGCAAGGCCAAGCTGTCGTTGTCTACGGACTCCATGGTCAGCCTACGGGTGGCTCAACGCCGCCAAACGACGTCAGTCGTAAGCTTGGCCCAGCCTTCGGCCGCAACCAAACGGGAATTGAACAATGCGCACAAACTAAGCGCGGCCACCGACCGGTGGCTTCAGAAAAACGTCCCGCTTTCGTGGTCTGACGCAGGCAACTCGCCTTGCGTCGCGTACCACTCGGAAGTAGACAGCCCTGTGGGCTCTGCTCCATAAATGCCGCGTAGTCCGATGCTTAGTGAGAGCATCGCGATTACCGGCCTGGGCGATTTCAGGACGCGATTCAAAAAGTCAACCACGCGATTGACTCTCGTGCGGGGTATCGTATGCTATTGGCCCTTCATCTTTGCGCATTCCTGCGTGACTTCGCAAACGGAACGAATCTATGCGATTAGGCACGACCCTGTGGATTCTCCAGTTGTTCATCGCGGTTGTGGCCTCGGCAGGCGAGTCGAGGCGAGCGAGCGATTGGCCGACGTTCCTCGGCACTACCGGCGATGGGAAATCGCCGGAGACCGGTATCTTGACTTCGTGGCCCGAGGGCGGTCCGCGCGTGGTCTGGCACCAGCGGATCGTCGAGAGCTACGGGATTGGGTCGATCAGCAATGGTCGGCTCTACCAGTTTGATCGCGACGGCCCCAATGCGCGGCTCGCGTGCATGGACGCCAGGACGGGTGAAGAGATCTGGAAGTTTGAGTATCCGACGGACTACATGGACATGTACGGCTACAACGGCGGGCCCCGCTGTTCGCCGGTCGTCGACAAAGACCGCGTGTACATCTACGGTGCCGAAGGTATGTTGCACTGTCTGCGAGTATCCGACGGCACGCAGATTTGGAAAGTGGACACGGCTGAACAGTTCGGCGTTGTGCAGAACTTCTTCGGCGTCGGCAGCACGCCGGTTGTGGAAGGATCACTGTTGATCGTCATGGTCGGGGGCAGCCCTGAAGAGTCGCATCTGTTGCCCCGTGGGCAGCTTGACCGAGTGGTCGGCAGCGGCTCGGGAATCGTCGCTTTCGACAAGATGACGGGAAAGGTCGCCTACAATATCACCGACGAGTTAGCCAGTTACGCATCGCTGAAAACGGCCACGATCGACGGACGCCGATGGTGCTTCGCGTTTGCTCGTGGTGGACTAGTCGGGTTCGAGCCGTCAACGGGTAGAGTGGATTTCCACTACCCATGGCGTTCCAAGAAGCTGGAGAGTGTCAATGCGAGCGTGCCGGTTGTCGTGGGCGACGAGGTGTTTATCTCGGAGACCTACGGGCCCGGCAGTTCGTTGCTGAGAGTGAAACCCGGCGGCTACGACATCGTGTGGCGCGACGAACTGCGCAGTCGCGAAAAGGCGATGCAGACTCATTGGAACACGCCCATCTACCACGAGGGCTTCCTGTACGGTTGCAGCGGACGCCACACTAGCGAGGGCGAGTTGCGATGCATCAACTGGAAGACGGGCGAGGTCAAGTGGAGCATCCCCCGGTTAACCCGAACGTCCCTGATGTACGTGGACGGCCATTTCGTGTGCTTGGGTGAATTTGGCCACTTGCTGTTGTTGAAGGCCAACCCGGAGAAGTTCGAGCTAGTCGCCTCGACGATGCTGCTTGATGAGAACGACGAACGCCTTCTGGAGTATCCTTGCTGGGCCGCACCGATTCTGGCGGATGGGCTGCTGTACGTGCGAGGAAAGGACCGACTGGTCTGTTTGGATTTTAGAGCCGACGGATAGATAGAGTTCGTTTAACCCGAAGCCGAAGGCGATGGCGGGCAGTGAGATAGACTGTCCACTCGCGGCGTCCGCCATCGCCTTCGGCTTCGGGTTAAACGAGGAGATGAGGCATCGCTCGGGGAGTGGCCCACGTACGGGGCGTCTAGCGAGAAGCGCTCGGCTGAAGCAGTTCGGCGAAAGCCCGTTTCGAGTGTTCGATCAACTCGCCGTAGTCCGAATTCTCGACATCCTCGCCCATCAATTCGACATCGAAGAATCCGCCGTAGCCCGCTTCGGTCAACCCGGCGATGATCTCTTTCAGTGGAATGTAGCCTTCGCCCAGGCGGCATCGGTTCTGCTCACCAGTCGGCGGCCGCTTGGCATCGCCCAGTTGGACAATCGCTATCAGTGGGGCAATCTCGTGTAACCGTTCCAAGGCTATTCGATCGTGGCCCAAATGGTAAGCGTCAAATACCAGCTTCAACTGAGGACAGTCGACCGAGCGTACGAAATCGAGCGAATCATCCAGGCCCGTCAGGAACGTCCAGTCCCCCGCACATCCCTCGTGCATCGGTTCGACAGCCAATACGACACCGAATTCGCTGGCCACCGGCGTCAATTCCTTTAGTGCGCTCTTGAACAATCGGCGGGCATGATTGTGGGTGTGGCCGGAACGCGAGCCGCTATAGATGACAAGGGCTCCGGCCTTCAAGTCGGCCGCGAGCCGGACTGCTTCGATGGCGTCTTCGACGCTGTCTTTGTACGTGCGGCCGTCGCTTCCGGTAAAACCTCCAGCCCAAAGAAGACTGGATACCGAAAGCGGGCTATCGGCGAGCAATTCGGCGCCCTTTTCCTCGCCGAAGTCCGATAGTTTCTGCCTCCATACTGCGATGCCGTCGATCCCCGCGGCAACGTAATTCCGAACATCTTCTTCAAACGACCAGCTAAAGGTCGTGATCTCGTTCATTGATAACCGAGCCATCCGTGCGTGCTCCTTTTCATTCCGTGGCAGACTCGGCTATTCGCCGAGCCAGTTCGTCGCGGATCTTGGCTGCTAACTCGTACTGCTCCTTGGTCACTGCGTCCTGAAGCTGTTCATGCAGCGTAAGACCCACCTTGTAGTGATCCCGCAGCGACTCGCGCAGATCTGTCAGACGAGCGACCAATTCGTCATCTTCGAAGACTTCCTCGGCATCATGTTCGGCGTACAAGTCGTGCAGTTTATCCAAGCCGAGATTGATCTGATGGATGGCCGCCTCGGCCGCATCTTCCTCTAGTTCGGCCAGAGCGGCTGCCTGGATGCGGTGAAACAGAACAAACGGGCGATACTGCTCGTGCGACATCGTCCACTGTTCGTCCGGCGAGTGGGCTTCGCAGAAACTCATTAGCGCCAGGGTATGATCGGCGTCGGCCATCGCGGCCGCGAATTCACGCAAGCTCAGCCAGCAAATGCGACGGTGATAGAACTGGACAAACTCTCGGTCAACCGCCTGGCACTGCTCTTCGTCAAGCACGAAATCGTCGTCGCGGAGTTCTTCGGCCAGCAGGTAGTCGTAGAAGGTATCGAAGCCAAACGGCTTGTCCCCATCCGGTCGCCCGGTCGTCTCGAGCTGCAAGACGCCCATGTCGATGCGCATTTGGATGACGTCGCGACCATCTTCACCTTTCGCCCCCCGAACGTTCAACGTCTCCTGGTCGTACGGCCAGCGATTTAGAATCGCGTCGATATTGTTCTTCTCTTTTTCCGACATCACAGGTCCATCGCACTAGAGTGCGGAGTCGCATACGTCGCTCGCGGGACACGTCGCGCTCCTTCCATCCATTCCATTATATACAGAGACCCGCCGCTCACCGATGGGGCGATCATAAAGGAAGATGGGGAATGTTGGAAAGAAAGGAAGACATGCGAGCAACCGTCGCCAAAATACGGTGCGGATAGTGTCGGTCTCGTGAACTGTGAACTCTGGCCACTGCGCTCGGGTAGTGTTGTGAACCAAGCCTCATTTCCTCGCCTTATTGAGGGGTTGGTTCTCGGTCGAGACAAAATGCGACAATGTAATCGCATAAGCGAACTCCGATATTGCGTCCGGTCTTTCTTGCCTGTACCGCAGCGAGCGCTGATGACATGTTTCCATCCGCGACCCGTGTTCTTGCGACCAATATTGGCGATCAGATACGCAGCAAGAGTCGGCTAACTGCGTCGTCGCTAGATCGTCGGAACATGTTGCTGCGTTTAGCGTTATGTATCCCGGCGCTGTGTCTTCTTCAGGGTGGTTCGTCGGGGGCTTTGGCTGCGGACGGTACGCCACGGACCTTTCCAGCCGATGCCTACGCGAAACAGATTGCCCCGCTGCTCTCAAAGTACTGCAGCGCGTGTCATGGCAGGAAAGCCCAGGAAGCCGATATCGCCTTCGACAAGTATCCGAGTGCCGCCTCGGTGCGGCAGGATCCTGACACCTGGAACAGCGTCAAGGAGATGCTGGACTTCGGAGCGATGCCTCCTGAAGACCAAAAACAGCCCACAAACGAAGAAAGATCACTGCTGACAAACTGGATCGAAGCCACGCTCCAATCGAAGTCTAAGAACTTGAGCGATCCGGGCCGAGTGACCATACGCCGTCTGAATCGTGCGGAGTACGACAACACGGCCCGCGATCTGACAGGGTTGGATCTTCGCCTGTCCAAGGAGTTTCCTTCCGACGACGTTGGCGAAGGTTTCGATAACATCGGCGATGTGCTCTCGCTGCCGCCGCTCTTGTTCGAGAAGTACATGGACGCCGCTGAACACATCGCGGCCGCAGCAATCAGCGACAATCCAGCCGGAGCGGCAACGCAGCGACGTGAACGTAAGAACCTAACGGTCACCGGCGGCGGTTCGCTGGACGACTACGGTGTCTACAACCTTTCCTCGAACGGTACGGTGTCGGGGGAATTTGAATTCCCGCGCGACGGCGAGTATTCGCTGAAGGTCGAAGCCGGTGCCCAGCAGGCGGGCTCGGAACTCGCAAAGGTCGAGTTGGCCGTTGATGACAAACGCGTCCAAGTGGCCGAGGTCAAAGCGCCAGTGGACCAGATGGAGGTGTACGAGATACGTGCCCGCGTGGGCAAGGGGAAACACCGGTTCTCCGCGGCCTTCATTAACGACTACTACAACCCCAAGGCGGCAGACCCAAAACATCGTGACCGGAATCTGGCCATACGCTCGCTGGAGGTCTCCGGTCCCGTGGATCGCCGGCCCGAGGATCTATCCGAGAGTCACCGGCGCATCTTGATCGCCGCGCCCGGCAACGGGAAAACGCCCGAGCAAGCTGCTCGTGACATCTTGACACCGTTTATCAGTCGAGCATTTCGGCGGCCCGCTCGCCCCGGAGAGGTAGACTCACTCGTCAGACTGGTCGATCTGGCCATGGAGCAAGGCGATTCGTTCGAGCGCGGCATTCAAGTTGCCATTTCTGCGGTGCTGGTATCGCCGCACTTCCTGTTCCGTGTCGAAGTGGACCCGGAGCCTGACGAACCAACCAGAATCCGCCCGTTGAACGACTACGAACTGGCGAGTCGTCTTTCGTATTTCCTCTGGAGCAGTATGCCAGACGACGAACTGTTTTCGCTGGCCGGGCGCGGCGTGCTGCACGAGAACAGCATTCTGGATGCGCAGGTACGGCGAATGTTGCAGGACGACAAGGCACAGGCTTTGGTGGTCAACTTCGGCGGACAGTGGCTGAACCTCCGTAACCTGGAGGAGGTCACGCCCGATCCCGCTCGGTTCGGAGAATTGGACGACGTTTTGCGGCGTGACATGGAGCGCGAGACCGAGATGTTTTTCTCCGCAGTGATGCGAGAGGATCGGAGCATTCTGGAGTTCTTGACCGGCGATTTCACTTTTGTCAACGAGCGTCTCGCCAGACACTACGGCATGAACGGTGTGACGGGTGAGGCATTGCAGAAGGTCAATCTGACTGATGGCAAACGAATCGGATTGCTGACGCACGCCAGCATCTTGACGCTGACGTCGAATCCAACGCGCACATCGCCCGTCAAGCGCGGCAAATGGATCATGGAGAATATCCTCGGTACGCGGCCTCCTGATCCGCCGCCAAGCGTTCCCGGATTGGAGGAGACGCAGAAGGCGGCGCCTAACTTGTCATTGCGCGAACAGATGGTCTTGCATCGCAAGGATCCTGTGTGCGCTTCGTGTCATCGGCAAATGGACCAGTTGGGATTCGGTTTCGAGAACTTTGACGTCGTTGGCCGGTGGCGCGAGAAGGACGGCAAGTTCCTGGTGGACGCTTCGGGTGAACTACCCAGCGGTGAAACGTTCAAGGGGCCGGCCGAGTTGGTTCAGATCCTGGCCAAGCGGAAACACCAATTCGCCGAAACGCTTGTTTCGAAAATGCTGATCTATGCCCTTGGACGCGGGTTGGAGCCATACGACCAGCGTGCGATCGACGGGATCGTCGAACGAGTGGAGAAGGAAGACTATCGTTTTTCGGCTGTCATTACGGGGATCGTAACTAGCCAGCCGTTCCGGATGCGGCGAGGCGATGGAGGTGCAGAATGAGCGTATCGCGACTTGAACGGCGAACCTTCCTGAAAGGACTCGGCTTGAGCCTTGGCCTGCCGATGCTGGAGGCCATGAGACCGGAGTCCTCGGCCAAAGCAGCGCCTGCGAACCAGCCGCCGGTGCGGATGGCTTTTGTCTTCTTTCCCAACGGGGCGATCATGCCCAGTTGGACGCCCTCGGAGACGGGCGAAAACTACAAGCTGAGCAAGACACTCGAACCGCTCGCCGACTTCAAAGGTGACATGAACGTCTTAACCGGACTGGCTCAGGACAATGGTCGTGCGAAAGGCGACGGTGCCGGCGACCACGCCCGTTGCGCCTCGTCCTACCTGACCGGGGCCCATCCGTACAAGACATCGGGCGCAGACATCCGTGTGGGCGTATCGGTCGACCAGGCAGCAGCGCAGAAGGTCGGTCATCTGACGAAACTTCCTTCGCTGGAACTGGGCATCGAAAAGGGGCGCAACGCCGGCAATTGCGATTCGGGCTACAGTTGTGCATATTCATCGAACGTCTCGTGGAAATCCGCGACGACGCCGATGGCCAAGGAAATTCATCCACGTCTGGTCTTCGAACGTCTTTTTGGCGATGCCAAACAGTCGGAGGAAGGACGTGAACGCCGCGACTTCTACCGGAAGAGTGTTCTGGACTTCGTGGCTAACGATGCTGATAAACTGAAAGCGAAGCTGGGCATTACGGACCGCCGTAAGCTGGACGAGTACTTCTCCAGCGTCCGCGACTTGGAACGCCGCGTCGTCCGCGCGGAGCAGGAGGCCGAACGAGTGCGGCCTGATTTCGAAGTCCCCGACGGCATCCCGCGCGACTATCAGCAGCATGTCCGCCTGATGTTTGATCTCATGGTACTGGCCTTTCGCACCGACACCACCAGGATCGCTACGTTCATGCTGGGCAACGCCGGCAGCAACCGCAGCTATCGGATGGTCGGCGTTAGCGACGGCCATCATCAGTTGTCTCACCATCGCGACAAGAAGGAACTGATCGACAAGATCCAGAAGATCGACGGTTTCCTCGTGGGCGAATTCGCCTACTTCCTGCGCAAGCTGAAGTCCGAGGAAGAGGGAAGTGGTACTCTCTTGGACAATTCGTTGATCATGTATGGCAGCGGCCTCAGCGATGGCAACCGACATCATCATCACAATCTGCCAGTCGTCCTGGCTGGTCGAGGCGGGGGCACGATTCGTACTGGTCGCCACATCAGCACAGGCGGCGAAATGCCCTTGAACAATTTGTTCCTATCCCTGTTGGACCGCGTTGGAGCAGATGTCGAAAGGGTCGGCGACAGTTCAGGCCGGCTAACCGTCCTTGACGCATGATGACGAGAGTTTCCGGAAGATGGGCCAAGTCTTCACTGGCCCACCGTCTCGCTTTCGGCCCGCACGATAGAGATTCTCCTGCGTAAGCCTCGTTCAGACTGAGACTCTGACGCAACGCGAGGCGTTTCTTCAACATCGTGTCGCACTGCCACGACAGCCAAATCACCCCGATTGGGAATGTCCATGAAACTTCCGGCTTTTCTCCGTCTTTCAGTTTGACTCCGCCGCGGCTTGACATAGGTTTGCTAATGAACGGGGTAAGTGCAATCGGCACTTTACACCGGCGGCGGAGAGTGGGATTCACGATCCGCCGGGCCGAGTCTTCAGTATTGTCGAGTTCTCGACGAACGAATT
>JADHUC010000020.1 GCA_016784735.1 Pirellulaceae bacterium | reverse complement strand
TCAAGATCGCGAAGAAGTTGTTCCGCCCAATCGCAACGCGATTGAAACGGAATCAAGCGATACCCAAGTACTCCGTTCGAATCGAACCCCAGTTGACGTGACCGGGTTCCGGGGAGGCTATTTATTGCGAGTTGCCTTAGTGCTGGCGATCTTTACATGGATCTCCGCACAGGCGCAAGACAAGCCGATCCGCGCACACTACTTCGGCAACAGCCTGACCGACCAGCTCAAGTACGATTATTTCAAGAAGCTCTGTACGGAAGCTGGGCATCCGCTCGAGTGGAAGCGGGAGATGGCGCCGGGCGTGCCGGTGGTGTGGCATTGGAGCCAGAAGGCGAAATGGGAGAGGAAACTGACCGATGAAAAATGGGATGTGGTCACCCTGCAGCCGTTCGGGTATTTCGAGGTCGAGTACCCGGCGTGTGAAAGCTTCGCCAAGTTTCTACAGGAGAAACAGCCGGATGTGCAACTCTTCATCTACGCCCAGTGGCAAGCGCGGCGCACCGGCAATTGGCTGGCTGATTTCAGCGTACAGAGCGAAGTCGATCCGCAGGATTGGCGACGGGGCTACAAGGAGAAAACCGATCCGCAATTCTGGCTCGAAAATGTCGCTGCCACTGCGGAGAAGGCCGGCATCCCCGCCAAAGTCGAACGTAGCTTGAAGAACCAGTACGAACTGACGGTCCAGGGATTGAATGCCCGGGTGCCCATGAAGAATCCGGTCAGGCTGATTCCCGTCGGTCATGTGATGGAGCTGCTGTACAGCAAGATGCGCGCGGGGCTGGTGCCGGGCTACAGCTCCCCGTACGAAACCTATGTTGACGGCATTCATCTGGACAACGTCGGCTGCTACATCGTCGCCTGTACATTCTATGCCACCATCTTCAAAACCAGCCCGGTAGGCTTACCCGTCGGCGAGTATCAGGCCGGGCCACATTTTCATGGCCCGTCCACCCTGATCTCCGCGGAGTTGGCCGAGGTCATTCAGGAAACGGTCTGGGAAGTTGTAGCCACGCATCCCTTGACAGGTGTCGGCAGTAACGAGACCGTCAAGGTCGCCACCGCATCTATGGAACCCGCTATTGGCGGCGAACCGTACCAGTTCCAACTCTACCGCGCCTTCGGCCAAGGACCGTGTACGTGGAGCGTGGCCGATGGGAAACTGCCCGAGGGGCTGACGCTCGACGAGCACGGCCTGATCTCCGGAACTATTACCGGCGAGCCGGGCAGCACGAAGCTGAGCTTTGCCGTCAAGGACGCCGGCGGTGCTATCGGTAAAAGGGAACTCTCGCTGACCGTCGAACCCGACTCCGCTCCCGTGATCACCACGGCCGCAGAACTTCCGACCCGCAAACTGGGCGAGTATTTTTCTTTGAAGCTCGAAACCCAAGGGGGCAACGGCGCCATGCAGTGGGAGCCGGTCAAGCGCGAGGGCGGCTTGCCGCCGGGATTCATGCTTCATCCGGACGGCACGCTCTCCGGCTCGCCCGGGCAGGAAGGACTCCATGAATTCGAACTCAAGGTAACCGACGCCGACAGCGGCAGGGCGGAAAGTGCCGTTGGCAAATTCCGCATCCAGGTAACCCCACCCGGCGCCGGTGTGTTCCGCGCCCGTTACGTGAGCGATAAGATCAATGCCGACGGCGTGCTCGACGAACCCTGCTGGAACCTGACCGAGCCGATCCAGAAGCTCGTGGTCGGCGATAAGACCAACATCAAGGCCAACTTCGACATCGTGCATACCGACGGCGACATCTACGTCGCGGTCAAGGTGACCGATCCGGATCGGCATTTGAAGCTCGGCGATCCGGCCGAGGAAAATCTGCCTTACGGTGACTCGGTCGAACTGTTCGTCGACGTGCTGAACAACCGCGAAGCAGTCTACAACTACGACGATCGCCGCATCGGGATTGCACCGGCGAAAGGCTGGTATCGAATGATCTGCGTATCGCCCACCGGTCCTTTCGGTCACACTGGCAAGTGTGTCGAGACCGAGGACGGCTACACAGCCGAGTTCTGGCTGAACTTCTGGGCCCTCGATTACCGCAACAGGAATTTCCCTGCGGTGATCGGCTTAGATATCGCCATCAACGACGATGACGACGGCAACGGCCGCGACAGCCAAGTCGTCTGGCAAGGCACGGCCAAGAACGATAAGGTGCCCCAGTTCGGCACCGTCATCCTGGAAGCAAAGACCGAAAACTGAGCAAACTGGTTCACGCTCCAGCGTGAACACCGACGATCACGTTCCGTCGAATAGCCTCCAGATTCGCTAGACTGCGCGGTTGCGGGCGAGGGCCACTCCAATTGCTCGGCCAGCGCCGAGCCCGCTGTGCTTCCGTGACGCCGACGCCCAGGGCTGGACCAACGCAAGCCTTTTGGCAAGCTCATCGCAGATTAGTGAAAATAAGCGTTCCCTTCCTCATCGACTTCAGATTGCGTAGAATGCAATTGAAGATCGATAGGAGTAGTGTGCCATGCCAGTCACTTTGTCAGACGATCTACTCTCCGAGGCTGGATTGTCGGAACCGGACGCCAAGTTAGAGATTGCGTGCCGTCTGTACGACGCCGGAAAGCTGTCGATGCCCCAAGCTACTCGCTGGGCGGGAATCACGCGCGTCGAATTTGAGAATGCCTTGTTGGAACGAAACCTGCCGCTGATTCGCGTCGATGCCCAGTACTGGGAGCAGGAAGGCGAAGGGTTGCCGAAGTCTGGGTCCGAGTAATGGCCGTCGTCGTCAGCGATACTTCCCCGTTGCGTGCCCTCGATCACTTGGGACATCTTGATTGGCTCGAAGAACTCTTCGACCAGGTATACTTGCCTCCCGCCGTCGCATCCGAATCGCGAGAACCGCCCGCGGCGTTCAGGCCGCTGGACGTCAACCGGTACCCCTTTCTCCACGTGCTCGCCCCTGAGAATGCGGCGCGAGTAACCGAATTGTTGTCAGTCCTTGATGCCGGTGAAGCGGAAGCGATGGCGCTGGCCGAGGAACTACCGGCGAACGTGATACTGATCGACGAACAGACAGGACGCGAGGTAGCCCGTCGCCTTGGTTTCTCGGTTCAAGGGAGCTTGGGGATGCTCGTCGAGGCCAAACGGCGGGGGTGGTGCTCCACGATCCAGCCCTTGCTGGACCGTCTGCAGGTAGAACTCCGGTTCTTTGTGTCCCCAGCATTACGCGAGACGATTCTTCGGCGAGCAGGCGAGTTGCCCCAACCTTGAACGGCCTGCCTTCAGGGAAAGCGCTGGCCGGCGGTAAGACACAAGAAAGATAGTCCGAGGATTTCATTCTCAAGTTCCGCAACTTCCTCACGCCGGTGTTGGCGGCCAATGCGGTGGTCTTCATCAGCGGTCGCACGGGCGACTTCCACGTCGTCGCCGTCAATCGCACCGACCGCCATCTGCTGTGGGACGTCAAACTGCCGGCGCAGCCTGTGTTCGGCGGTTTATCCCTGACCCCGGCCGGTGACGTGCTAGTGCCGCTCGTGGATGGCCGGGTTGCGTGTGTCGGACGTGAGAAGGAATCACACGCAGGTGTCGTGAAGGAATTGAAATTTCCACTCCGGTGAAGGCTTGTGCGGAGCGCTCCCAAAATATTAAGTCGTGACCAATGGCAAAAAGAAAACCACAATCCTTGATTCCTGACGAGCAGATCGAACGATCGATCCTACTGCTCCGCGGTCACCGCGTGATCCTCGACGCGGACCTCGCCGTCCTGTACGGCGTGACCACTGCCCGGCTGAATCAGCAAGTGCGGAGAAACATGGGAATCCCGCCTGGGCGGGCGTGGAGGCAAACGCAGGCATTCCCGAATCCGTCGTGGATTGGGAAACCTACCTCGCCTGGCACTACAACCATGGCTGCGTTCTCGTGGGCGTGAACACCGGCGCCACAGGCGAGGAACTCCCCAAACGTCTTGAGGCCAGCGCCTTCGGTGAGGAAGCCATCGCGGCCTATCGCAAGTTCCTGACCGGACGACCGCTAGTAGACAAAATGGTCTCGGTGGATAACCCGCAGCTCCGCATCCAGGCGAAGATGAAGCGGGTGCGAGCAGGGATCGAGCGTTGGCACAGGAGCGGCAAGGACCCCTCGGCGGTGGGCAAGCTCATGGAAGGCGCCCAGCCGCTAGCGAACGACGGAAAGCTCGATGAGTTGGAGAAGCTCGTGGACCAAGCGCTTGAGATGCTGGGCGAGACCGAGAAAGCGCCGTAATGTGTACACGGGAAAAGAAACGTATTCTGACTCGCACGGTTCCTGAAGGTTCGATGCGTCGGTGTTGGCGACATGTGCGATGAGCAGAACATCGCCTGCGCGCTCAGGACACGCCCTCCTCGGCTCGCAACGCCGCAAGTGCCTTTCGGTGGCCTCATCTCCCGTCGGACAAGCTCCTCACTTTCCCGCGAAGCACAACAGCCGGCCGTCGGTGAGGGCGATATAGACCGAGCCGTTGGCCAGGGCCAGGCTGTCCCAGGCCGGGGGCGCAGGCAGCGGGTACTCCGCGAGTTTCTCTCCGGTCGCTGCGTCCGCCAGCCAGAGCACGCCGCCCATTCTTCCCTCATACGCCTTGGCGATGTCACCGTCGGGGAAAACGACCGGGGTACCGGCGACAAAAACCACGTTCTCGGACATGGCCATGGCCTTGCCGGTCAGCGGGATGGGAGTTTGCCAGATCTTCTTTGATTGTGTGGCGGCCGACGCCAATCTCAGGGCGTTTGTCTTTCTCCTGGCGGCTTGGGTCATCTTGCCGGCTTTCTTGCCTTTGGCATTGGCTTGTGCTTTGGCCAGGAGTGCAGCGGGCGAGTCGGCGTCCGTCTCTCCCGCGATGCCGCAGTACAGCGCATAGCCACTGACTCTGGGATCAAACGGCGTCTGGCGCGCCGGCTGGTACCCGCGCACCTCGATGAAGCGATTCCCATCCACGACCAGGATATCGCCGTGCACCCCGGCCAGGCCGGTGGGGATGTCGTAACGGGTCACGGTATCGAGCGTCCAGAAGGTGCGGTGCTGGGGAGTGGACTCCAGGAATCCGGGATTGGGGATCAGATGCCTCGTCTTCACCTCGGTCTGTTTCACCGGCGTGAGATCTGGCTGGAATGCCTGCTGTTTGAAGAAGACGCAGGTCCCCCCGTCCACCGGCACATCGGCCTTGAAGCCGTAGATGCCCATCCCGGTCTTGAGATCCGGCCCGGTGAGAATGGGGAACGTGTCCTCGCCGAACGGGCCGTACATGCGGCGCTGGTGCCGGACTTCGCCGGTCTTCATATCGAGCGCATAGACGAAGATGCCGCCATCCAGAAATGAGTTTCTGCCGGCCGCAAAGTAGACCAGCCCATCCTTCAGCAGCACCGTGCCGCTGACCGGCCACGCGGATTCCAGTTGTTCATACGCGCAGATCACGCGGCTGGGTAGGGGCGTGAAACGCCATGCCAGGGCGCCGTCCTCCGCCCGGAGCGAATAGACGGCCCCATCGCGCGAGCCGAAATACACGAATCCGTCCGCGTAGGCTGGTGGAGAATCGATCCGGCTGCCAGCGGAGAACTTCCAGAGCGGCTCGCCGGTCTGGGCGTTGAATGCACATAGCTTGTGCGCGTCGATATCCGCGACAAACAGCGTGCCGGCGGCGATGACCGGAGCGCTCGGGCGCCCGGTAAGTTTGATTTCCCACTGCCGCGAAATCGAGCTACCCACGCGGTCTTTCGAGACGCCCGAGCGAGCATCGTCATGCCGGTAGGTCGGCCAGTCGGAGTCAGACTGGAGGCTGGAGGCTGGAGACTGAAGGGAATCGTAGGCCGGGCCTTTCTCCAGCCGGTTCACCGGCTTGACCTTGACCGGGTCGTTCGATTTCGCCAGCCCCGGTTCCGGCGCCAGGGCGTTCAACGCGTTGAGCATGACCCAGTTGCAGCAGGAGCAGGACGGCGGCCCTGCATAGAGCAAGCCACCCGAGGGCATGAAGCCGATGCCACAGGTTCCCCGCACCCAGGGATGGGGAAGCTCCGTGCCGGTGCCGAATTGCAGGTAATCGCTGCCTCCGGTCGCGCTGTTGATGTAGTACGAATCGGTGATCCGGTTGCGGTAGCAGCGATCATGGCCCATAGGGCGAATCATTCGCTGAGGAATCTGCTTCACCAGTTTGCCCGTTTCCGGGTCGTAGCCATTAACGCCCATATAGGTCAGGTCCACTTCCGGTGTTAGCTGCCCTCTGTTCGCGTTGTAGCCGGCCGCCCAGACCAGTCCGCCGGTCAGAAACACGTCCGGCTCCTTGTGGTGGTTGAACGTGGCGGGCGCGGACCAAAGCTCCTTGCCGTCGGAGAGCCGGAAGGCGCGCAACTGCTTGCCGTCGGCCACAAAGGCCCCTTCTTCGGAAAGCACGAGCGAGATCGCGATTCCGATGGTCGCGTTGAAGAACGAGACCGGCGCGGGGGTGTTCCACAGGGTCTTGCCGGTGTCTCGGTCCCAGGCGGTCACGCCGGCACCGGTGTAGAGCACCAGGTAGTCGCCGCTGACAGCGAGGGTGGCGCCAAGATAACCTGCCGTATCCTCGCCGGATTTTTGCCAGAGCGTTTTTCCGCTCGCCGCGTCGATGGCGGTGATAGTGCTCTTGGGGTCCCTGAAGGTGATGACCCGCGGTCCGTAGAGAGCCTCATGGAATTTCGAGGTGCCGAGGGCATGGGTGCCTTCGCCCCGATCGTAGGTCGGTTGGCCGGTCACCACGTAGAGCGTGCCGCGATCGTAGACGAATTCCGTCGTGTTCTTCGTTCCCTCATATTTTTTCTTCACGGCGCCTGTGGCGGCATCGAAGGCGGTAACCGGGGCGAAATAGCCCGGCGTGCAATAGACGGTGTCGCCGATCGCCGCGCAGCGCCGCTGCAACTGCACCGGCATGTTCTTGTCATAAATCAGCGTCGAATGCCAGTCGGGGAAGGGCACCCGCCAGAGCTCGATGCCGGAAAATGCATCGCGGCAGATGAGCGCGTACTTGCCCGGCAGGGCCGGATGCTCCGCCGAGGCCACGTCCTCGACGGTATAGAGCCGCGACTGGGATGCGAGCAGGCAGTTCATGGAGGGCATGATATGGTGAGAGCGCTGCCACTGCGGGAAGGCGATCCACTGGTAACGGCGGGGTGGGCCCACGGCGGTGTCATGAGCCACGGCGTTGTTATCCGGGCCGTGATAATGCTGCTGCCATTCGTCGTATTCTTCGGGCCAGGGCTTGACGGTCACCTCGTCTTGGCCGGCCCGATTCAGCACGGCCGCGCCGAGCGGGCGGAGCACCCGCATGACTTCCGCCATAGGCACGGCCGGATCGTCAACCACTACCAGCGCGGCCAGGTTATCAACGTAAGGCAGGCGTTTCCCATCATACGGCGCCACTGAGACTGTTCCATACAGCCCCCGAGACTGGATGTACTGGCGGGCAGCCTCACACGCGGCCGTGTCGGTGGTCAGCCCCTGGACACAGCAATGGTCATTGGCCTTCAAGGCGGCAGTGAACTTTCCATCCGTGGCGCCGAGATGCACAATGACGCCACCCCCGATACCGGTCGCGGAAAAGACTCTTGCGGCGCGTTCGGTTTCCGCAGCCGGCGCCGGTTCAGCGGACGCGGAACGGGACGACGCGATCATCATGACCGCCGCGAGTGCGGCCGGAAGAAACGATGGGTTGGCAAAACCGAAAGGACGGGGTGATCTGTTCATTGCGAGAACTCCTTCAAGTCGACATTTCCCAGTTGACCTCCGCCCAGCTACCCCACCGGGCGTCTAAATGAACAATTGTACTTGCTTGGCCAGTCTCGCCCAAGCGACTATTCGTCCCCCAAGGCGAAATCGGCCCCTCGCGGGGTGGTGGCGTTCTCGACGACTAAATCGGCGGTGTCTTTCAGTAGGCATGCCCGCAGTTAAGCCTCGCCGGCTTCTGCAACGCAACATCTACCCCGACGATGCCTGCCTGCCCGACCATACGTTCGTCTCGCCGCTGGCCAAAACTCACGCCGTCAACGCAACCGGCTCGCCCTGCGAACCGTGTTGGGGACTTCGTTGCAGAGCTAGCCGGCCAGCCTTGCGCGCTCAGGAGTATCCGTCCTGAGCGAGAAACGCACGGTGACAGGCCCAGTTTATCGCGACCGAAGAATTCAAGGTCGATGCGTAGTGTGTCGCGGAGGTCACGACCGACGAGTTGCCACGGCGCTTCGCCAGCGTCTTCACTCGACTTGCAGGGCTGGCCGAGACGGCTGACAAGCGACGAATTATCTCAACTGCCCGGCGCAGATGTGTTGGGAAATCCGGAATCCCAAGGTGCATGTCCAGACGAAGGAATTGGGTTCTTAGGCGAGCGGCAGATGAGAATTTACCCGTGGGGCAAGCTTCCAGCTTGCCGTTTGCGGCTACTTCGCAAGCTGGAAGCTTACGCCACGGTACGAAACCAACTGCCGCTCGCCTTAACTCAAGACGAGGACCCCCATTCCCCGAACAGCCACAAGAAGACACAAAAACGCACAAGATAATGCCGACAGACATACTCGAGCGCGCACACTTCGCCTTTGTGCCTCTTCGTGCTTTTCGTGGCCATTCGCTGCATTCTGCAGACTTTGTGTTTTTGCTTTGAGCCGTTCGCGCCGGAGCTGCGGTCGCTTAGCACCGTTCGAGAAATAAGTGGCGTAAGCTTCCAGCTTGCGATGCCATTGTCGACCGCAAGCTGGAAGCTTACGCCACGGAAGAATCGGACAGTAGTTTCTCGAACGGTGCTTTTCTGAGATCACACCGTGCACGTTGTGTCATACTGCCTCGATTGCGTTTGTGCTGTTCCGGCAAGGGATTCGCGTGCCCGCGGCGGGTGCGAATGGCAGTCCCAACAACCGACGCTTACCTGGCTGATGGCTTTCCGGGATGTTGAGTTGCGAGATGGCTTCTTGGGCCAGCCGTGCGCGAGATTTTCTCTTGATCGACCCCATTGGCAACCTCACCGTCGAACGTCGCTGGGCGAAAACACGTGCCGGATGTCTTCGAGGATCAGGTACAGGCAAGGGGCGAGCACAAGGATGATTGCCGTGGTGAATAGGATTCCGAAGCCCAACGAGATGGCCATTGGAATGATGTATTGCGCCTGCAAGGAATCCTCAAAGATGAGCGGCATGAGACCTCCGAATGTTGTCAGCGTTGTCAGTAAGATCGGGCGGAATCGGCGTATTCCCGCCTGCGAAATTGCCTCCATTGCCGAATGCTCCCCGCGGCGACGGTTGGCATAATCAACCATGATCAAAGAGTCGTTGATCACTACTCCAGAGAGTGCGATCACGCCCATCAGACTGACCAGCGACAGGTCGTACCCGAGCAGAATATGACCAAGGACTGCACCGACGATGCCGAATGGAATTGCGACCAGCACAACCAGCGGCTGGATGTAATCTCGAAAGGCGATCGCCAGCAGCGAATAGATTACTGCCAGTGCGAGTCCGAACGATCCCCACAAGGACGAAGTCGCTCGACGCATTTCCGCATTGCTCCCTTCGAAGCTCCACGTGATGCCGGGAAAATCCTTCGCTAACTGAACGAGTTCTTCGTCTTGTAAGGCGTTGATCACCTGAGTAACGGCTCGCTTGGGTTCGACGTCCATGGAGACGTTCACGATCCTTCGGCCGTCGCGACGGTGGATTGCCGTAAACGCATTGCCTTTCTCCAAGGATGCGACATCCAACAGCGGCACTTCCGCGCCGCTCGGAGTGCGGATAATCAGGTCTTCCAGGTGATGGATGTCCTCGCGTTGGTCTTCCGGTAATTTGACGCGGACTTCAATCTCGTTGGTGCCACGCAGTAGACGGAGGGCGAGCGAACCAAAGAATGCGCCGCGAAGTTGCTCACCAAGTTCTTCGTCGGTTAAGCCCAGTGCGCGCCCCTCGGGACGCAGCCGAAAATCGTACTGGGTTTTGCCTTTGTTCCAGTTGTCACTGACATCGCGGGTGTTGGAAAAACGCTTGACTCGCTCGAGAAACGCCTGGGACGCCTTCTCCAGGACGTCGATATTGCTGTGGCTGAGATCGATGCTGATGTCCTGTCGATACCCACCCGGTCCGCTTTCAGCTTCGAAGGTCACTTGGTCCACGCCCGGCAAGTCACCGATCGAATCCCGCCAGAGCGCAATGACTTCTTTCGCCGTCATGTCGCGTTGATCCGGCGGCTTCATAACGATCTCGACATCGATAAAATCCTGCCCGCGCACGTTGGTCTTGATACCCTCGGCCACTTCGTGCAGGTTGTGTTCTTCGAACATCCTCATGCTGGCCTCGGTAACCGCTCGGGCGATCTCAGCCGACTGGTCCTGCGTGGTTCCGACCGGCATCCGCACGCCCGCTTCGATTTCATCCGCGGAGACTTCGGGCATCAAGATCATCCCCATGTGGGCGCTGGTCGCATAGCCTCCGACCACAAGGAATAAACCAAGCGCCGTGCAGGCGGTGATGTACCTGAATCGCAAACAAAACAGGAGAATGGGCCGGTAAACGGTATCAACGAGACGGCTGAATCTTCGGCTGAAGCCCTGCTGGCCGCGATGAAATAGAGCCCCGAGACCACGTTTCTTCAGGCCACCGGTTCTGGCATGAGCCAAGTGTGCCGGCAAGATGAAAAGCGATTCAACGAGCGAAAGGGCCAGCACAATGATCACCACCACAGGCAGCGGCCCCCAGAACTTGCCGGTCTCGCCGGGAATGAACATTAACGGCACAAAGGCGACAATGTTCGTCAGGACGCTGAACACGACGGGGCCAGCAACCTCGCGCGTCCCGACCACGGCCGCGACCTCGTGGTCATCGAGCGACTGCCGTTGTTCGTAAACGTTCTCACCTACGACGACCGCATCGTCGACAACAATGCCCAAGACAACCAGGAAGCCGAAAAGGGAGATCATATTGACGCTGACGTCAGCCACAGGCAAAAACAACAGTCCACCGATGAACGAGATCGCCATGCCCATCATGACCCAGAATGCCAGTCGGAATTCGAGAAACAGGGCCAGGATCAGCAACACGATGCCTACCGCCAAGACGGCATTTTCCATGACCAAGTTCAACCGGCGGCGAAACTCTTCCGCGTTGTTCCGGTCAACCCGCCACTTCACGCCGGGCGGCAAGATAGTCTCAAACTCCCGCATCGTTTCTTCGACAGCCTCCGCGATTTCCATCGGCGACTGCGACCCGATCCGGTAAATGTCAAGCTCGATCGACGGTGTTTGGCTGAACTGTGAATGAAAGCCGACTTCCTCAAAACCATCTCGTATCGTGGCGATATCACCGAGCGTCACGAGCGCTCCGTCGCGGCCGGCCACGACTTCGATCTTGGCAAACTCATCGGCCCACTGCTTGCGGGCTTTGACACGCAGCAGGATTTCTCCTGCACCCGTTTGCACAGATCCCGCCGCCACATCTTGGCTACTGGTCCTGATAATGTCCGCGACTGCGGGTAGCGTTAGCCCATATTCTCGCAGCCGCTGACGAGGGATTTCCACGTGCGTCACGTACTGCGGTACACGACGAAGTTCCACCTGCGTGATCTGTTCGTTGGCCTGAAGTTGATCGCGCAGTTGTTCGGCCAGCTTGCGGAGCGCCCAAATATCGATGGGACCGTATATCGCGAGCTGCATCGCTTCTCGTTGCCGCGATCGCAGGCTGACTTCCGGCTTTTCAATCTGGTCGGGGAACGTACGAATACGGTTGACGGCTTGATCGATGTCCTGCAGAGCTTTCATTCGCTCCTGGCCGGCGACCAGTTCAATGAACACTCGGCCTCGCCCTTCGCGCGCTTCGCTGGTGATCTCGCGAATTCCTTCCACACCGCGTACGGCTCCCTCGATCGGCCGCAGGATCCCCTGTTCGACTTCGGAAGGCGCGGCACCGGGGTAGCCGACTCGGACTTCGACAATGTCCAGCTCGAACTGCGGAAAGACTTCCTTCTGAATGGTTACCGCCGACCAGATTCCGCCAATCAAGAGGACCATCATCAGCAGGTTAGGAGCGATGGGATTGCGGACCATCCAGGCGATGGGGCCCCGACGCGCGTCGATACCGTCTCGATGCTGATTCAATCCGTCGCCTCGCTGTTGGAGTTCTCTCTCGGTTCGGACGCGTCGTCGACCCTGCGCAGGCCGACGCCGTCGGCCACCGTCGCCAGCGTCGAGATCACGACTTCTTCTTCACTTTCGAGACCCTTCCGGATATAAGCGTGTTCGGCATCACGGAAGACAACATCGGTTTCGCGGATCTCCAGTTTACCCTCTTTCATGACCCACACTGTGTCGCCTTCGCGCACATATTCACGACGCAGGCGGAGAACGTCTTCGATGGGGCGGCCCTCAATCTCAACTTCGATCAAGGTGCCGAGAATCAGCGGCGGCACATCGGACTTGTGTCCAAGAGGGTCGGGCACAGTGACCAGCACCCGCGCCAGGCGAGTCTCCCGGTCGAGCGCGCCGATCAGACGCGTAACGCGAGCCCGGCGCTGGGCATCAGGCCCCCAGGTGTCCGAATCGCGCAATACGACCTCCGATCCCTGAACATCCGCTTCGGGAAACTGTATCCACCGCAAGCTGCGAAGCGGGACGGAAGTTTGAATCCAGTACTCGTCGATGCCCACAAGCTGGCCGAGCTCATCACCCGTGGCGACTTGAGAACCGACATTGACGGAGCGGCTGAGAATTTGCGCGTCGAACGGAGCGAAGACGCTCGTGCGTTCCAGATCCAGCTTGACGCGTTGCACCGCCGCTTCGGCCGCTCTCACCTCGGCCTGCATGGACCTCAACTGCGGCTCGCGCAACGCCAGCGCTCGGTTGGTCTCGTCGATCGTTTCCCCGAGCAGATCCAGCTCTTTCCGTGCCAGATCCTGTCGACCCTCCTCAATCTCCAAAGATGCTTCAGCCTGCTGCAAGTCAGCTTCACGGATCGACAAAGTGTTCTCAAAATCGACTGCGTCAATCCGCAGCAGCGTGTCACCTCTTCGGACCATCCCACCAGGAATGAACTCGGGCGACAGTTCGATCACCTGTCCGGCGACGCGGGGGCTAAGGACGACTTCCTGCGCGGCTTCGACGACCCCGAGCACGGCGAGGCGAGGTGCATATGTACCACGCTGGACCGTCACCGTTTCAACCAGCGCTGCGGACTTTCGCGTCGCGCTAATCTGTTGTGCGGTTGGCTCGGTGCGGTTGATCACAACAATCGCGGCGGCCGATGCGGCGAGTATGGCCAAGCACGCGATCATGCTGCCCAGAACGCTGAGCCAGCGTCGTCGGGGCGCGGTTCTGGCGTCATTCATCGATGTCGAGCTCGTACCCTCCCGGAGGCGGCAGTTGTTCTAGGCCTGAAGGCGACCCAGGGGCGTCTGCAGGCAAATCGGGCCGGTCCGAGGGCCAATCTGCGTGAGGTTGCGGATGCGTGTCAAAATCTCCGGCCAAGGCGAGGTATAGCCCAATGCGGATCAAAACTAAGTCTAGTCTGGCGGACAAAAGCTCGCGTTGCAAGCGTTGCTGAGACTGGATTGCGCTCAGAACATCCAGGTAGTCGGCGTCGCCGATGAGGTATTGATCGCGCAATTGCCCCGCAGCCTGCTGGGCCAGATGAACTTGAGCGTCGAGTCGTTCGAGCCGCTCGACTTGATAACGTTCGAGCGCCAGGCTGTCTTCGACTTCGCGAAAAGCATTCAGCATGGTCTGCCCGTATTCATAGAAACGCTGCCCGACCACTGCGTTGGTGCGATCGACTTCGGCCCGCCGTTGGCCTCCGTCGAGCAACGGGGCGATCATCTGGCCAGCGATCGAAACGAACCAGTCACGGAACAGAGTTTCTGGACTTTCTGCGAGATTGAATACCGAACCGGTCAGGTTGATGCGAGGATACTGAGCGGAGATGGCCGATGCCAGATCACGATCGGCAGCCACGAACGCCAGATAATCACGGCGGACGTCAGGTCTGCGTATGAGTAGCTCGGACGGCAATCCGGCGTACGGCAGTGGCGGCAAGGGGGGTAGCTCGGCACCTGGAGCAAAGCTGGCCGTCTGTGGCAACTGACCCAGCAGCACTGCCAGTTGGTGTTCCAGCACTTCGATCCGCGCCCGAGCAACCACCTCCTGTTCCAAGGTTGACTCGACCAACTGCCGCTGCCGGAGCACATCGGCGCTGCGAACAAACCCGCGGCCGAACCTTAGCTCCTGCGCCTTCAACCCAGTTCGGTTCGTTTCGACTTGTTCACCAAGCAGCTCGAGCTGGGCATGAACTTCGATCAGAGAGAACCACGTCCGAGCGACCTCAGCCGCTAGCGTAAGGGCCACAGCGTGATAGTCCGCGTGGGTCGCATCAGCTCGCAGTCGTTCCGCTTCGACGCGCGATTGAATTCGCCCCCAGAGGTCGACCTCGTATGCCGCATCCAGTCCCCACGCGACGCTCGCGCGATCTCGTCCTGGACCGAAATTGCTGTCGATGTCAATAAAACCATTGACAAAGAGAAATAAGTCCGAAGCTTCGCGTCGCTCAAGAGCTCGGGCGGCGCGTAGCCTTTGCAGGGCGATAGCAAGCGTGAAACTGCCACCGAGAGCTTCGTCCACTTGACGATCCAAAGCCGGATCACCAAACGCTGTCCACCAGCGATCGGGCATATCGATTTCCCCGCTAGGGGAAAACGGCAGCAGCGATCGAGAGGGAAGCTCTCGTGGTACATCTGGAGTCGCACAGCCAACCAATCCCACGAGCAGCCAAGCAATTAGCCACCTGAGCGGTTGATAGCGACCGGCTCGAGGACCGTCATCGAGCATGGTTTATCGCCAATCACTAATCGGACAAGACAACCAATAATGCTGCTGCTGCGAACCCCGCCGGCAGCGTAAGCGCGGCGATCAACACCACAATCCCGGTTCAAACAAATACCTTTCCGGCGACAAGCGAAAACCCGTCAGCCTTCGGGACAAGTTGTATGCTTCCCCAGCCAATGCCTCATATTGGTAAATCGACCTTCGGGCCCTGCCAACTTGGGTCTTATCGCTACAATCCGACCGGCCCGCCGGAAAAAATGGTGGTTCTGCAAAAGTACTCTTAATTCGCGAGCCTACACCGCATCTACACCACAATGAAGCAATAACAACAGGTCAATTAGAGTGGTTTTTGATGGCCGCTGATACCCGCAGATGACCGTTGGGGCGAGTTGGATTGGAAGCGTCCCTCTGTCGATTACATAATGCTCTCAAGAAATGTACGCCTACCATCGGTAATAGCGGTAGGGATTGTCTCCCATGGGAAAATCTGTGCGATAATCGGGATAGTAATATCCGCGTGCCTCAGCCTCCGCCGGTTTGGGCCTCAAGGAGATTGCACCTTCAACGTGTTCACCACCGTGATGCCATCAACCCGCACGTTCTGCTTGCCGTCCAGATCGATCCCAAGCTCCCGCACGACCGTCTCGAGAACGTGCAGACGCGGATCGCCGCCCGTCTTCACCATGATCCGCTTTGTGGCCTTGTCGTACAAGAACTCGGTCCACGGTTGGCCGTCACGCAGAGCCCGCGTTGGTTCGGCGAGCAAGGGCGCCGACCAACTGCCGTCTGCCTCGCGCCGCCAACCTTCGATCAAGCCCGCCCCGCTGATCGTTACTTTCTCGTCGTTCATAGTGCGGACGGTCACGCCGTCGTTCTTCGGCGCCAGGACCCCACGATAGACTCCGCTCCGCAGAATGATCGTTTCTCCCGGCTGGGCGATCGCGCACGCCTTGGTCAGACTTGCCAGCGGCACGGCCGGGTAGCCCCACGCCGGTTCGTCCGCGGCGGCCGGGTGACGCGGGTCCACGTAGTAGACGTTGGGATACTCCAGAGCCCCGATCGTCGCTCCGTCCTTGCCCGCCCCGATGGCCGGGCTGCCCTGCTTCAGGCGGAAATTCCGCTGCCGGGGATCCACGAACAGCGGGTCCTTGCCGTTGATGTTCGTCTTGGCCGCCAGCGGCGTCGTCTTGAATGTCAGGTTGTACTCGATGATCGGGTTGGCCGGCGAGAAATCCATTTGGTCGTCGACGGCTCGCTCGACCTCGCAGAAAACGTTGTTGCGAATCTGCCCGCCCGTCGATTCCTTGCCACGCAGCCCCACGCCGAACCAGGTGATCCCGGCGAAGGTGTTGTTCTCAATCGTCACGTCGGGCGTTTGGATGACATTCAGCCCCCACGCCCCTTTGTAGGTTGGCAGATTGGACGAGTAGATGTTGTGCCGCCAGGTCCAGTTCCGAACGCTGCCGATGTGCGGTGCACTTTCGACCATGGCGCCCTGGCCCCAATCGAAACACGTGTTGAACTCGAAGAGCAGGTCTTGCGCCATCCCGCCGTTGTTCATGAACGTCTGGATGGCGTCCACGTGGGCCCTCTTGGTCTCCGACGTGCGCGAGCCATGGTAGTAGTTGTAGCGCTGGATGCAGCCCTTACCGAAGAACCGCGTGTAATCGCAATCATCGTAATTGTTGCCCGAGGCGTACATGAAAAGCCGACGGATCTCGTTGTTCTCCACCAGCCAGTCGTTCCCGCCCAGGATGAAACCGTACTCGCAGTGGTAGACCTCGTTGTAGGCGATGCGGTTGTGCGCCACCGCAGAGTAGTCGCGAGTGGTGCCGTTGGGGCTCGGTTCGCCGTACGTTCCGTTGACCGCCGTCATCATGTCGTGGACGTAGTTGTCCAGGACTTCGCAATGGCTGCCGCGCAATTGGACAGCCGTAGCTGGCTTGTCGGCCGTGATCTCGAAGCCCTCCACGCGGATGCAACTCGCCTCCAGGTCGAAGCCGCCCACGGTCACCGAGCGCCGAGGCATTGCCACGAAGGCAATCGGCTTGCCTGGCGTGCCACCGGTGCGGACCTTCACCCGTTCGTCATACCGGCCGGCCATGACGGAGACAACGTCGCCCGGTTTGGCCATGTCGGCGGCCTTTTGGATCGTCTTCCACGGTTGGGCCGCAGTGCCCGGGTTGTTATCGTTGGCAACCGGATTGCCTTGGTCCACGAGGTACGTCGCTGCGCGATGCGTCGTTGCGCTGACACGGCCGGCTTGGCGCAGTTGAGACTGGAGAATCAGGTATCGGGGAGCCTCGGAAGCCGACATCACCGAGCAACACACCGCCAGCCACAGAGTGCCGGCAACTGAGATCCGAATCGTGTTCATCGGTTTGCTTTCTGTTCGCATCGGACTTGGTGTTAACGCATATCCCCGGTGAGCCGGGTCTCCCCACAGGCATCCAAAGCCAAGATCACGTAGGCCGTTCCCACGAAGGTGCTCAGTTCGTCGTTCTTATAGGGCGAGGGGGTGAACCAGGATCCGTCGGTCCGCTGATGGGTCTTCAACCAGAGCACGGCCTTTTGAAGGCGAGGCTCGTCGGCCGGAACTCTGCCGCCGCGTCGCAGCACATAGAGGACGAATCCCGTGCCGTAGCCGTCACTCGCCGTGCGGTCCAACGGCTTGCCGTCAGCCCGTTTCCAGTCTCCCAGGCCCGACATCGCCCAGCCGCCCTCCGGCCGTTGAAGGGCGAACAGATCGGCTACCGACTGTTCGATCTCTTGTTCCGTGAGCAGCCCCTGGACACCTCCGGCGGCCAGCAGGAGCATGGCACGCTGGTGCATCGTCGTTGAGGGATGCTCGTGGAGGTAGCGGCGGATTCGCTCAGACTGCCATTCGAGCATCATCAAGCTACTTGACATGAACGAACCTCACTTCACCAGCAAAGCAACTCCCGCCTGATGGCAATCCTCCCCAACGTTCCACGCAATGCGCTGAAAAGTCAACGTCTTCTCCAGTGTAGGCCCTGTGTTTACCGGCTTGCGGACGACCGTTGGCGCCATTTGCCGCGATATCTCGATTCGCGGGAGATACCGAGTATGGCTGCCCTGTGCTCTTTCCCACTTGAATCACCAACTTCTCGTGGTATGCTCAACTCCGTTGCTCGACATCAGAATTCCTATACTTGAAACTCCTATCCTTCATGATGGTTGAACCTACCAAAGACCGACGGGGCTGGGAAACATGGATCGCGATCGCCGCAGCGTGGCTGGTGTGCGGTGCCGTATCGAGAGCCGGAGACTGGCCCAACTACCGCGGTCCGAACCACAACGGGATCTCCGACGAGGGCGACTGGCAGGGCGATTGGGGCGACGGAGGTCCAAAGGTGCTCTGGCGGGCCGCGGTGGGCACGGGCTCGTCGTCCGTGGTGACCGCAGGCGGACGGGCCTACACGATGGGCAACCACGGCGAGGAGGAAAGTCAACAGGAAGACGCCGTTTACTGCTTCGACGCCGAGACCGGCGAGATGCTGTGGAAACACACTTACCCCTGCCCGTTGCTGCCCAAATACTATGAGGGCGGCACGCTCGCCACTCCGACTGTCGACGGCGGGGTTGTCTACACGCTCTCGAAGATGGGTGATCTGCTTTGCCTCCAGGCGGCCACCGGCAAGGTGCTCTGGCAACAGCAACTGAATCAGGAAATGGGTTTCACGCTCCCAACGTGGCATTTTTCCGGGTCGCCGCTCGTTCTGGATGACCGGTTGATCCTCAACGTCGGCTCGGCCGGTGCCGCGTTCAACAAGCACACCGGCGAACTGATTTGGGAGAACGGCAAGGACGCATGCGGATACGCCACGCCGGTGCCTGCCAAGGTCGACGGGCACGAATGCGTCGTGTTCTGCGGGGCGGATTCAATCATCGGGGTGCGAATCGTCGACGGCGAGTTGCTGTGGCGCTACCCATTCTTCAACAAACACAAAGCAACTACCGCCGACTCGATCGTCCATGGCAACGAGGTGTTCGCCTCGTGCGCCTACGGCCGGGGATGTGCCAAGATCCGGATCGCCGGCGGCCGCGTCACGCAGATGTTCGACAACACCGTGATGCGCAACTTCCAGAGTTGCTCGGTCCTGTGGAAGGGGTTCTTGTACGGGTTCGACGAAACCCGACTCAAGTGTATCGATTTCAAAGACAGCACCGAGCAGTGGAGCGAACGGGGTATGGGCAAGGGTTCGCTTGCGATGTGTGCCGATGGCCGGATGATCGCCATGAGCGACAGGGGCGAGATGGTGATCGCTAGAGCAAATCCCAACTCGTTCGAGACAATCGCCCGTGGGCAGGTCCTGCCCCGGTCGATGTGTCGGACAGTCGCCGTGCTATCCAACAGCCGGATCTACGCCCGCAATGCCAAAGGTGACGTAGTTTGTCTGGGCGTGAAGTAGACGCGGGAGAGAGGATAACAGCTATGCGAACCGGCGTCTTTCTGATGGTCGTTCTGATCGCAACAGCTCCCGCCACCGGGGTCGGTCCCAGCGACATTGTCGTCAACTCCGTCGGCATGAAGCTGGCCTACATCCCGCCGGGAGACTTCACGATGGGCAGCCCCAAAACCGAGCCTGGCCGCATTGCCAACGAGACGCGCCGGCACGTCACATTCGAGAGAGGATTTCGAATCGGCATAACAGAAGTCACTCAAAAGGAGTGGCGGCTGATCATGGGAACGAGCCCGGCTTTTTTCAAGGGTGACGACCTGCCGGTGAAGCGGTCCAGCGACTTTCACCAGACTTTCGCTGGAAATACGAGTCCCCAGTCAAGCCGGGTCTCAGTGGCACAAACGGCAAACTCTGACCGAGATGCCGAAAGCAAAGCTGACCGGATTCGTCGAATGTGTCGGTATCATCGCAACTCCGCAGTCGCGACCTGCTATGGTGGGTGAATTTCCGAGCGCCCCCATGTGCAACGAAGTCCACCAGAAGGATGTCGAGTCCCTGCCGCTGCCCAAGGACTGGTCTGCGAACGTTCGAAATGCCGTCCTGAATGTCATTGGTCTTGTGCGCATCGCGATGCTCGCGGGCCGCGAAGCCCTGATCGAGCAAGGCGATGTAAAGGAGGCGAGAATCCACCAGTTGGAATCCGACCTTGCCATGACGCGAGAGGAACTGAGGCTCATAGGGGCTCGCATGAAGCGAATCGCTCCACACCGACGACCGCAATACACGAGGGTGGAACGGATGGCCATCTTGGAACTGCGGGCGATGCGAGGCTGGAACAAAACCGAAACAGCTCGACATTTCTTTGTTTCCGACGATACGATCCGAGCATGGCTTGGGCGAACCGACGATGACTCGTTGGTCCAGACCAGAACGCCGGTGAATCGATTCCCGGATTGCGTTCGCTATGCCGTTCAGAAAATCAAGCTGTTCTGTCCCACACTCGGCAAGGCGAAGATCGCCGACAAGTTGGCCAGAGCCAGTCTCCACAT
Organism: Pirellulaceae bacterium; assembly: GCA_016784735.1. Classification (GTDB taxonomy): domain Bacteria; phylum Planctomycetota; class Planctomycetia; order Pirellulales; family Pirellulaceae; genus JADHUC01. The sequence goes on along the minus strand of JADHUC010000020.1, from coordinate 35,564 downwards.
CGGCAAGACGACCGTTCAACGGATCCTGAAGGAGAAGCCGGCCGATGCCCCAGAACCAACGAGCGACAATCCGGCCAGCCAATGTCGCATTGTGTCCAAATACCCGAGCCACACGTGGCACGCGGATCTGACGGCGGTGCCGATTTCCGGTGGATTCTGGACCCATTGGCTTCCCAACGCCATCTGGCAACGCTGGCCTGTCTGCTGGTGGGTCTTGAACGTGGTGGATCATTATTCAAGGCGATGCATGGGATTCGCGGCGTTCAAGTGCCGGCCATCTTCGGAAGAAGTGACCACAGCATTGACGCGGATCATGTTTGTCGAGCGAATCCGTCCCAAGCATCTGATTGTCGATCAAGGACCGGAGTTCGACTGCCATCATTTCCGAGAAGTATGGTGCAAGGCCATGAACATCCTGCCTCGGTTCGGTGCGGTCGGCAAGCATGGCAGCATCGCCGTGATGGAACGCTTTCACAGAACGCTCAAGGAAATCTTGCGGCTAATCATCATTTCCGAGGACCAATCAGCGTTTGAGCGGGAGGCCAGCCTGATCATCGAGTGGTACAACGAGCATCGTCCCCACGACACGCTGGACGGCAAGACGCCGAACGAAGTCTGCTTCTCGCGTCCCGCTGCCAACGAGCAGCCACGAATGGAACCACGACCACGTTGGCCACGCGGCTCCCCCTGTGCAAAGCCGCAGGTCGAGGTCGACGGTGAGCCCGGCGATCCCGTCATCCTTGAGCTCGATTGCCACAAGGGCCGTCAGCATCTGCCGATCATACGTGCTCGACGAGCCGCGTGAACGTCGCGGGGTGTGGACAGCCTGCGCTATCGGTGCGCGCGATGGCTAGATTCTGCCGTCTGTTCGACCAAATTGTCAAAGATCGCGTCGGTCAAAATGCCATTCCAGTGAGCCGCTGGCGGCGATCCTGTCGCGGCGGTGAGTGTACAAGGATTCACGGCGAAAGTCGATGGTCCGTTACACCCGGCCCCTTTCGATAGAGAGAAAGCGTAACCGCGCCGCCGATCGTTGCCCACGTCGGAAATGTTCCGCCTATCGAGACAAACGGGGCGGCGGCCGTAAACGCCTGCCCCAAACTCATGCCAGCCTTCAGCTCGGCGGGAACATCGCGCCTTTCATACGTGACTCCGTAGGGAATCATCGCTGGGTCGGCCAGAATCAGAGGCTTTCCTTCCCAACGAAACCACAACTCCTCGAACAACGAACGACCGTAGAGCTGGTCCCACAATTCCTGCACCACCTTTCGCGGATCGCCGAAGGGGCAAAGGAATGCAATCTGCGGCACCCGATTTCCCGCCCGCCGTGACGCATCCCATACCCGGCACAGGGCCCGCCAACTCTCTGGATAAGTCAACTGGTTCGTCACGTCGAACACCACCATGTCGACCCCCGCGTCGGACAGCATCTGAGCGTGCTTTCTCAGTACCGAATCGTCATCCGAAACATAGTACCCAAACAGCGACTCGCCCCAGTGATGCGGCGCGTACATCGGCCCCCATAGCTCGCTCGCAGGATTCTCCATCGCCGTCGAGTCCGCAGCTAGGATCTTCGAGATATCGAACGGGCCACGCTCGCCATGACGTCCCAACCACAGAAAATAGAAGATCCCCACGGTCTTATCCGCGCGTGACGGCCCGACTTCCTCACTCGTCGGCAAAGTCCTTCCCAGGGCATCGGCGGCCACCCAGGTATCACTGTAGGTATCCCAACGGCCGGCCACGGGCTCGCCGGACATCGCGTGGCCAGCAACACCCGTTGTCAGAATGCCGGAAGCGATCCCGATCACGGCAAGTTGAAAGGCGAGGGAAGTGCGGTGGTGTGAGTTGTTCATGGCGGGCTTCTAACACGGGTTATTCTCGCCGTCGGACGATTGGCAAGCCGTCCTACGAAACGATGTCTTCCTTGGACGAATGATTCTTTGTCGCCAGGTAGCGGACGGCGTTGGCCGTTCCTGCAGTCAATACCAAACGACCGTGATCACTCGGCCTTGCCTACCAGTGCCGATATCTTGGTCGGCCCGAAGCCGACGTTCGCCTCGGACTTGCATCGCAATTCTTCACCAGAGAACATCAGGGTAACCGTAACGATAAACGGCGTCTCGTAGAAGCAGATGCGGGCCGTAAACGTGTCGTCCGCAATCCAAGCACCGCTGGCCGCCGCCGGTTGTTGAGGTAGCAAGGCCCAGGCCACCCGTTGCTTCTGCCAAACACCACGACCGCAGACGATTCTCTGTTCTACACCATCAAATCGCGTGACGAGCCTCACGGGGCCGTCTTTTCCGTCGCTCTCCAGCGTGATCGCTTCCAGCTTTCGTTCATTGTCTGGGAACACGAACTTTTTGCCAACCTCCTTCGCCGGGCGGCCGGAGCCTTCCTGCGGACGAAGTGACAGACCTTTCAGTGTGTCCACGAGTTTCTGGTGGGCTTGGTCGTCGGGAGGCAGCGTTGACGATTGGATGGCCGGCAGCAGTTTGTCCCACACCAAGTCCAGAACGGATTGCATGTGCTTGACGCCGCTGGTGATGGCAATCACGGCATCCTGTTCGGGCAACACGATGCAGTATTGCCCGAATGCGCCGTCGCCCCGATAGGCGCCGTGACGGCAACGCCAGAACTGGTAACCGTAACCTTGATCCCAATCGCTGTTCGGGTTGCTCCCGTTGGAGGTCTGTAGGGCCGTCGCCGCCTCGATCCACGCCTCGGGCACCAACTGTTTCCCCTGCCACCGACCCTGCTGCAGGTACAGTTGGCCGAAACGAGCGATGTCCTCCGTGCGAATGCTCAGGCCGTACCCGCCGGTACTGATCCCTTGTGGGCTGGTTTCCCACATCGGATGCTCAATCCCCAAAGGCTGAAACAGGCGCGGTTGGAGGTAATCGAGGACCGTTTCTCCCGTCACCTTTTGCACAATGGCCGAGAGTATGTACGTCGCCGATGTGTTGTAGCGGAAATGGGTGCCGGGCTTGAACGGGACGGGATGCGCCAGGAACGCCTTGGTCCAAGGCTGATCCAGCGGGCGCGGTGGTTCGGTCTCGTGACCCGTGGACATGCGCAGTAGGTCGCTGACCCGCATCGCCTTGAGGTTTTTGCTCGCCTCGCCCGGAGCGTCCTCGGGAAAAAACTTTAACACCTCGTCGTCCAGGCTGAGTTTGCCCTCTGCGATAGCCAGCCCCACGGCCGTGGAGGTGAAGCTCTTGCTCAGCGAGTACAGGCTGTGAGGCGCCTCGGCGTGATAAGGCGACCACCAGCCCTCCGCCACAACGTGGCCGTGCCGCAGGAGCATGAAGCTGTGCAGCGAGTCAATGTTCTTCTCCGCCGCCTCGACAAACGCCAAGACGGCCGAGGAGGACACGCCCTGCGATTCCGGGCTACTGCGCGGCAATTCTGCTCCACTGAGCAGGGAGTGAAACAAGACGATCATCGTAACAACAGAAAGACTTTTCATGTCTGTGGCCCTTGAGAGACGTGTCGGGGTGGGAAGATCACTCGTCAGAGGCAGTTGCGCGGGCAAGCTTGTCACGCAAGAAGGCCACACAGCCGGGGATTTGCGCTTCGGTCAGTCCGTGCAGCAACAGCGGACCTCGGAATTCGTAGGCGTGCAGCAGGGAGAGATAGCGATCGTAGTCCAGCTTGCCGTGCCCTGCCGCTTCGTGGCCGGCATCGCCGTCGCGGCTGAGGTCCTTGGCATGGGCCAAGACGATATCCTTACCGATCAACGCAAACGCCTGGTCCAATACCTCGCTCATTCGCGCTAAATCGCCGGCATGGAAAATATTCGCCGCGTCCATGGTGACTTTCAAATGGGGCGAGCCGATTTCGTCCATCAGCCGCCGGGCCTTTTTCGCCGAATCGACCACGTTGTTGACCTCCGGCTCGAAGGCCAGGATCACGTTCGCTTGCCTGGCGATGTCGGCTGCTTTGCGGACGCAAGATACCATGTCGCGCCACGCTTCCGGCGAATTGTTGTCCGCGTGGCGCCGCCACATGCTATTGGGATTGCGCGTGCCGGTACAAAGATGGACCTTCGACGTGCCCAGCGGCTGGCAGGCCGCGGCCAACACGCGCAGCCGCCGCAGCCCGGCCCGGCGATGATCCGGATCGGGATGGCTCATGTTGAACGTCCCTTCGAGCGAAGCGATCGTGATTCCGCGGGCAACCGCCTCGCGGCGAATCCGGGTGACGAGTTTCGATGGTATCTCGTCGGGCATAGCGGGCAGGCCCGCGCAGCCCATGCTCAGTTGCCCACAATCCAGCCCGCAAGCCTTCATGGCATCCAATCGGGCCTCCAACGTCGGGCGCGAGAACGTCCCCATCAGAATGCCGATTTGCATCCGCGGGGTCGCCGAGTCGTCGGGCGCCGCTACCGCCCGCAAGGTCGGCGCACACGTCGCCCCAAGCGTCAGGGCGCCGGCCGTTTTGAGCCAATGCCGACGAGTACAGCGGTTATCGTTTTTCGTGATTGCATGGAGCATGGAACACCGTTGTGGTTTCGTTTGAAAATAATTCGCGCCCACCTGTCGCGAACAACCCGGCCACCCTGCCCATTTACTCGCAAGTTAACGGCGCGGATCATCGGACACAAGCAGTCGTCCTCTGGGACCGGAGAGAAGCCCCGCGCCAAGTCGGAACAGTTTTTCGCGGGGTCTCCACGGGCCAATCCTTGATATGCACGCGTTGCGGTGATCGGATCCGTCGTCAGTCATGACCGGTTTCTTCCTCCGACTCCAGCAGAAGTCGCTCGCGTTCAATCTCTTGCCGCAATTCGTCTTCGGAGGGAAGGTACAACTTGTATCGGCTGGCGAAGATGGTTTCGTTCTGCTCGTCCAGCACGTAACGGACCATCGCGTCGTTCTTTTCCGTGCAGAGAATCAGGCCGAGAGTCGGACTGTCCCCAGTCGTGCAGACTTCCCGGTCGTAGTAGTGCACGTACATCAACATCTGGCCGAGATCTTCGTGTGTCAGCCTGGCCACTTTCAGGTCGATGATGACGTAACACTTGAGTTTGACGTGATAAAAAACCAGGTCGGGATAGAAGTGATCGCCATCGAGTGTCAACCGCCCCTGCCGACTGACAAAGGCAAATCCGCTGCCCAGCTCGAGCAAGAATTGTTGAAGGTGATTGATCAACGCCATTTCCAACGCCGTTTCGGCAAGGTCCGATGACTCGGGCAGGTCGAGGAACTCCAGCACGTACGGATCCTTGATGACGTCCACGGGAGTCTCGACAACTTGGCCTTCGCTGGCGAGTCGCAATACGCCACTGCGATCGCGGCTCGCCGCCAAGCGTTCGAAAAGTAGGCTGCTGATCTGCCTGGAAAGTTGCCGAACGCTCCAGCGGTTTCGCGCTGCTTCGACTTCGTAAAAAGACCGTGCCTGGCCGTTTTCAACTCGCATGAGCAAACGATAATGAGACCAGGACAGCTCAGGGGCAAATCCGTAACGGCTTGTCGCTGAATGACTTGGGGATTCGTTGGAGGCCGCAATTGCCTGTTCCCAGGATTCGCTACACAGCGTGTAGCGTTTTTCCGGACTGGCTTCGCTGTTTTCGGCGGCGGGTGGTGAAAGTCGATCCGGGAAGCAGAGGTAGAATTGGCGAAAGTTGCGAAGATTGGGCACGGAAAACCCTCGTCCGTACCGCTCCTTGAGGTTTCTTGACAGATCATCGATCAACCGGGCACCGTACGCCGCACGCGTCTCACCGAGTTGCTCTTCCTCCACGATTTCGCGACCAATCAGCCAGTAGGCAACCGTCATTTGCGTGTTGATCGTACGAACCGCGGCGGCACGGGCATGCTCCAAAATCGAAACAACCCGTTCGAATATCGCGTATTTCTGTGGTTGGTTCGGGTCGGCCACCGTCAAACCTCCGGCCAGCTTCATGGATCGAGCGAATCCGGCTCGCGCAACATCGATGCGCCTTTTGCAGATTCCGTCAGTCCAGATCCAATTTGCCTCGACGTTTCATCTTCGCACAGAACGAATCAAACTGGGCCCGCGCCAGCTTCATGGGTTTCGTTTCGCCGTTTTCCCAACGGTTGACAGTCGCGAAACCGACTCCGAGTTCTCGCGCCAGGTCCTCTTGGCTGATCCCCAACTGGCCGCAGATTTTTCTCAAGAGTCCGGCGAATTGTTCCGTGTCCATTGTCATTGGTGAACCCCTGCATTTGAGCGCAGAATCCAGGTCGTTTGGTCACACTATGTTATAACATTTATGGTTACCGGAATCTCCTCGGTCAACTGCTGAATCCCACACCACCCGGCTGCGAGCAACGGTCAGTCACCCTTGGTCGTGAAACGGATGGCTTCAACGGTGAGCGGCTTCTCGACCTCGTTCCCAGCGCTGGCCTTACCACTGATAGACCCACGTGTACGTGGCGTATTCCGTCTCCGGTGGATCGTGCAGCTTCTTGCCGTTTAACTCCTCGCCGCACCGGCAGGTCAGCCGCAAGCTTTGCTGAAAGAATAGCGGATCGTCGTCGTGGAAACGATAGCCGGAAAACGTGTTCTTGGTTTTGTCCAAGTGCGTTAGCCCGGCCAGGTCGTTGGCGTATCGGCCCCGGTTGAAATAGTAGGTACCCAGGAAATAGTCCTCCAGGCCCGAGGACAATTGCATCGCCTGCTGTTCGCCATTGACGTAGGCCCGCACGATTGCTTCGAGGTAGCTGATGTCCTTCCAGTCGCCGGTGTCGCGCAGGCCGTCGGCGGCCATGGTCACCTGATAAAGCGCGCCGGCACCTTTTACGTTGCAGAGTGCAAACTCCTCCAACGGTTTGGCCACGTGGCCGATCAGTTTGTGAAGTTTGAGTCTGGCGCTGTTGGGCAAACGCACGCCGGCCATTGTCACCGGCAGATTCTCCGTGCCGCGTACAATCCACCAGAACGGCGCGCCGTCCGGCGATTCCTTGGCGCGTTGGGCCGTGACGCGAACACCTTTACGGAACGGGATCTTGTAGGTATCGTCGAACGACCATCCATCGCCGAGCGTGTCGCCGTTGAACTGGTCGCTGCCCACAGAGACGTTCGTCGTCTGTTCGCCTTCACCAGGTTGCTCGGCCGCCCGAATCGCCGCTGGAATGATCATTCCAGCCGCCAGGAGGGCTGAGCCAAAGCACCAACCGAATATTCTCTCTCTCACGACAACTCCTTCGCTCAGGCGGCCTGTTGATTTGGTGTTGGGATAGGCTTCCAGCCTGTCGTTTGGGTAGCTGAAGTAAACCCGGCGATTGAATTTGGCGAATCTTGACAGGCTGGAAGCCTATCCCACGACGGTTCAAGGACTAAATCAACACCCCGCAGGGCGGCAGGGCCCTCTGACGTTCGCTAGAATGGGAATCTGGTAGTAGAGCACTTTGCACGGTTCGCTACCAGTATCACACCTGCCGCAAGGATGAAGGCGCGAGCTGGAACACAAACGCGACACGACACTGAGGAACCCATGCATGAACTATCCAGCAAATATCTTCTGTCGAACACGGTGTTTCGTCTGCCTGTTGATCCTTTGGCTGACCGGCGGCACCGGCGTTGTGGATGCATCGACGGCGGCCACATCGGAAGAAATGGCCACGGCTCGCCGCTGGGTGGCGGCGAAGTTTGAATCGCCTCCGCAGACAGAAAACTTGCCGTCGGGGCTGGTGGTACTAGCGAACCACGATGGGGTCCTGCAAAACACGCGAGGCGAAGGTCGCCCATTGACGATCGCGGATGCCACCTATGACCGTGGACTCTACTGTCATGCCAAGAGCACCGTGGTGGTCCGTCTGCCTGGTCCGGGCAAGACGTTCACGGCGGTTGTCGGCGTGGACTCGAACGTGCAGACCATCGCCGGTAGAGGGAGCGTCGTTTTCTCCGTCCGTATCGGCGATCAGCAAAAGTTCCGTTCGCAGGTCATGCGTGAGGGAAGGGCCGGTGTGCCTCTGACCGTAGACCTGGGCGGAGCCACCGAGTTTGTGCTGCAGGTCGACGATGCGGGAGATGACATTTCCTGCGACCAGTCGGATTGGGCTGAAGCGAAAGTTGTGTTGAACGATGGTAACGTTGTCTGGCTGGGCGATCTGCCCATCCTGGACGACGATCCGGCGGCAGACTACGCCCCACCGTTTTCGTTTGTCTATGGCGGCCAGCCGTCGGCCGTGCTGCTGAAATCGTGGGAGGTCACACGCGAATCTCGTCGCCTGGACGAGCAGCGGACCCAACACACGGTCACTTACACCGATCCGAAAACCGCCTTGGAAGTCCGTTGTGTGGCGATCGAGTACCACGACTTCCCGACGGTCGAGTGGACACTGTATTTCGAGAACCGGGGCAAGGCCGACACGCCCTTGCTGTCGGATATCCAAGCGATCGACACGCAGTTTCGTCTCGGCAAAGACGGCGAGTTCACCCTGCATCACAACACGGGAAGTCCTGCCGGGCCAAACGACTACCAACCTCACACCACACCGTTGCGTCCAAATGCGACGCAGCGGATCGCGACCTCCGGCGGCCGCTCGACGAACAGCAATATGCCGTATTTCAACGTCGCCTGGCCGGGCCAAGGCGTCATCGTGGTGCTCGGCTGGCCGGGCCAGTGGGCTGCGGAGTTCCGCCGCGACGGCGGGGCCGGTCTGCGCGTTCGCGGCGGCCAAGAGCTAACCAACTTCAAACTCCAGCCGGGGGAAGCGGTGCGGACGCCGTTGGCAGTCGTGCAGTTCTGGAAAGGGGACGTCGTTCGGTCGCAGAACATTTGGCGCCGCTGGATGCTGGCACACAATCTGCCCCGGCCCGGCGGGAAACCCATGCCGCCGGGGCTGATGATGTGTACCAGCGATTATTATCCCGGCATGCGGAGCAACGCCGCGGAGGAAATGAAGTATGTCGATGCCTACGTCAACGCCGGCGTGAAACTCGACTACTGGTGGATTGACGCCGGCTGGTACCCGTGCGAGCCGGAGGGTTGGCCGCACGTCGGCACCTGGCAGCCGGATCCGACTCGGTACCCCAAGGGTCTCAAGGAAGTGGCGGATTACGTCCACGCCAAGGGCATGAAACTGGTGGTGTGGTTCGAGCCGGAACGGGTCCACGCCAGGACTTGGCTGACTGAAAACCATCCCGAGTGGGTGCTGGGCGGCAAGCAAGGTGGCCTGCTGAATCTCGGTCACGCGGAGGCCCGAATATGGCTCACGGATCACGTCGATCGTATGCTGACCGAGCAAGGGATCGACCTGTATCGCCAGGACTTCAATATGGATCCGCTCGGCCATTGGCGCGGCCACGATCCGCCGGACCGGCAGGGGATTACCGAGATTCGGCACGTTGAAGGCTACTTGGCATACTGGGATGAACTGCGTCGCCGGCATCCCAACATGCCCATCGACACATGTGCCAGCGGCGGGCGGCGAAACGATCTCGAAACGCTCCGCCGTGCCGTGCCTCTCTTGCGTAGCGACTATCGGTTCGAGCCGGTCGGCACGCAGGGGCACACCTATGGAATGGCTCAATGGATTCCGTACTTCGGCACCGGCGTGCCGGACACCAGCGATTACGTCGTGCGCAGCCACTGGTGTCCGTGGCTGGGCATCGGCCGCGATCGACCGCAGCGGGAAGGGCTCGACTGGACAGAGTACCACCGCATGGTCAGCCAGTGGCGTCGCGTGTGCGGCTACATGCTGGGCGACTACTATCCCTTGACCTCGTACAGCCTGGAAAACACCGTTTGGATGGCGTGGCAATTCGACCGACCCGACCTCGGCGAAGGAATGGTGCAGGCATTCCGCCGAGCGGAAAGTCCTTACGAGTCGGCCCGCTTCCTGCTCCACGGACTGGAGCCCGACGCCCGGTACACGCTCACCGATCTGGACACCGGACACACCGAGCAACTCGCCGGCCACCAGTTGATGAAAGAGGGGTTACGGATCACGATCCGGGAACGGCCCAGCGCTCCCGTGGTGCTGTACCGGAAGGTCCGCTGAGGCGAGCGGCAGCAGTCAAGTAACCCGAAGCGTAAGCGAGGATAAAGCTGCAACAGGTGGATTCCTCGCTCACGCTTCGGGTTACAATGACAAGCAATTATCCGCCGCTCGCCTAAAGACGATCAACTCTCCGAGACACAAAGGGACAAATTGTGCAGAAAACCACGATCTGGATCTCGCTGTTGTTTGGCTTGGGCTTCTTGACTACTTCCGCATCGGCAGTGGAGTTGACCGCTGTGACGCTCTTCGGCTGCGACGACCGAGGGACGGTCGATGCGGCCTTTCGCAATAATTCCGGCCCCCTCGATGCCGCTTGGGACATCTTTCTTTACGAAGGCGACGTGTTTGATCCGGCACGCGACGATCTGGAGAAGGTCCGATGGCTGAACAAGCGGGATGATCACACCCTCCAGATCCCGCTCGGCCCGGGCACTTACACGATTACCTTTCATTGCGAGTTCAGCCGCCAATGGCCGGCGGTGGGAATGAATCTGTTTTTCGACGGCCACCACGACAAGGCGGGGATCTCGGTGAAAGCGCCGATGGACGCCAGCGGCCCGCCCTCTCCGGATTTCGTCCAGAACAACGCCGCCAAAACAATGGGCTGGCCAATCAGTGAGATCCCCGCGGCAGGCTCGTTGAGTTACGGTGGGCCTGATTCTGGCATCTGGGACTTCCTGGAAACCAGCCAAGGCCTGAAGGTCACGTTGAAGAGCTTCCGCTGCAGCGTCCCCACAGTCGATGGAAAGCTAGATCTCGTCGGCCCGCACCAAATCGGCCCCAGCGGCAAGCCGGATACTGTCGGTCAGTTGGTTCTGAAAGTCGAGCCGATCAACTCCAAGCCGCCGGATTTGCTGGTGTGGTTGCAGACGATCGCGGGCGTAACTGCCGGTGGTCCCGACATGGCGAATCACTGGAAAGAACAGATTGACTGGGAGAAGACACCCGAGCCTTTCTCGTTCACTTACGGCGGCGAGCCGTCCACGAAGGTCCTGAAGAGATGTCGTCGCACAAGCGAACACAAGCGGCTGGACGCAGACCGAACTGCTCATGACGTGCTGTACGTCGATCCGGATACCGGCCTCCAGGTACGTTGGGAGGGCGTCGAATACCCGCGGTTCAAAACAGTTGAATGGACGCTGACCTTCAAAAACACGGGCACCGCAGACACGCCGATCATTGCCGATATCCAAGCGTTGGACAGCCGTTTTCAGCGCCGCAAAAGCAGCAGCGAGTTTGTGTTGCAATACAACCGCGGCGACACGTGCGCGGCGAACGGATTCGAACCGCTGACGAAGTTACTGGAGCCCAACGATGTGTTTCGCTCAGCGCCGAACGGCGGTCGGCCGACGAACGGGGAGTTTCCGTATTTCAATCTACGGGCAGGCTCGGAGGGAGTCATCGTGGTTGTCGGGTGGCCTGGACAATGGGCTGCCAGGTTTGCCAGGGATGGAGACCGGGCAATCCACGTCACGGCCGGCCAGGAATTAACCCATTTGAAGCTCCATCCATCCGAAGAAGTGCGCACGCCACTCGTCGTTCTGCAATTTACCGATCAAGGCGACTGGATCGATTCCCAGAACGTGTGGCGACAGTGGATGATCCAGCACAACCTTCCTCGACCGGCCGGCAAACCCTTGCCGTTGCCCATGTTGAACGCGTGCAGCTCGCATCAGTTCGCCGAGATGACCAAAGCAAACGAACAGAACCAGATCGAATTCATCGACAGTTACCTGCAGAAGGGACTGAAGCTGGACTACTGGTGGATGGACGCTGGATGGTATGTTGGCGCGGCCGAGAAAGGCTGGCCCTGGACCGGCACGTGGGAAGTGGATCGCCGACCGCACCGGTTCCCGAACGGTTTGCGGGCGATCAGCGATCACGCCCGAGCGAAGGGTGTCAAAACGATCGTCTGGTTCGAACCCGAGCGTGTGGCGGCGGGAACCTGGCTGGCCACGGAACATCCGGAATGGGTGTTGGGCGGCAATGGCGGCGGACTCCTGAACCTTGGCAATCCAGAAGCCTGGAACTGGCTGGTCGACCACATTGACAAAATCATTACGAAAGAGGGCATCGATCTCTATCGGCAGGATTACAATATCGACCCGTTGGGCTCTTGGCGTGGCAACGACACGGAAGACCGGCAGGGCGTGACCGAGAACAAGTACGTCACCGGCTACCTGGCCTACTGGGACGAATTGCTTCGCCGTCATCCGGGCATGCTGATCGACTCGTGTGCCTCCGGCGGACGCCGCAACGACCTGGAAACGATGCGCCGTGCGGTGCCGCTACTGCGGAGCGACTACTTATTCGAACCGGTTGGTCAACAAGGGCACACGTACGGGCTTTCGTTCTGGCTGCCCTTTCACGGAACCGGGTACTGTCCATCGAATACCGCCGGGTGGGGCTGGGGCACGGGAGATACGTCTTACGATCCCTACACCCGCCGCAGCAACATGTGTCCCTCCAACACCGCGTGCTTCGATTTTCGAGTGGAGGTGGATGATTCACTGATACAGAAGCTGTACAGCGAATGGCTGGAAGTCGGGCCGGACTACTTCGGCGACTACTACCCACTAACAGCCCACAGCCTGGAAGAAGACTCCTGGATCGCCTGGCAATTCCACCGGCCGGGAGTTGGCAAGGGGATGGTTCAGGCCTTTCGCCGATCCGGAAGCGATTTCTACGGAGGCCAGTTCAAACTGCGAGGGCTTCGTCCGGATGCCCAATACGAGGTCCGCAATTTTGACGAACCAGGCAAAGTCACCCTATCCGGCCAACAACTCATGGAGACCGGCACGGAGATCGCTATCAAGCAACAACCGGGCGCCGCAGTCGTCGTCTACAAGCGTGTCGATTCGCCGACGCCGTGATGAAACCGCAACGCCTGCCTTCTGGCCTCGTGCGTTACGTGCATCGTCTTTCGATCACCTGCCGTCGATTCGAAAGACCATGGTCATGGGAACGATGCTCCTATTCCTTCTGTCTCTCCACGGCGCCCAGGTCCGCAACAGCGCCTTGGTACCTGTCGTGGTGGTAGTGATCCTCGGTGATGTAGTCGATGCGTCCGGTGGCGGCGTCCTTGGTCGGACTTGTTTTCAGAGGCATGAACGTCTCTGTGTCCGTTAGCCTCGCTTCGGCCCAGGTTGGGAACACCCGGTTGCTGTCCACCACCAGACCCAGTTGCTGGCCTGCGCCCAGATGATAGACGTAGTTTCGAGTCGGATCAAACGGCACGTCCACCTCTGGTTCGATGACCAGGTTATGCTTGATCGTGACGTCCGGGCCGTAGACATCGACCAGTGTGGCGCAGTACGGATCCTTGCTGCTTGCCGCCTTTCGGGACCTAAACAGTGTGTTGAAGCAAACCTCGGATGCCGTCCTGGAAAGACACCCTGACGACTTGTCGATGTCCGCTTGCTGGACATGGTTGTGCTCGTACATCGGGTACTTCCGCTTCTCCCAACTGATGTTGTTGTAGAAACGGTTCACGGCATTCGGCCCGCCGTAGCCTAAGGCGTTCAGCTTCATCGGCCACACTCGAACATCGTTGGCCCATTGTCGAGTGAACCTGTTGTTGTGAGCGCGGAGATAGCCGGCGACGGCGATGCACACATTGTGGCCAATCGGGGACTCGGCCATGCCGATGTCACTGAACGTGCACTCGTGGACCTCCAAGTTGAAACACCTTTCCAACCCGATGACCGGGAAGGCCTGCTGCGTGTTGTCGAAGTTGCGGAAGGTGCACCGGTAGATCTCGAAGTCCAGCACCACGGAGATCATGTTGGAGAGGCTGTAGTTCAAGTTGCAGATAGCGGCACCGTCCGTCTTGCCATCCACGACGACATCCTCCCATTTGAAGTTGTAAAAGGTGCTTCCCTTCGTGCCGTCGAAGACCTTGGTTGGATCGTAGACGTAAAAGCTGTATCCCGATACGTTCTTGAGGCGAAAGTTCTTGAACAGCAGATCATGGCTTTGGCCGGTGATCTTCAGGCAGGTGCTTTTGTACGATTCGAAACGGAAGTTTTCGAAGCGGACATGGACGATATTGGGAAAAGTGTTGAACTGGGGAGACGCCGTCGTGAACACGGCCCGCGGATCGCACTTCACCGTGATAGGACTGGCGGCGGTACCAGAAAGGTCTCCGAGCGACAGGCCGCTGTAGACGCCGGGGTTGATATACAGTGTGTCCCCCGGCTGCAGCTTGAGTGTGGCTTGTGCATCGGGATAACTCAAGTATCCCGAGCCACTGCCGATGCTGATACGCTGAGGTGGACCGGCCCATGTAAACATCGGGCAAACGAAGAACAGAACTACGACGAGAACCAAGCAGAGAGCTGCAGAGCCGGCGACCGCTGGCCTTGCTCGCCAGCGCCGAAGATCGCCGCGGGTGCAGTGATGAGACATAATCCTGTCCTGGTTTATTGTGGATTCACTCGGGCCATCCGAATTCAACGTGCAGCATCCTTGATTTCCAACTGGCCCATCAAGCGAGTGTCCGCTGACGAACTACCGACGAGAATGTCAAACACGCCGGGTTCGACGACGAAACGGTGCGTGCTCTCGTCGTAGAACGCAAGCTTGTTGGCTGGCAGTGAGAAGGTGACCGTCTTTGTCTCGTCGGGCTGGAGGCGGATTCGCTGGAAACCTCGCAGCTCTTTGCTGGGCCGTTTGACGCTGCACTGCACGTCACGCACATACAACTGGACCACTTCGTCGCCTGCTCGGCTGCCGCTGTTCTGCACATCAACAGAGACCGTTACCGTGCCGTCCGGTGAAATCTGCTCAGCCGAAAGCCGCAGGTTGCTGTAGCGGAAGTCGGTGTAGCTGAGTCCGTGGCCGAAAGGGAATAGCGGCTCGCCCTTGAGATACATGTAGGTGAAGCCCTGGCTGATATCGTATTCGTCTTGCGGCGGAACCTGATCGTCGGATTCGTAGACCGTGTACGGCAAGCGTCCGCCCGGGTTTACATCGCCAAAGATCACGTCGGCGATCGCATTGCCCCCTTCTTCGCCGCACCACCAGGCTTCGAGCATGGCCGGGACGTTTTCTTTCACCCACGGAATCGCCAGGGGACCGGCATTCAACAAAACGACGACGGTCCGCGGATTGGCGGTGACCACCGCCTTGATCAGTGCTTCCTGATTACCGGGCAAAGCCAGCGTAGTGCGGTCACGGCCCTCCGCCTCCACTGCCAACGTCGTCCCGACGTAGACAATCGCCACGTCCGCTTGCCTGGCCAGCTCAGCCGCCTGGCTGATGGCATCGCGACGGCCGCCGGTATGGGAGACGTAGGTCAGTCGCTCGGTTTCGTAGCGAAGTGCCGTTCCCAGACTGATGCGGTCGAAATGTCCAGTGAAGGAGTTGCTCTGGGGATTCTTCCCGATCGCCGTGAATCGGAATTGGCTTACCCCAGCTTTCCGGAACCTTTTCTTGCCCACAACGATCTGATTGTCGTAATGGGCGGTGGCCGAATACATGTCAATCGCAGACCCCGGATCCTCGCCGTTGATGCTCAACTGATAGATGCCACGGCTGGGAAAGGTCTTGTAGCGCAAGTGGATTTCGTAGGCTCCCGGTGCCGGGACGTCTACCGTGAACTCGACATAGGCGCCCGCAGCGTCGGCATTCAGCTTGACGCTCGCACCACCGCTGAAGCCGTCTTCCCGGTCGACGCTGGTTATCCCGCCGATTGTGATTTCGCAACCTTTCGCGTGTAGGACTTCGGTTCCCGGGGCCATGCTGTTTCGGATTCCTTGAAGCGGAGTCACCGGATCGATGGCTTTACCGCTGTAGCCGCCAGCGGCGAACATCCCGGCATGAGGACCGATGACGGCGATGGTTTTCAGTTGCGTTTTGTCCAGCGGCAGGAAATGGCCGCGATTGCTCAGCAACACGATCGACTTTCGGGCCGTTTCGAGCGAAAGGCGACGGTGTTCGCGACAGCAGATCACGTTGGGCGAGATCTTGCTGAACGGAACCAGTTCGGGCGGATCGAATTCACCCAATCGGAAACGCGCGCGAAGCACACGATACAAGGCATCGTTCAGCCGCGATTCCGGAAGCAACCCGTTTCGCACTGCCACGGGGATATGCTCCATGAACTCCTTATCGGAAAAGTCACAGCCGGCATTGAGCGACCGGGCCACCGCGTCCTCGAAAGTCATCTTGCCGCCGGCGTGGCCCCGGACCATGGTACGTACGCCGCCCAAGTCCGAGACAACGAACCCTGAGAACCCCCACTTATCTTTGAGGATGTCTGTCAGCAACAAGTGGTTGATGTTGTTCGGCACGCCGTTGATGGCGTTGTACGACGCCATGACCGACTGAGCCCGGCCTTCGACAATGCAGTCGCGAAAGTGGGGCAGCCAATATTCATGGAGCATCCGCTCGCTGACCGTGGCCGACAGCTTCTGCCGATCCTTCTCGACGTTGTTCACGGCGTAATGTTTGAGCGTTGAAACCAGTTTCAGGTATCGGGGGTCGTCGCCTTGCAGGCCGCGGACGTAAGCGACGCCGATGCGGCCGGTCAGGTAGGGATCCTCGCCATAGCATTCGTTGATCCTTCCCCAGTACGGATTGCGACTGATGTTGATCACCGGGGCGCGATAGATTAGACCCTTCTTTTCGCCTGGAAACTTCGGATCCTGATGCCAGCCGTTGTAGATGCCGCGAGCTTCATCGGAGATGGCCGTTGCGACTTGATGCGCAAGTGGCGAATCCCACGTGGCGGCCAGGGCGATCGAGACCGGGAACATGGTCGTCGGCCGGTCCCACCAGACTCCGTGCAGGCACTGGTTCCACTTGTCTGACTTGATGCCAAACCGCTCGACCTCGGGCCCGCGGTGGTTCAGAAGCGTCGCCTTTTCATCGAGCGTCAAACGCGAAATCAAATCCTCGACGCGCTTCTCCACGGACTGTGTTGGATCGCGAAACAGAGGCGTTTCACGATCAGCCGCCTCGGCGTTGGCGGCCAGCAGCAGCAGACTCAGCAATGGTGTAACATGCACCCAAGGTACCCTCGCGCTGAAAACTGTCCGTCGGTTCATCTCGTTTCCTTGGTACTTGAACCCATTGTTGAACTCCGGCGGACTTCTTGCCAGCGGTACATCAACACTTTGGCTTTGTAGTCGTCTTCCAGAAAGATCGAGTATTCGCCGTCGACCCGGCGGTGGGCGCGGAGGCATTCGCGGATATCTTGTAGACCGATTTCACCGATATCCGCAGACGGTTCGAAGTGCCCCACGGGCGACGCATCGTCCGCCCGAAACACTTCGACACGGCCAGTTGTCACCTTGTCCTCGCGCGACGCTCCCGTGTAGGGCATGAACAGATAGTCATCCGCGACATCAAAACCCATCGGCTCGCAACTCGTGTGCCCGCTTGAGCCTTGCGCATAGGGAGCGACCAACGTCCAGCGCCGCGGCGACCGGCCGTCTGTTTCCAGCCAGCGGTCGTATCGAGCGATGACCGGTCCCATCGGTTTCCAGTGCTGGTTTTTGTGGTCCGCGGTGGTCCCGCCGAGATACAGCACGTCGGATACCGGGTCGTAGCGCAGCCGCTTGACTTCATCAAAGCCTTCGGGATGCGGGAAGACTCGCATTTTGGCAAAGTCCCAATTCGGATTCCCCTGGCCATCCAATCCCTGCACGGGCAGAAACCGAATGCCTTGCTGCTGTGTGGCCAGCCAGACGTTGCCCACTGCATCCACCCACCAACCTTGCGACGCCGGTGCGTCGCTGCCGCCGTTCGCAGCGAACTCGTCGGCATCGAAGGCTCCGTTTCCATTGGCGTCTCGCCAGATCCACTCGCCGCGTTCCGGCTGATGCGGCGGCCAGCCCGATGACTTGCGTTCTTTCACCGACCGCTTGGCGAACATGCCGCTGGGAATGGCGATCTCGCCATCAGTCTTCGGTTGGAATCGGTAGATCTGCAGGTACTGGCCGTTCATGTCGTTCACGAACAGAGTACGTCGGCCCCAGATCTGCCGCACCCAAGCCCCAGCACTCCAGATATGCAGCCGAGGGTCTTGAGGATACTTGAAGCGATGAACCGTGTAGCCCGCATAACGCCACTCGGCGCCTGGCGGCTTCGAGTAGTCCATGCGGAAGTGCTCTTCCTTGGTGAACACATCCATGTCCGACGCAGGGTCCACGTCGGCCATATCGACGAAGGTCAAGCCGAACAATCGCCAGCGGAGCTTCTCGGGGTCAGGTTCGTTGAGCGAGTAGCTCTCCAGCACCGTGCCCCCGCCTCCACTCTGTCCGTCATGAGCAACGTACAGATTGCCTGCCGCGTCCAGTCCCAGCGCAGTGATCCGATTGAATTTCAGATCACCAAACGCGCCTGGCACGCCCGAGTAGATGCCGCCGCGATGACCGATCGTCCGGATAGGCACCCCGCCGCTGGCGCGGAACACCAGGACCTGTTGTGCCGGTCCGTCGTCGGCCACGTACAGTTCTCCATTGGGCGAAATACAGAAGGCGACCGGCCGTGCATCGGCGGGAAATGCTACGGATACCGGCTCGATGCTACCATCGACGGTGAATCTCATAAGTCGAGCGGGCTTACCTTCTTCCGCTCGCTGGAGCATCCACAGTGCACCGGAAGAATCCAACTGCAGCGGCCCGAGGCGGTCGCACGCCCAATGTGAAATGAACTTCATCGTCTCGGCGTCCCACACTTCGATCCGTCGATCATGCGGATTAGCGACGTACAGTCGTGTGTCGCTTGCTGCCAACCCGGCAAGATGACCGCTGGTTTTTTCGGGCACTTCCGCCACAGGAAGAAAACAGCCGGCAAGTGTATCTCCCTTGCCGCCTTTTCCGTTCGGCAGCGGCGCGGCTTGGGTGATGTCTTGCCGTTGGCGCCGCGAGATGCCAAACCACTTCTTCCCCTTGGGCGGCCAGGTGCTTTCGTCCTGCAGGTGCCCGCCTTCGTTGTGGAACATGCCGCCGATGTAGACGTACTTGGCATTCGCCGCGATCGCCTCGCCGCCCATCGCGCCCCAACCGTGGGTATGCCTGGCGTAGCGGACCAGGCGGCCATCGCGATACTCGCCAACGTTACCGCCGCCTTCTTCCCATTCCACGTTCGTGAACACTGTGCCGTCCGACGTCACGGTCAGGGCTCGAATATCCTGCTGAATCCAACCATCAGCGCCCGGAAACGAGTTTCCCAGCCAGGAACAGTCGGCCTGTAACCGAGGCGAGTCAAACGACGACGGCCCATTGCCTGACACAACAGCGGACATCGCGAAACAGAGAATTGTCGAAGTCATGATTCCGCACCTGAATGGAAAATTCTATCTGCCGGACCCGTCAACGAGCCTGCCCCACAGTTTCTTACCCACCGCAGAGCTTGCCTCTAATGGCACGAGAACAAGGCGATTGTGAGCGGAATGGCGCTAGCCACCGGTACTGTGACGCAACGTTTTCCGCTGCGAAACCGGCGGCTAGCGCCGAGCCGCTCACTTTGCCAACGACTATTTTCGTACCATTACGGCTTAGTCGCAGTGTGAGGAATATCGCCCCGTGGAGGCATGTTCCCAGCCGTTCTCAATCGAGTTCTTTCACGCGGATCTTACGATAGCGTACGAATTGTTTGGTGAAATCGCCGCCGCCGTGGACCTGTAATGCGATACCGCCTTTGTCCGGATGACGATTCTCTTTGTCGGTCCATTCCATGAACTTCTTGCCGTTGATCCAGGTGGTAATCGCGGGCGGGTTGCCGACGATCTTCGCTCGAAACTGCATCCACTGACCGTGCTTCCAGAACTCGGGCCAATCCTCCGGCGAAACGGGCAGAGGGAAGTCGCAGTCGTGCGGCCGGATTTCGCTCGGTTTGCCGCCAAGGTCGAAGTTGCGCACATGGATGCCGCCCGAGAGGCCTTCGCCGTAAATACCCATCAGGCTGCCACCGCCATGGTAGTCGATCAGCGCTTGATAGGCCTGGCCACGCTCGGTACTACGCAGGAACAAGCCACTGTCGGGGCCGTAGTCGTTTTTCATCTCCACGATCACCTCGAAGTCGCCATAGCTCTTGTCGGTGATGATGATGCCACCGTTGCCCGGCTTGTCCTGGCTACCGACGATGGCACTGTCCTCGACCACCCACCGGCCACCGCTGCCGTGGCCCGTTTTGCTGCTGACGTGCCAGCCATCGAGTGTCTTACCATCAAAGATAGTCACAAAACCGTCATCGGGCTCTTCGGCCCGAACCGAGTTCGCCGCCAACAAAAGGGCAACGGAGAAACCACCGAGAAACAAAGGGGAAGATCGCATGCCTGGCTCCTACACGAGGTGATAAGGTCGTACGTCCGAATTGTCGCAGGGATGCCGACCGCAGTAGCAAATACAACGTCACGCGCGACTATTGTCTTCCACTCCGATGTCCGGGGCAAGCGGCATCGAGCTTCCGGCCAACGAACCTGCGACACCGGTAGCCATGACAGGCGAAAACGTCTCTTGCGGTGTCTGACATATTGCCTCGTCGCTTGACCGGCAGTCACCGGGCGGCGTCGGTTGGCCGACCCGAGACAACGGCGGCAACCGGCTGAATTGGCAATTTCAGGCTCATCGCATCCATTTTGTTGACTCTGTCGTCCCTCGATCAATCGTCGCGTGATATATTGTTTTTGCGAGTGCCCGCTGGTAGTTTCGAGAAACTCCACTCTAGCAGTAACAACAATGACCATGAAACGCATCCTGCTCATCTGTTTCGTCGCCACTTCAATGGCCGTGCATCTCTTCGCCGAGGAACCGGAGGCAAGCTGGGAGTTTTCCGCTGCCAGCCTCCGTCCGTTCTGGTTTTCCCAAACGATGCAGGGCGAGACCGTGTTATTCGTCCAAGAACAGCCTGACGGTCACGCCGTGGCGGCTTTGCTGTTCGAGCCCACGCGAATCCTGTCGGTCCACAATTCCTCGGGCGATGTCATCTACCAGGAAGGCCGCGATTACACTTGGCAACCGGGATCGAAAACGATTCGTCTGCTGGCGGGCGGCCGGATTGTGTCCAAAACGCCACAAGAACTCCGGCGTCCTGCCGGATCGCAGCGATATCGTCTGACTCACCGCGACGGGAACGGCGAGATCTTGTTCGGCGCCACGCACGAGTACCACGATATGCAGACATTCGTCACCTACGAACACAAAAGCCAATGGTCCGGACCAACGCCGTCATTCGCAGGTGAGACGCTCGCACGCACAATCAAGCGGTTGTCGCAGAAACAGCCGCTGACGATCGCCCTGCTGGGCGACAGTATCTCGACGGGCTGCAACGCATCGGGATGGGCTAAGGCGGCCCCTTTCCAGCCCCCGTATCAGGATCTGTTGGCATTGAATCTCAAGGCGACCTACGACGCCGACGTGACGCTGCACAACTTCGCCGTCGGCGGCACCGACACGGCGTGGGGACGAGCGAGTATTGGCAAAGTGATCGAAACCAGGCCGGACCTGGTGATCTTGGCGTTCGGGATGAACGATGCCGCCCGGCGCCCGGCAGCAGACTACCAGGCGAACATCCGGGAAATGGTCAACGCCGTGCGTCGGGTAACTCCGGAGGCCGAATTCATTCTAGTTGCGACGATGCTGGGCAATCGCGACTGGGCATACTTGCAGCACGAACTGTTTCCCCAGTACCGTGATGCGCTGGCCGAACTCCGTGGCCCGGGCGTCGCCTTAGCGGATTTGACGTCCATCTGGGAGGAACTGCTCAAGCACAAGGCCGATCGAGACCTGACTGGCAACGGCGTCAACCACCCCAACGATTTCGGTCACCGCGTGTATGCCCAAGTTCTATCGGCGTTGTTGATCCCCGCCACCGATTCGTCGAATTGAGTGAGATTGGGCGTGTGTTACACACGTAGATGACCGGCATTCACAGTAGAGACTCTGATGAACGATCAAGCTCCTTATCTAGCCACTCCGCTCCGAAGATTACGATTCTTCCGGTGGATCATCAGCGGCGTGCTGCTACTCGTTTCACCGTGCCTGCGAGCCGCGGATGCTCCGATTTTCCAGTCGGCCGGTGGGGCGAGCCTCGACAAGGCCGCCTTTACCCAATGGTTGGACGGAAGAGAATCGCCCATTGCAGAAGACGCCGCCAAAGACGGGCCAGACTCTGTCGTGTGGGGCGCAAAGAATCGGCCCGATTGGAGAGGCGTGAAATTTGGCGAAGGCCGCGCCGGCGGGGTACGGCATCTGCGGATCGGTTTCACCGAGAGTATCGCCGTGGGCAGCGTGCTGGTGCGCGGCGGCGGTACGCTCAGCGTGTTGAAACCGGACGCGGCGTATCCGGGCGATTTCGCAGATGACTCGCAGTGGCTGGCCGCGGAGCGTCTGGTGGATGGTGAAGTGTCGCGTAAGGAAGTCGGGAACGAAGACTATGCGATGTGGGTCTTGCCGGCCGGCACGCAGACGCGGGCGCTGCGATTCAGCCACTCGCCGACACCGGGCGACCGCGAAATGGCGGGCTGGCTGGGTGGAGTCTGGATCAACGAACAGCGACTCGGCAATGTCGCGCCGCAGGCTTTGGCCCAATCCGTCGCGCGCGATGATGTCAGCGCGAAGCTGGTCGATGCATCGAACAACCGCACCTGGTTAACCTGGAACAACGGCGAACAAGGAGCCGCCTTGCCGGTATCGCCCGAACATCCGGAGATCATCACGCTCACCTGGTCCCAGCCGGTGACGCTCAGGGGAATCTGCCTGTTGTGGACTGGATTCTCCGCCGTCGAAGTCGATGCTTTCCGCGGCGATGCCAGCGAAAGTATCCGCGAGTCCGGCCATTCAAGCTGGCTGCAGGTCGGGAGCCGTAGCGACATGGATGCGCTCTACCCCATGGCATTAGGACCGAACTGGATTTCTTTTGATCAACGAGTCGAAACGCGAGCCTTGCGTTTGCGGATCGTCGCCGGCGCCAAGTCGAACCATCCCCATCTCCAGGACAAGGTCAAGGCAGGCCGTCGCGTCTGGCTGGGTGAGTTGTTGGCTGTTGCGCCGCTGGCAGACGATGCCGCGCTCACAAGCCTCATCCTGCCAAAACCCAGCGACGAGCCGCCGCCCATTCCGATTAAGTTCACCCTGCCCGAAGCCGGATTGGTCACGCTTGTGATCGAGGACATGGAAAACAAGCGCGTACGGAACCTCGTCAGCGAGATGCCGTTTCCCGCGGGGGCAAACACGGCTTGGTGGGATGGCAGCGACGATTTGTTGCGAGATCCCGAGGCCGCGCGGCATGGTCTTTATCACATTCCGACTCGACTGGTGGATCCGGGGACCTACAAAGCGCGCGGTCTGTGGCATAAGTCCTTGAAGTTGCACTACGAGTTCAGCGTCTACAACGCGGGCAAGCCTGCCTGGCGAACGGCGGATAATACGGGCTGCTGGCTCACCACGCATACCCCGCCGACCAGCATGGCCGTCGTACCCGGCACACGAACTGCCGATGGCAAGCCGCTGATCTTCATGGGCGCGT
The DNA here is from genome assembly GCA_016784735.1 of Pirellulaceae bacterium. Classification (GTDB taxonomy): domain Bacteria; phylum Planctomycetota; class Planctomycetia; order Pirellulales; family Pirellulaceae; genus JADHUC01. Next base: position 12,117 of record JADHUC010000020.1, on the reverse strand, counting down.
ATGTCGCCGAAGGCGGACATGGTCTGCAATGGCTGCACGAGGACGGTACGAAGATTGGCGGTCAACACTGGGTCGGCGGACACTGGACCGGCGCACCAACGCTCGCGGTCGATCTCGGCGAGCGTGCGGATGCTGAACATCTTTGCTACGTCGGCTCCATCTGGGAGGGCGAACTGCGACTCACCGCCAAGACCCGTGCACTCGCTGATCAGCCGATCTTCAAGCAGAAGCTGGGCGAGGATCCGCGGGAAAAGACGGACGACGCGCCGCCGCGGCTGGAAGGCTTCGAGGGCGGCGAGAAAGTCTACGTCCTGGGCGGAATCGCAGCCCACGACGGTCTGCTGGTGTGTACGCTCGTGCGACAGAACGAACTGTTGATCGTTGATATCAAGGAAGGCAAGATCGCGAACCGTATCGGGCTGACAAATTCGCGCGGCGTCTGCTTCGACGCTCGGGGACGGCTACTCGCGCTCAGCGGCAAGCAACTCGTCCGCTTCGCCACATTCTCCGCCAAACCGGAGACGATCATCACAAAGGGCCTCGAGGACCCGCGTCACATCTCCGTCGATGCCAAGGGCAACTTCCTGATCAGCGACAGGGGAGACTCGCACCAAGTGAAAGTCTTTTCTCCTGCAGGCAAACAGATCAGCACGATCGGCAGGCCGGGAGCGCCGGCGGTCGGTCCTTATGATCCGCTGCATCTAAACAATCCGAACGGACTCGCGGTCGACACCCAAGGTCAGGTGTGGGTTGCCGAATGCGACAATTATCCACGACGGGTCTCCGTGTGGACTGCGCAAGGGCAACTTTTGCGGGCCTTCTACGGTCCCAGCGAATATGGCGGCGGTGGTGTGCTGGATCCGCGGGACCACAGCCGCTTCTACTACAAGGGCATGGAGTTCAAGCTCGACTGGGAGACCGGCACGGATTCGCTTGTCCGTGTCTTCGCACGACCCGAGCCGCTGCTGGCAGCGCACTACGGCCCCTATTCGCCCGATACACCGCTTTATCCCGTCGCGCAGAAGGGCCGCCGCTACTTCACGAGTTGCTACACGCATACTCCCACGCATGGCGACGACGTCGCTTTCATCTGGCTCGATGGCGAAAAGCGAGCCCGGTTGGTGGCTGCCCTTGGTAACGCCCATTCCTGGTCCATGTTGCGCACCCCGGAGTTTCACGGCCTCTGGCCGGAAGGAACAAAGCCCGATGAGGAACGGCCGCGGCCGGAAGCACAGGCTGCCTTTGCGTGGACCGATACGAACCAAGACGGGTGCCCACAGCCTGGCGAAGTGCAGTTTATCAAAGCATTGTGCAGAGGCGTCACGGTGATGAACGATCTCTCGTTCGTCGTCTCTCGCTTCGACGATCAGAACGTGCAGTTTCTCGCCGCGATTGACAACGCGGGTTTGCCGAGTTATGAGCTGACGAACCCGGTAAATCTCGGCCCGGCTGGTGGTCGGCAACCATCGAGCGGCGGCAATCAATCGCTCACCGAACCGGGCGGCTGGACGATCAACACCAATGCGTCGGATCCGTTTTCGCCTTACGGATTGGGCGGTAAATTCCAGGGCGAACCGCGTTGGGGATATCTCAGCGCCTGGCCCGGCCTGCACGCCAGTCACGAAGCCGCCGTGCCCGATCGTCCCGGCATGGTTATCGGCCATACACGCCTGCTCGGTGGATGGGTCCAGGGCCAAGTCGGACCGATGTTCTGCATCAACGGCAACATGGGAAACATGTACCTGTTCACGGCCGATGGTCTGTTCGTTAGCACTCTGTTTCACGACATCCGCCTGCGACCGAATTGGGCCTCGCCGGTTGCCACGCGCAATATGGACGTGACGGACGTCTCGCTGCATGACGAAAATTTCTGGCCCAGTATCACGCAGACGACCGACGGTCGTGTCTTCCTGGTAGACGGCGGACGAACCAGTCTGGTGCGAGTGGACGGGCTGGAAACACTCAAGCGTCTGCCCGACCAAACCATCACCGTCACTGCCGACGATCTCCAGCGTGCCCGAGACTGGTTTGCCCAAGCCGAAGCGCAACGCCAGCAACTGCGCGGCAGCGGCATCCTGAGCGTACCCTTTCGCGAGACCGCACCCCAGGTCGACGGCCAGCTTGAAGACTGGCCCGCAACGACGGATTGGGCCTTCATCGACCGCCGTGGAACAAAGGCCAACTTCAATAGTAATTCACGACCGTACGAAGTCAGCGCCGCCGTCGCCTTGACCGACACGCATCTGTATGCCGCCTGGCGCACCACCGAGAAGGACCTGCTAAATAACAGCGGCGAAACACCGAACGCCCTATTCAAGCACGGTGGCTGTCTGGACCTGATGCTCGCAACCGACCCGGCCGCCGCACCCGATCGCAACGCTCCTGTGCCCGGCGATCAACGGTTACTTGTCACGCAGGTCAAGGGCCAGACCAGTGCGCTGCTCTACCGAGCCAAAGTCCCTGGCGTGAAGGAACCGGTGGCTTTCAGTAGCCCCTGGCGCACCATCACAATCGACGTCGTCGAAGACATCACCGACCATGTAACGCTCGCCACGGACAAAGCGGGCAACTTCGAGATCAGGGTCCCATTGACCGTGCTACGTTGGCGACCGAAGCCGGGCGAAACTTACCGAGCGGACATCGGCGTCCTGCGCGGAGCAAACGGCCAGACCACGCAGCGCGTCTACTGGACGAACAAAGCCACCGCCATCACCGCCGACGTCCCCAGCGAAGCCGAACTGACTCCGAAGCTGTGGGGCAAGTGGCGGATTGAAAACAATTGAAGCTCGTGTATCCTGCGTCGTGTGGAATCGTTCCTCGTGTCTTTCGATACTGACCCGTGAAAGGAAACCGATGAAGGTACTGAATAACTCTCCCGTGTGCTTGATCTTCGCGGCATGCGCCCTTGCGTCCACTTCCTCTTCCGCACTTGACCAGACGCCTCAATCCGTCACGACGCATAAAGACGTTGCTTATGACGGCGCTCATGCGGCTCAGAAGCTGGATGTCTATCTGGTCGCATCGGATAAGCCGATGCCGGTGATGATTCACATTCATGGCGGCGGATGGCGGGCTGGGTCGAAGAATCATGTTCCGGGTTGGCTCATGACCGCCGTGCGCGAAGGCCGGTTTTCCGTCGTGTCGGTCGAATATCGCTTTACCGACGTCGCCCCGCATCCGGCGCAGGTGAACGATTGCATGCGGGCGATTCAGTTTGTTCGACTCAATGCGGCCAAGTGGAATCTTGATCCGCGGCGAATCGGAGTCACCGGAGGATCGGCCGGCGGGCACCTGTCGCTGTGGGTGGCTTTGCATGATGACGTTGCGGATGCGGACTCGAACGATCCTGTCGAAAGACAGTCGTCGCGCGTGGCGTGTGCGGTCAGCTTTGCAGGACCTACCGACTGGTCGCTGCTGGCCGAGTTGGACCACAAGCATCCGGCCTACCGCCAATTGCTCGGCAACGAACCGGGAACGCCGGCCGATCAGATGGACGCAGAGGCGAAGAAGGATGTTTCGCCGATCAGCTTCGCCAGCCAAGACGATCCGCCCATCGTGCAGGTGCACGGCGACAAGGACGACATCGTACCGCTCCAGCATGCAAGCAATCTGCACGAGCGGCTGAAACGCGTCGGTGTTAAAACGGAGTTGGTGATTATCCAAGGCGCCAACCATGGTGTTGCCGGCGCCGGTCCGCAGGTTACCGATCGAGCCCGCGCGTTCGTGCGAGAGCAACTACGGTGAACCCTGTCAAACGACTGGCCGCGACATTGATCGGATGGTTTTACCCACTCGTGCCAGTGGGGGCGTTTCGTGTAAGATGCCCGGATTCCGGCGAGCGATGATTTTCGCCGTCGTTTCCAGCTCAGGATTCCGCAAGATGCCGAAGTTCGAATGTCAGGTGTGCAACGCGTCGTTCGAGGTCCCGGAAGCGGCCTTGTTGAAATATCCCGGTTGGGTGCCCAAGTACTGTCGCCAGCACTCGCCGAAGAAAAACGCCTCTGCGAACACGGCGCCCCGTAAAAAGAAGAGTTGGCGTCCCAAAGTCGCACCACGCGAGGAAAACCTGACACGAGCGGAGGTGTTGGCCAAGTACACGGCAGGACCCGACTCAGGCGTCTTTACCGACGGCAGCGCCAATCCGAACCCCGGCCCCGGCGGATGGGGGATGGTGTGGGTCGAAGACGGCGAGATTCGCAGCGAGCAGCACGGCCACGAATCGGGAGAAACGACGAACAATCGGATGGAGCTTTCGGCGCTGCTATGCGCCTATGAAACCCTTCCCGAAGACGCATGTGTGCCTGTTTTCACCGACAGCAAGTTATGCGTGGACACGATCAGCACGTGGGCCTTCGGCTGGGAGAAACGCCAATGGACCCGCAAAGGTAAGCCGCTGAAGAACCTGGATTTGGTCAAGCCGTTGTTCGCGTTGTACAAGGCTCACCCAGGCTGCCCGCTGAAGTGGATCGAAGCTCACTCCGGCTATCGCTGGAACGAGTACGCCGATTCCCTGTCTACCGCCTGGATGCGATCCGAGGTCTAAATCACCGAGCGGGATTCCGGGAAGGTAGCCATCACGCTCCGAGCATGTGAAGAATTCGGCGACCCGGGGGCGCCAATCTCACGATCTATCAGCTCACCGCGTCACGCTCCTCCGCGTGATGTGGCATCGGCGGGTGAAAAACGTCGATGCATCTGCAAAGCAGTTCCTTTCGTTGACTCGTCGAATTGGCAGTGCTTCGTCACGCGGAGTGCGATGGCTATTTTGCAGGAGTCCGCTTGTCCCACAATCACGCACGGTGATTTAGTGCGAGTCGGCCCCAAGTGTCGCTGATCGATCAAAATACTGAAGACGGGCCATACGCCGACGGCGTTTCTATTGGATAGTAGTTGATCCGCCCGTCAGCGGAAGATAACAAACCGTCTTGCCAATCGGTGTGCCTTTCGGGATGGGATTTCCGAACAGATCAAGGGCGCCGGCCGGCAGGCGATATTCTTCGTGGGTCGCTTCGGGAGATAGGACGGCCACCGCTCGCGATCCGTCGTCGGCTTGGAACACGTACGCCCACACTCCCTCGGCCGCTCCCTCGCGCCGCGTGAAATGGTGATCCTCGATCTGCCGGGCCAACGCGGCAATCGCAGCGCCTTGCGTGTGCAGAAAACCCTCGCCCGTGGTGATCGCTCGCCAAGTGCCGCCGCCATCGAAGTAGCCGTGACTGTGCATCGAGTACAGGAATGCTTTCGCAACGCCTTTTGCTCGCAGGGCCGTCAGAAAACGCACCTGCCGGTCACCGGCCAGGAAAGGATCGCTATCCGCCGGCGGGTTCGGCAGTGTGTGATGGTACATGTCCGGCAGCGCCAACCTCAGAGCGTTCTGGCCTTCCGTCATCCAAACCGGCATGGTCAGCTCGCCACCGTTCTGAACAGCCACATAGCCCACGGCTGTTTGGTGACCGTGCTCCACGTCGTCGTCGGGTCGCAAATTGACGTGGCTGGTGTAGTGGTGATACGCGATGGCATCTAGGTGGTTCAAGCCATCGGCATCGACGACGCCTTGCGTCCACTGGTCGCCGCCAAAGTTATCACCGCCTCCGCCGGTCGTGGTATTGATCCCCAGCACGATCGCCTGCGGATCGATCGCCTTGACATTGGTGTACGCCGTCTCCATCAGCCGGGCGAAATCCGCCTGGGCCGTTGGAGAGCGAACGTATCCCGCCCGGCCAGTTCCCTGTTTCTTGTCGTAGCCGATACCCCACCAGGCCGTGATCCACGGTTCATTCCACACGTCCCAAGCGTGGATCACGCCCTTGTAACGCTGGGCGACCGTTCGGACATAGCGGGCATAGTCCGACATCTCGCGAGGTTGATAGAAGCGATCGAAATAGCCGTTCACGTGATAGCCTGGGTGGTGAGACGCCCAAGGCGGCGCCGTCCCCAACTCGCCCAGGATCATGACGTGATGTTTGCGATATCGCTGGATAGGTTCGTCACGAAACTGCCATCGACCCTTCTCAGGCTCCAGATGGTACCAGCCGATGTAGTCCAGGCCCGCATCGTGCAGACGCGTCCAGTTGGCTCCGATCGCTTTGAGCATCACACAGTGCCGTGTTGTGGAGTTCGTATGCACGCCGAAGGCCGAGTTCGGCGCGTCCCGGCCCCAATACTTGGGACGCGGTAAACGATAGACGAGCATCTCGTTGAACGTGCTGATCCGCGTTCCCGTGGCATCCTCGACCCAGGCCTCCACACGATGCGGTCCGTACGGCTTCTCAACCTTCTGCATGAAGTTGTCGAAGCGACCGTCGACCATCGCACCCTCAAGCAGGATGCCTGGCAGTTCGTGGGATTCACCGTACGCATTGAACACCTTGGCATGCAGGGTCGCACCGTGCGTCGGCTCGGTGCTTGTCACACAAAAATCCAGCGAGGCCGGCTCATCGTCGAACTGCACGCGTGCGGCCGATGCATCGCTGGCGGGAACTTGCAGCGCTACCTCGTAAGGCATTTGGGCCGCGAACTCCGCCGGACCACCCGTCTGCTCATCCGCCGGTGCGACCTGCATCGCATCCAGATAGAAGTCACACGACTGCCTGGACTCCAGGCGAAGTGAATAGCAGTCGGCCAAAAGTCGCGGTTCAAAAGCCAAGTTGATGCGCTGCCACTGGTCGCTGAGTTGAACGTCCCGCGAGGCCAGTGTTCGCCCGTCGCAAAGGACGCGGACAGTCACTTGTGTCGCACCCTTCAGCGACACGCTGGCAAAATGCTTGCCGAACGCATTGGGAACACCGAACGGCGCCGTGTGGAAACGCACGCCGTTTGGTCCTCGCACATGAAGTGGGGAGAACCCGGACGGGCCGGCGCAGTTCCGGTCGCTTTCGATCACGACTTCATCGCCATCGGAATGGTCACGATTAAGCGACCAGCCCATTTGCATTCCCAACGGAAAGCGGCTCTGACGCAGTAGGTTCTTCGATCCCCCGTTCTCGGCGCGCTGTTTCAATTCGGCAATCAGTTCCTCGCGGCTGAAGTAGGTCAGCTTGACGGTGCCGAGATCGAAGTTGCCCGTACCCTCCGACATCACGTAGAGGCCGATTGGGTGGTCGATCTTTCCCAGTCGAAACTCATAGCGAAGCGATTTCCATTCCGCATCGAGTTTCGGGCGGGCCTCGCAGTGCCATTCATAAGGCAACCCAACATCCCGAAGGCCGACCGTCAACATCCTGTCGTCCAGAGATCGGGCCGTCAGTTCCAGCCGCACGTAGGTCTCGCCGACCAGTTTGGGCAGCGCGTGTTGCAGTTGTGTCCAGCCCTCTTCGATCTTCGAAGTGGCCACGCGCGTGTAGGGCCTACCCTGGTCGTTGCCAGGGCGGTAATCGACCCAAACCTTGGCCCAGGACGTATTATCGCCCCAGCCTGTCGGCAGCGCGCCGGTAATCCGGTCTGGAGCGGGCGTCTGCACGGCCGGCCCGTCGCCGAAGATGGTGTCGACAACTACCTGGGCTTGCAGGGTTACCGGCAAAGAAAGCATGAGAAGCGCCGCCATGGCGGCATAAACGGTCAATGTAGGCTTGTTCATGTGAGTATGTAGATGTTTCGCTTAAGCGGGTCAGCAATGGTGAACTCACGTGCGCGACATTTGACCGGCACCGCACGCACGTTTAACCTATCAACCGATGTTCGCTATTTCAATGACTCGGGCCTGGGTCAGCGCGGAACCACAGAGATGCGCAACCACGGAACGCACGGAGAATGACTTCATGAACAGCATTACGTTCGGCTCAAGCATCCTATCGTTCCGTGTTCTGCTTTCGTGTCTTCTGTGTACTGCGTGTTGTTCTCCGTCCCCAGTCACCGCCGACGAGTCGCTCCGGCCTGGGGAGCTTACGGCATCGCCTGGTTCCTGTTCCACAATGACGCCTGCCATAACTATGCACTGGATGTGCTAGACAACCAGGACGTGATCGTCGCCGACTTTTATTCCGAGTCGAATCAACGGTATCTACTCGCCGTAGGCGGGTCGGGCCAGACGTCGGGCCGGGTGACCATCGGGGCGTCCAAGATCAGCACCGTGGATCGCGAAGCAATCACCATTCGGGATTACCAGGGGAGGATCTTCTTGGGCGGCGGCGACGGCTGGTGGCAGTCGGACACCAGCCAGCCGTTGGAGATTTTGCATGAAGGCGTGCGGCCGGTGGATTTCATAATTGCCGGGCAAATGTGGTGGCGTACCAAGCCGATTCGGAAATTCGGGCCGGGCATGCGCTATGCCAGCGTGGAGAACCTGCTGATGGAGAACAAGTACCCCGAGTACAACGAGAAATCCCTGCCCAATGAGCACAAGCCTACCACACAAGCCGCACTGACCGCCGCCTTCGACGATTTCCGCGAACTGGGATCGCAGTACTTGCGCTATTACTTCGCAGACAATGGGACCATGCGAACACCATAAGTTGGGCGCGGAAGACCAATGAGTGCCGACGACAAAGCAAGTTTCGAGAACGGCAATGCCGCTGGCCCACATCTGGGTGTTTTGGGAATCTTTGATAAGGACGACCGTTTCTGAATTTGGTCGTCCCAGCGCTGCGCCTTGTTGGCCATCGCCATCTACGGAATTTTCTGAACGACGCAGCCAATGCCTTTGGGGCCCAACTCGGTCGCAATCCGGGCCCAGCCGTTCTGGACTGCCGGAAGAAGAGGTTTCCCTTGCCAGGCGTCTTCATAGGTCGCGCCTGACATGTGCTCTACCTGCAGCACCGGTTGGTGCACGCTTCGTCCATTGGCGTTGTAGAGCGTCCAGACGCTTTCCTTCGGTGTCCGGAACTGGTTGGCGAAGACGCCGCTGACCTCGGTGGGAACGAGCGGGTGGACGTCGGGCGAAGCAAATGCGTCGCGGTGGGCGCACTGCACTTCGATCGCTCGGCGGAGGAAGGCCAGCGACGGCTCATCCATGGTGGGCAGGTTGGGCACGCCGACACGATACACCTCGCCATTGAAGAAGGGAAACTTCAATAGCCACCAGTTGCCGGCGCGGTTGGTGACGTAGTAGATGATGTGAAGTTGCTTGAAATCAGGAAATGCGAAACGAGGAAGATCAATAAAATGTGGCGCCAACGATTCCTGGTCGGCGCTCCACAGGGCCTGATAGGTGATGGAGCCGTCGAGCCATTGCCGGCTGACCTCGGCGGGCGGGTATTCCGTGTATAGCACCACGTCAGGACCGACGGCCTCGCGAATGCGCTTCAGCATTGCCACTTCGCCGGCATAGGGGATCTCGTAGCCGTTGTGCCCGTGGTCCTTGGCATGGCACAGCCACCGCCCGTCGGTCGCCCCGTATTCGTCGATGTACATGACCTGCGGTTGGAGGTCCTTTTGAACGCGACGATACGCAGCGGCCAAATGGTCTTGCCAGCCCTGTTGGTAGGGACACTGGTTATAGGCGTCATAGGCGGCGATGAATTGTGGTGAGCCGTCGGGGCGTTTCATCGCCCACTGTTCAGCGCGTGTGCCGACAAGTTTGCCTTGTTCACTGCTCAGGTAGCCGTCCAAGTAGAGGCTGACCGCGACACCGCGCTGCTGGACGCGCCGGATGTTATCGCGAAAGTAAGCCAGCCCGCCGACGGTCTCGTCGTAGTGGTCATAGTCGCCCCAGTCGCCGTAGCGTTTGGAGGCTGACCAGCCAAACAAGTGAGTGTAGTCGCACAATCCGATGTGCTGGAGCATGATATCGACGTTTGGTTCGACTGCGCCGCGCTCTCGCGGACTTGCGGCAGCGGCGTAATGGGCGTTGCCGCTGGCCATTGCGAAGGCTCGCTCGAACCAGGGCTTTCGCGGTGCGATCGGCTGAAACCATGTCTTCAGCCAATCGGTGTAGGCAGAAAAGATGGCTCGCCAATCGCCTGCTAACAGAACCAGCGCCGCCTCGGTTGGCGTAAAGCTCTCGCCGGGTGCCAAGTCGCGCTCGACATACTCCGGGTACCACTGGCCGCCACCGTCGTTCTTGGCAACGTTGATGAGATGATGTTGAGCCACTTGGTCGTGCGTCATGCAGGCAAGGGCCAATCCGGTGTGCGGGTTGAAGAACCCGTCCACTTGCAGCGGGTGCCGTTCGCCCAATGGCTCGCGGAAACGGGTCTTGGCTGAGTGGACGATACCGCCGCGTTTGCCGAACAGATACCAGGTGCCGGCCGAGTCGCCGACCCGGACGTCGCGCAGGATCGGAAAGTACAAGGTGGCCGCGATCGGTGCGCTGCCTGTATTGGCGAGCGACATTCGCATCCGCATCTCGTTGCCCTGTCCGGCAAGGCACTCCACGCGTGCCGCGAGTTGCGACTTGGCATGCTTCAGCACAAAACAACGTCCCGACCCAACGGCCTCCGTTTTCTCGACCGACCAATCGGCCGGGCTCAGCAATTTGCCCTCCACGTGTACCTCGAACACCGGCCCGTCGCCGCATGACAGTTGGCCCTCCAGTCCGGCGATTTCAAGCTGCGACCACGATAGGCCGGCGGACGTGTTGAACTGTGCTTGCAGGACGCCGGCACCCACCGCCGGCTCGGACGCAGAAAACGTGGCCGGACGGGCATCCGCCAGCCCGTTGGTCGGCACGGGACCATAGGCCAAGTGATCCCAGTTCGGCTCCTCGAAGTACGGCACATCCTGCCGCATCGTGGCGGCCACGATGGCGAAGCTGGCCGTCTGCATCCGGTCGTGCAGTATCAACTCCGTTGCCCGGCGCGCCGGATCGGGGTGCACCACGTTGACGCTCAGCCCGCGCTTCATGCCCCACCGCCCGGTCGCCACGTCCAACGGCAATACAAGATCGGGCGGGCCCGATTCGTAGCGAATCTCATAGAACACCTTTTCGGGTACGTCCAGCATCTCCTGGGGCTTGGGATGCTTCCAGTCGATGCCCCACGGCTCGGTCGCCGGCGCGGAATTGGCCGTCAGCAAGTAGACCTCGCGCACGCCTTGAGGAAGGGCGAGCGACAGTGTGCCGAAATTGTCCGTGCCGGTCTGAGCGATTTGCCCAATGTCCGTCGGCACTTCGAATGGAACACCGACGATGGATACGTGGGGCGAGCTGAACCAATCCTCCAGTCCGAGCCGCTGCGCAAAGAAGGCCGACGGTCGACCGCCCGCAATACGTATCGGCTCGGCAACGAACCCCTCCTTGTCTCGCGGCCATGCTGCATCCCGGCGCTGGTGAACCAGCATGTCGGCCAGCTTCCAGCGGAGAGGGCGCGAACTGAATCGGATCGTATCGAGAGTCAGCGTGGCGTGCCCGCTCAGACAGTCCAACCCAATGGCAAGTTGGGTGGCGGTAAAGGGCGCGTTTACCTTAACAACCGTATTGTGCCAGGTGCCGTCACTCTGGATGTCTTTGGCCGCCAACGCAACGATCGCTTCGTCGCCTGAGCTGGACCGTTTGCCACCGAGCCAAATGATATAGGTGGCGCCATCGAGATCTCCATCAGCCCGGTAACGCAAAGAGAGGTAGGGCGTAGCGGCAAGATTCACGGGCTGAGGCAAGGCAGCCAGCCAGCGCATGCCTTTGGCCGCGTCGCGTACGGTGAACGTCGTCGCGCTGCCCTCCGGCCGTGCCTCGAAGTCCGTAGCAGGAGTCCTGGTCCAGCCCGGTTGCGGCACAATCGCCTCGTTCGCCGGCCACGTCACGGTGACGGTCTTCTGTCTTGCCTGCCCTGGCAGTGCCGCGATCTGCGCGTCCGCCGGTAGTTCATCGGCAAACCAAATACGGGCAACCGTCAGTCTCGCGCTACCGCCATCGCCCACGATCAACTTGATCGCCAGGCGATGGGTGATCTCTAGCGGCTGGATGGCAACCAGGTCCACTGCCAGCGTATGCCACCGCCCGTCCGCCTGAACCTCATCCGCCAGCGCATACGCCCGACCGCCAACAGTGCCCTCCTGGCCGTGCAGGAAGTAATTTCCCGGTGGGGTGGCCACGCCGACCGCCTGATAACGAATCAGGAGGTAGCGCTCATCGCCGCTGACGCCAAAGCCCTTCAGATCCAGCAGCCACGGCATCTCCGTGTTCGCCCCCTCTGCGGTGAACACCAAGGCACCGTTATCGTTGGCCACCCCCAAGCTCGTCGGCCG